>JBDGXI010000180.1:0-3962 GCA_039584685.1 Gemmatimonadota bacterium | reverse complement strand
CGACATCAAGGCCATGGCGCTCCACGCCCTGATCCAGGCGGATCCGGAAAAGGCGATTCCGTATCTCAAGACGGTCCTGCAGAACCGTACCCCGGAGACTGCCGAGCTCAGGGCGCAGGCCGTGTTCATCCTCGGTCAGCACGAGTCCGACGAGACGCTGGACGTGATGCTGGACGTGGTGCGGAACGACCCGGACCCTGACGTGAAGGCGCATGCGGCCTTTTGGCTCACCCAGGTCAACGATCCTCGGGCCATCGACGCCACGATCTCGATCCTCGAGGATCCGAACCTGGACGAGGATCTCAAGGGCCAGGCCGTCTTCGCCCTCGGGCAGACCGATGACCCCCGGGCCGGCCAGATCCTCCGGGACTACGCCTCCCGGTCCGACGTCGATCCGGACGTGCGCGCGATGGCGGTGCACGGGCTCGCCCAGCACCCGTCGCCGGAGAACGCGGCGCTCCTGAAGCAGATGTTCGACGACGTGGATGATCCGGATGTGCGCGAGCAGATCCTGTTCGCCCTGACACAGATGGACGGGGCCGTGGACGGAGACTGGCTGCTCTCGATCTACTCGAACGAGAACGAGGAAGACGAGGTCCGCGAGATGGCCCTGTTCATGGCGGGCCAGTCCGGCAACGTGGACGCGCGGGTGCTGGGCCAGATGTATGACTCGGCCGGCGACAACACGGATATGAAGGAGCACATCCTGTTCACGCTGACCCAGGTCGACAGCGATGCGGCGTTCGACAAGATGCTCGAGATCGCCCGCAGCGAGGAAGACCCGGAGCTCCGTGAGCACGCGATCTTCTGGATCGGCCAGTCCGGCGATCCGCGGGCGCAGGACGTGCTGCTCGAGATCCTGAACGAGTAGAGCGGGGGAGAGATGACAGGCAGGCGGATGAAGTGGGGTGGTGTGGGCCTGGCGGCGGCGCTCTCAGGGGGCGTCGCCGCTCTCTCGTGGCTGATCCTGGCACCGGCGAGCGTGGCCCAGGAAGCGGGAGACCTGGGCCGCCGTATCGAGGCGGCCCCCGACGGGAGCGTGCGCTTCAGCTTTGAAGCGCGGGACGGCGTGTGCGGGGATGGCCACCACATCAGCATTCACGACGACGGTGAAGACCTCGAGGACCGGAGCTGCGACGACGGGCCCGTATGGGTGGAGGTGGAGAAGTCGGGCCGGCGGATCGTGGACCTGAACATGTGGGTGGGAGGCGACTCACGGGACACGCCGGGAGCGGACCTGGGCCCTGTGGGCACGCGGGATGCAGCCGACTACCTGCTTGCGCTGGCCCGTCGCATGGACGGCGAGTTCGGGGACGAGGCGATCGGCGCCGCCTCTCTGGCCGCCGACGTGGTCATTTGGCCGGAGCTCCTGGACATGGCACGGGACGATGACCTCGCCACCGATACCCGGGAGGGCTCCATCTTCTGGCTGGCCCAGCTGGCGGGAGACCGGGCCACTGAGGGCCTCGAGGAGATCGTGCGCTCGGACGGCGACTCCGAGGTCAAGGAGGCGGCGCTCTTCGGGCTGTCCCAGCTACCGGACGGAGCCGGGTTCGAGGCCCTGATGGAAGTGGCACGCGATGGCGACGACCCCGAACTGGTGCAGGCCTCCCTGTTCTGGCTCGGCCAGACCGGCGACCCGAGAGCGATCGCCCTGTTCGAGGAGATCCTGGCCCGGTGATCCGGATCTAGGGCAGCAGCACCCGTGCTGGTCGGGAGGAGCAGTCAATCATCGGGCTGCTCTCGGCCGGCGCGTAAGTGCCCGGCTGGATGTCGGGCGACAGGCACCGCCCCCGGCCGGTGGGGTCGTTGAAGCGCGTAGTCCCCGTGCCGAGCTGCCCGAATTCGTTCGATCCCCAGCACAGGACCTGCCCGTCGGCCGTGCGCGCGCACGTGTGATTGGCACCGGCACTGATTTCCACGATGTGCCGTGCCTCCTGGGACTCGAGTGGGGACCACGCGGTGAGGACCACCATGGCCGCCGTGACGAGCCCCGCCAGCCCGAGGCGCCGGTCGCGCGCCCGTGTCCGTTCCAGCTCGGCGATCCTCCGCTCGAGTCGTTCCGTTTCCCGTTTCATCATTCGTTTCCTCCGTACTCGAATTTCCACGCGTGCCGTCACAGCTCCACGGTCAGATTGGCCCCGATCCACCGCTCGTCCACCGTGCGGAACTGTCCCATCGGGGAAGGACCGTCGTGGTACTCGGCGTTGAGCAGCAGACGGACCGTCTTGATCCGGAAGGCGGCGCCGGCCACGACGTGCGAGGCTATGCGGTCGGTGAACTCCGTGATCTCGAAGTCCGCCGCGGCGAACGGCGCGATCCGCTTGTCGCCCCACTGCGTGGGGTCCCATTCGGCTCCGAATCGAAACGCCCACTTCTCAACGGTCGTGAAGATCACGATCGGGTCGCCGGGCAAGCCGGTGCCCGTGAAATCCTCGCTACGTCCAAGGTTGAGATCGCCGCCCACGTAGATCCGTCCGCAGAATCCGGGGCGCAGGCCGAGCAAAAGCTCGAATCCCTCGCGCGAGCTCTGGAACACGTCCTGCGGATTGTCTTCCAGGTAGTCGTCGCCGAAGTGCGAGCTGACGTGCACGAGGGTGAGCCCGAAATCGAACATGCCGTACCGGATGCCCAACGGCACGCCTACCCTGTAGTCTGTGGCGATCTGCTCCTTCTCGACCGATTCCATGAAGAAGCGGGAGAACACTCCGACCTCGAACCCGAGGTCGATCGCCGGTCGTGCCGGGCTCTCCTCCTGGAACCGAACCACCGGGATTCGGACGCCCACCGCGACCTGTGCCTCCAGGTTCGGCCCATCGATGCTGTCGTCGATATCACGCTCTGTGGATAACAGTCCACCCCCCAGGCGCACTACCAACGGCGCCGCCCGCAGCGGGGCTATCGCGAAACGACCCGGAAACCAATCCGTTCCGGAGCTGCTCGACGAGTCCCCGGGGGCCGGCGTCTCCTGGGCCCCGAGGGGCGGGGGAGACGCTGCCAGGAGGACCGTCAGGGCGATCGCGGCAGCGGAGTTTCTCATAGGGGATCCGTGTTTTCGTCCGAATGACCGGTGTTGACTTGTGTGAAGCGCGGAATCTGAAGAGAATCAGGATGAGGCACAACGTGTGTCCAATTACCGGCGGAGAAGAACCCGTGACATACCGAGATCTGGACATCCGGCTCATCCGGGCGCTGCAGGCGGACGCACGCCGGTCCAACCGCCAGCTGGCCGAGGAACTGAACGTGGCCGCCAGCACCGTGGGCCATCGTCTGAAGGACCTCCAGGACCGCGGCGTGATCCAGGGGTACCGCCCCGTGATCGACTACCGCGCGCTCGGATTAGGCCTGGTCGCCGTGACCCGGATCAAGGCCCGGGGTGAAGCCCTCGACAACGTCATCAAGTCGTTGATCGAGCACCCCCACCTCACGCACGTCTACGAGATCACGGGCGAGTTCGATGTGATGGTCATCGGTCGATTCGCGGACGAATCGCAGATGAACCGCGAGATCAAGAGCATGCTCGGACTGCCGGGGATCGAGGGGACGAATACGTCGGTAGTGCTGGACGCGCCGAAGGAGCAGCTCGACGTGGAGCTTCCGATCGCGTGACCCGCTCGCCCGGTTCCCGGGAGCTGGAGCGCCTCAACGACGAGGTGACGGCGTGTCGGCGCTGCGTCCGCCTGGTCGAGTGGCGCGAGGAAGTGGCCCGTACGAAGAGGGCAGCTTACGCCGACGACGAATACTGGGGGCGGCCCGTTCCTTCGTTTGGCGACCCGGCGGCCCGAATCCTCATCGTCGGCCTGGCCCCGGGGGCGCACGGCGCCAACCGCACCGGCCGCATGTTCACCGGCGACCGCTCCGGGGAATGGCTGTTCGGCGCGCTCCACCGGGCGGGTCTCGCCAACCGGCCGCAGTCCGTGTGGCGGGACGACGGCCTGGGGCTGACGAATGCCTGGCTGACG
>JBDGXI010000045.1:0-27273 GCA_039584685.1 Gemmatimonadota bacterium | reverse complement strand
GATGAGCATCGTCATGGTCCGACCTTCCTTGCGTATGTCCGACTCGACGATGCCGAGCTCCTCAAGCTCTCCCTTGACACGCTCGAGGACCCGAACGCCCAGCTCGGGGTGCGTCATCTCCCTGCCCCGGAAGCGAAGCGTGAACTTCACCTTGTCCCCATCGTCCAGGAAACGTCTCGCGTGTCGGAGCTTGAAGCCGAAATCGTGATCCTCGATCTTCGGCCGCATCTTGATTTCCTTCACGTGGATGATGTGCTGCTTCTTCTTCGCCTCTTGCGCCTTCTTCGCCTGTTCGTACTTGAACTTCCCGTAATCCATGATCTTGCATACGGGAGGGCGCGAGTTGGGTGCGACCTCGACCAGGTCCAGACCCTGCTCCGCGGCCATCGCTCGCGCCTCGTCAGTGGCGATGATCCCCAGTTGCTCCCCGTCGCCGTCGATCACTCGAACCGGACTGATGCGAATCCTGTCGTTTACGCGCAGCTCGTCTTGGCTCACTTCACCTCTTCCAGGGCCGCGGTACACCCGTCGCCGATCCGTTCGACCCGAGGCGGAACGGCGTCCACGAAAAATGCCCGTTCGGTAGCAGCCGATCGGGCATGCACGACACGGCAGCGATCCGCGGGGATCGCGCCGACGTGTATTGACCCGGCAGCTATGCCCGCGCCCGCAGGCTACGGCACGCCGAAAGGTGGGAGCAAAGCTCCACTTTCCGTGTTTTCAGGGCCGCCAAGTTAGGGCTGGGCCTGGAGAGTGTCAACGCGAGGCCGGTTGGCCCTGGAGCCCGCGGGCCCGCGGGTCGGCCGGCAGCAGGCCTCCCAGAGGCCACATGCGGCCACCCAAATCTCTGGATATTACTTCAAGAACATGGCACTAAACGCCTACAGTTCCTGAAATTCCGTGTTGACAGCCAGGATGATGTTGCGGCTCCCCACCGAGCTCGGCGTCCTCCCCAGGACCGCGGTTTGCCCGGCCCGAACTCTTACTGTCGTTCCGAACACCGTTCGCGATCCGGCGTGGAACCTCATCTCCAGTTGCACGCTGCCGCCCGCTGAGTCGGTGCGGACGTCGCGGATCATGGCTTCGATGGCCGATGCGCCGAGGTCGGGAACGTCGAATTCCTGGAACACCTCGTTCCCAGCCGTTCCATGCACCATCACCTCGCCCACGAGGCGGTAGCCTTCGAACCGGAATAGCTGCCGCAGGGCCGTCTCGACCTCCGCGATTCGCGGATCGACCTCGGCTTCGCCATTCGCCTCGATGATCTGGAAGGTCAGTCGGACCACGGGCTTCGGCCGGTCGAACTCGAGCAGCGTTTCTTCGATCCTCTGGAGATTGTCGGCGGTCTCCCGGACCGTGAGCTTGCCTTCCACTACGCTGGCCTTGCCCGGAGCTCCCGGCCGGTCCGCGTACACGTACGGCTCTACCAGTTCCTGGGCGACCCAGTCTTCCAGGTGCAGGAGCTCGAAGGTGCGGGTCTCGAGATCGGGCGTGTCGTTTTGCCCGCAGCCGAATACGCCAAGTGCGAGGATCGCTCCGACGGCCACGACGATCCCGATTCGCCGACTCAGATCGTTTCTCATTGTCCCCTCCCCTGATAGAACCAGTACACCACCACGTCTTCGTTGTCCGTCTCCAGGATGACGACGCTCTCGTCGAGCAAAGCTTCCACCTCGGGCGCTCCCCGCCTGGAATCGGCGCTGGCCCTGGATCTCGACTCCGCGCCGCCGGGATCGGTGACCAGATCACCGTTGAAATCGAGCGACCAGACGATCAGGATGCCCGCGGCAGCAGCAGCCGCACCCCAGGCGACCGTCCGCTGGAGTTTGCCATGCCTGCCCGGGGCCTCCCGAGACACATCGGATAACGCCTCCGCCAGCGGGCGAAGCGGCGTCAGAGACTCGAGGTCCGTGGCCAACTCCCGTCGCGCCTCGAGGATCCGCTTCGCCGCCCCGGCACAGCTGGCACACGCACGCAGGTGCTCTCTCCAGGCAGCGATCGCTCCCCCCTCGACGGGTTCGAACGATCGCTCTTCCGATGCGTCGCCGAGCGCCCGGGCGATCTCCTCAGGCTCGCCTTCCAGCAGGAACTCCCGACAGTCTCCACAGTTCATCCGGTCTCCTCGGTTCCAGGTCCGGCAGCGAGCAACCGGGTCCGCATGGCCCGGCGAGCACGAAACAGATGCGTCCGAAGCGTCGCATGGCTGACTCCCATCCGCACGGCCGCTTCCGCCTGGCCGAGCCCCTCCAGGTCGACGAGGAAGAGAGCCTCACGCTGACGGGCTGGCAGTTCCTCGAGGAATGCTCTCACCATCTCTCCGAGCCTGCGGGTCTCGAGCCCTTCGACCACCGGCGGTGACTCCGCCGCCGAGGCACGGGCGACGAGGCTGGCAAACCGATCCTTCAACCGGTGACTTCGTGCCCTGCGCCGCTGTGCATCGGCCGACGCGCTTCTCACCACGGAGTAGAGCCAGGTTTCGAAGCTTGCCTTTCCCGTGTAGTTCCGCAGGCCCCGATACAGACGCACGAGCGCCTCTTGAGTGGCGTCTTCCGCATCATCCCGATCCCCGATCCGCACCAGGGCCCAGCGGTAGATCCGGTCGCGATAGGCCGCGGCCAGCGCCTCGAACGCGCGCGGATCTCCGGCGCGTGCTCTCCGGATCAGGAGCGGCAGCTCGGCTTCCGGATTTCGGGGCTCCGTCACGTAGGCTCCGTCGGACCGGGTTCACATGTTAGACGTGACACGGGTGGCTTCTGTTTACCGGGTGTAACTTTTTCGCGTCGAGCGGCAAATAGAATATGAAGCCGGATGCGAGCGCTCGCCGGAATGGAGCGTTCCGACCTGCTTCGCTCACGCTTGAATCTGACCCGGGGGCCGGTGCGGGGCGCAGCGAGCCATACGGCTCGAACCGGTCTCCGGTCAGGTTTTTTTTTGGCAGGGACCTGCGGCCCCCCTTGACCCTCCGCTGAGCCGTCGCGAGGCTTCGACCAACCTTCCCTCTGCACCGCGTGTCTCACGGACGAACGCAGACAGTCGGCAACCGAGCCGGCACCTGACGGTCGAATCCTCGGACAGGAACACCTCATGCACCTGCAGGCCGGACTTTACGACTCCACCGCCCGTCGAATACTGATCGCGGCGTGGGCGGTGCTGGCCGCCATCACTCTGACGCTCACGGCCGCCGGCTGTGCCAGCGAGGCGCCGGCCAGCGGGTGGGGCGGGACCGTCGACACTCTCAGCAGCGGACAGATCTCGGTCCACAATCCAAGGGGCTCGGTGTGGGCCGCGGACGAGGGGTGGACCCTGAGAGAGGAACGTAGGGTCGGTACGCTCGAAGGGGCCGGACCTGACATGTTCGGGGCGATCACGGACTTCGAGGTAGATCGATACCGGCGATTCTGGGTGTTCGAGGGCCAGGCGCAGGAGCTCCGCGTGTTCGATGCCGACGGCCGGTTCGTTCGAATCGTGGGGAGGGAGGGCGAAGGCCCGGGCGAGTTCAATCGCGTCATCGGAATGGACTGGGGGACCGACGGAAACCTGTGGATCGCGGACCCGTCCAACAACCGGCTCTCGGTCGTCGATACTACGGGCGCTTTCGTGGCCAGCCATCCCACGATCGGAGGGATCGTCGTGCAGCCGTGGCCCGGCGGTTTCGACGACGCCGGACAGTTCTACACGTACGGGGTGGACACGCGGGTCGAGGACGACTTCGCGCTCGTCATGGTTCGGTACGCCCCTGACCTTCAGCCCATAGACTCCGTCGCTCCGCCCCAATTCCCGGGTGAGCGTGCGTACTTCGAGATCCGCAACGAGAGCAGCTGGATGCAGACGGGCGTCCCGTTCACTCCGTCTCTGGAATGGCGGCTGGGAAGAGACGGGACCTACTGGGCAGGCCTGACCGGAGAGTACCGTATCTTTCAGCTGAGCTGGACAGGGGACACCCTGCGCTCGATCCGCCGCGACTACGATCCGCTGCCGGTCTCGGAGTCCGACATGGCCGATGCGAAAGAGGGGATGGAGTGGTTCGTCGAGGCGGGAGGCAAGCCCGACTGGTCGCGCGTCCCGTCGTCGAAACCCGCCTTCGAGGAATTCCTGCTCGACGATGCCGGAAACCTGTGGGTGCAAATGGTGGCCGAGGCGGAAGAGGAAGGACGGCTGTTCGACGTGTTCGATCCCGAAGGGCGGTGCCTGGGAGAGGTTCTTCTTCCCTTCCCCGTTGAGTTCTTTCCGGCGCCCATCATCCGGGACGGCTACATGTACGCGGTGACGGAAGACGAGCTGGAAGTGCCGTTCCTGGTGCGCGGTCGGATCGAGCAACCGGCGGGACGCTGAAGGGACCGCGAGTTCAGGCCCGCGGGCGCCATTCCTGCCGGGCCAGGTCCAGTCGCTCGGGCGTGCCGATGTCCATCCACAGGGCTCCGGTCACATCGCGAGGCAACACGCGGCAGCCCGCCGCTGCCAGACGCAGGTACGTGCGCGTGATGGAGAATGCACCCTCCTCGGCGAGCCGGCCCAGGATACCGGGTGACACGGCCTGGATGCCCGTGAAACCGGCGCGCCACCGGGACCGGGAGGGCACCCGCGCCCACTCTTCAAGACCATCGCGCGTGTCCACCCGCCCGCACAGTCCCGAATCGTCGAACACCAGATAGCGGCTGGCCGTCCGTCGGTTGACGGCCAGCGTGGCCAGGGCGTCGGCTTCGTCGTGGCTTCGGGCGAGACCGGCCAGGTCTACGCTCGACAGCACGTCCACGTTGTGCAGGAGGATCGTTCGATCGCCGCGGAAGAGGCTCCTCGCGTTCTTGAGGCCTCCACCCGTCTCCAGAGGAGTCCCCTCTTCGAACGACAGGACGATCTCCGCTCCGTGCCACCTGTAATGAGCCTCGGTTTCACCCTTCGCCTCGCCACCCGCCGCGCACTCGGCCTCCACGAACGCGGCTATCTGCTCGGCATGGTGATGAAGGTTCACTACGATCCGGCTGCAGCCCGCGTCGGCAAGACGCTCGACCGTCCGCTCCAACAGGGTCACGCCCCCGACCTCGATGAGGGCCTTGGGCGTGCGGTTCGTGAGAGGAAGGAGGCGCGTGCCGAGCCCCGCGGCGAAGATCATTCCGTCCAACTGGCTCTCAACCGTCCGGGGTCTCACGGGTCGGCCAGTACGGCTCCTCCCGATGGTGCACGCTTACCTGGACGTCCGGGAATACTCCCGCCACGTGCCCGGCCAGGCGCTCGGCGAAATACACCGAGCGGTGCTGGCCGCCGGTGCACCCGAACGAAACCGTGAGGCTCTCGAAGCCACGCCGCACGTACTCCGACACGTGGGCCTCTGACAGATCGCGCACGCTGGCCCAGAAGGCCTGGGTAGCCGGGTCCCTCTCGATGAAGTCCACCACCGCGGGTTCGAGGCCCGTAAGCGTCCTGTACTCCGGCTCACGACCCGGGTTCGGTACCGACCGGCAGTCGAACACGAATCCCCCACCGTGACCGTCCACCGGCTCCGGGTACCCCCGACGGTAGCTGAAGCTGAACAGGTGCAGAGTGAGTCCCGGGTGGCTGGGGGCCGTGTCCGGTGCCGACCACGCGGCCGCGATGTGACCCAGCACTCGTTCCAGCTCGGGCATCCGCACGGGCAGCCCGGCGTCCAGCAGACCCCGCAGGTTGCGGGCGGCGAACGGAACGCTCCGCAGGAAGCGGGGCTTCCGCTCGTAGAAGCCGCGATACCCGTAGGCGCCTAGCGCCTGCATGATCCGGACGAGTACGTATCCGCGGTACAGAACGTGGAAGTTCTCTCGGTCCACCGGCGTCTCCTCCGCCAGCGCGTCGAGGTATGTCGAGAGCAGGTCCGCGCGCAGGTCGGCGGGCAGATCCGCTTTCGCATCGTAGAGCAGTGACGCGATGTCGTAGGCCAGGGCCCCGCGGCGTCCTCCCTGGTAGTCTATGAATCGCGGTTCCCCATCCTTGAGCATCACGTTCCGGGACTGGAAGTCCCTGTACAGGAAGTGGTCACGCTCCGCCCCGAGCAGGAACTCGATGAGCGTCTCGAAGTCCTGCTCCAGCCGGGCCTCGTTGAACGGTACGTGGGCCAGCTTGAGGAAGTGGTACTTGAAGTAGTTCAGATCCCACAGGATCGATTGACGGTCGAAGGCGTCCCGCGGATAGGCTACCGAAAAGTCGACGACCCGTCCGCCCCGAATCTGAAACGCCGGCAACCAGCGAGCCACTTCGCGGTACACCGGCACGATGGAATCGGGGAACTCACCGCCGGCCGCCGTTCGGGCTTCGTCCAGGGCATCGAAGAGCGTCGTGTCCCCGAGGTCCTCGAGCAGGTATACGCCGCCCTCTTCGTCAACCGCGTACACCTCGGGGACCGGCAGATCGATGCCGCGAAAGGCTCGCGTAAAGGACAGAAACGCCCGATTTTCCTCGTGATCCGGCCCCATCACTCCGACGACCGAGAGACCCCCGGAGCCGATGAGCCGACGGTAGGCGCGACTGGACCCATCCCCAGCCAGCGCGAGCACGGCCGAAGGGGCTTCCCCGAAGCGGTCCTTGTACAGTCCGATCAAACGTTCCTGCATGGTGGAGGGAGAAGCTATGTCCGACGGAGTCCGGCGCAACAGCCCGGAAGGGACGGTGGCCGAGGGCTCGCGCCCCCCGGCGGACCGGGCGTCCAAGTCGCACGAATACCAGATCTGGCTGCTGCGAACGGGATGGCGCTAGCTTGGACGCTCCTCGACGGGTTTCAGGCGTCGACGGGACTGCGTGTTCGGGGGCGACTCGAGTGCATAGGGGGAGAAGATGGCCAGGAGCAGGGAGTACGAGGCTGGGGGGATCCGCGTCGCGTACGATGCCGCGCGCTGCATTCACGCGGCCGAGTGCGTGCACGGTCTTGGAGCGGTGTTCGACCCGGAGCGAAGGCCGTGGATCGACCCCGCGGCCGCTCCGGCGGAGGAGGTGGCGGCCGTCATCCGCCGGTGCCCCACCGGGGCCCTGAGTTACGAACGCCTCGACGGCGGCCCGCAGGAAGAGCCATCGCCCGTGAACCAGCTGCGGGTGACGGCGGACGGACCCATCTACGCTTCCGGCGACCTGGTGATCGTGGATGCAGAGCACGCCGAGATCGAGCGCCATACTAGGGCCGCGCTGTGCCGCTGCGGCGCTTCGAACAACAAGCCGTTCTGCGATGGTACCCACGTCGAGGCCGGGTTTGCGGACGCGGGACTACTCGGCGAGACGAGGATGCGTCCTGCCGGCGACGACGATCCACCGACCCTGTCGATCAGGCTGCGCGCGGACGGGCCGCTCGTACTCGAGGGCCGGTTCCGGATCGAGGGATCGGACAGAGGGGAGGCCGACGGCGCCGCCTGCGCGCTGTGCCGCTGCGGCCATTCGAACAACAGACCGTTCTGCGACGGGACCCACCGGCAGATCGGATTCGAGGCCGACGACCCGAAGGCGGGCTGAGGCCCCGCGCGGCAAGGTCCTCGCCGGCGAGCGGTCGGATCAGCCCGCGGCGCGTTCGCTGGGCAGCGGGAACCAGCGCAGGTGCTCGAAGTCCTCCGTCAGATCGTCCGTGCACCGTCCTTCGCTCGGCGGGCTGGCACGGCTCTCCGCGACTATTCGCCTCGCCGCTTCGAGGTAGGAAGCCAGGTCCGACTCGCCCGCCGAGTATCGGCGGTGTGGGCATTCGATTCCGTTCGGCGTGAAATGAACGTCCCACAGGCTCATCGGCGCTTCGCTCCGTCCCCGGACGTGCTGCCACAGGCCGGTGTGCGGGTCGAAGTCGTACTGGTCCAACAACCGCCAGCCGTGCTCGGCAACGAAATGCACCGCGTCCAGAATGAACTGGAAGACCGTCTCGGAGATGAAGTAGTTGAAGTTGACCCGAACCCAGCCGGGCTTGATGCCCTCGCAGCCCCGGCCGATTTCCCGTTCGAACTCGCGCGACTTCTCCACGTCGATGCCCAGGAGTCGATGTCCATACGGACCGGCGCACGAACACCCGCCGCGCGACTGGATACCGAACAGGTCGTTCAGGAGCGCCACGACCAGGTTGTGGTGCAGGTATCGTCCCCCGTTGCGGACGACGAACGAGACGATCGACAGGCGCTCGTGGGTCCGGTCGCCGAGGATCTCGATGTTGAGGTCGCCGGCCCATGACTCGATCGCGCGACGGATGAACGACTCCTCCCGCTCCCGGATCACGTCCGTGCCCACCGCCTCCTTGAGAGCGAACACGAGCCCCGCCCTCACCGACCCTATGATCTGTGGCGTGCCGCCTTCCTCTCGCCGCTCGGGATCCTCGAAGTACCGGTGTTCGTCCGGGTTCACGTACCAGACCGTACCCCCGCCGGGGACGTCGGGCACGCGGTTCGTGAACAGCTCGCGGCGCGCCACCAGGACGCCGGGGGTATCCGGGCCCCCGATCATCTTGTGGGGCGAGATGAACACCGCGTCCTTGTAGTCGAGAAGGTCGTCCGCCGATTCGCCGCTCGGGCCCATCCGGATGCCTACGTAGGGCGCGGCAGCGGCGAAGTCCCAGAACGCCAGCGCGCCATGGCGATGCAGAACCACTGACGTTTCGCGCACCGGTGTCGTGATCCCGGTCACATTCGACGCCGCGGAGAAGGACCCGATCTTGAGGGGGCGGTCCGCATACTCCTCGAGCCTGGCCTCGAGCTCTGCGAGATCGATCCCTCCGCGCAGGTCCTCGTGTATCGTCACGACATCCGCTATCGACTCCCTCCAGGGCAGTTCATTGGAGTGATGCTCGTAGGGACCGATGAACACGACGGGACGCTCTTCGGCGGGGATCTGATCGATGAGTCCGTACCTGTCGTCGAGCTCGGCCGGCAGACGCAGGTTGAGCACTCCGATCAACCGATCGATCGCACCGGTAGAGCCCGTGCCGCAGAAGATCACGGCGTGCTCGTCCGTCGCCTCTACGCATCGTGCAATGATACTCCGCGCGTCTTCGCGAAACCGGGTCGTCTGGAGAGCGGTGCCCGAGCTCTCGGTGTGCGTATTGGCGTACAGGGGCAACACGGCTTCCCTGATCAGGTCTTCGATGATGGAGAGCGATCGCCCCGATGCCGTGTAGTCCGCGTAGGTGACCCGGCGGGGCCCGAACGGGCCGGGCACCGCCTCGTTCTCTCCGATCACCGACGACCGGATGAGGTCGACGAGCTCGCGGCCGTCCTCTGGCCCGAAACCGATCACGTGCCCACCCACTCGGCCGGCTCGTCCATGGGTCCTCCCACCACGACCTCAGTCGGTTTCGATCCCAGGAGAACGGCCATCCAACGCGTCTCTTCGCTGGCCTCGAGAACGATCTTGAGGATCATGGTCAAGGGCACGGAGAGAAGCATGCCGACCGGACCGAGCACCCAGCCCCAGAATATGAGGGAGAGGAAGACGACCAGCGTCGAGAGACCCATCCCCTCGCCCATCACCCTCGGTTCGATGAAGTTGCCGATGGCAGTGTTGATGACGAGATAGCCGAGTGCCGTGACAATCCCATCGCCCGGACCGAATTGGAGGAACGCCAGCATCACGGCGGGGATGGCCGCGATGAACGACCCGATGCTCGGAATGTAGTTGAGGAGAAAGGCCAGCAGGCCCCACAGGAGAGCGTAGTCCACCCCCATGATCCGGAGCCATGCCGCGACCAGCACTCCCGTCGCCAGGCTGATCAGGGTCTTCAGGGCGAGGTAGCGCCGGACGTTGTCGTTGATCTCCGCCACGGGCAGGAAGTGGTGGTCCGCGTTCGGAAATGCGGCGCGGATCTTCGACGAGAAACCCGAGATCTCGAGTAGAATGAACACCGTGATGATCAGGATCAGGGCGATCTTGCCGAGAACGTCGCCCACGCCGGTGAAGATGCGGCCCACGATGCGCAGGATCTCGCCGGGATCGAACGACTCGGCGAGCAACTGGCCTGATACCTCGAGGCCATGCGCCGACAGCCACGCCACCAGCTCCGTCATCTCCCGTTCGAGCCGCACCTGGTAACCGGGAACCGATCGCGTGAAGTCGATCAGCGACGTGCCGATCAGCGTGCCGGCCATAGTGCCGATTCCGAGCAGCACCAGGATGATCACCAGAACGGAGAGCCAGGTCGGAATTCCCTTGCTTTGCATCCAGCGAAGGGGCGTCGCACAGATTACCGCCAGCATCACGGCCAGCAGAAAAGGAACCAGGATGGGCTCCGCTGTGCGGACACCGGCCACGACGATGACGAATGCGGCCCCATACAGGAGGAAGCGGGCAGCCTTCGTGAGTCCCGGTCCGTTGGTCATCCGTGTTCCCGGCAGCGTTGGAGGCCGGCGCCGAACTGTTGCACCCGCCAGTGAAAGCGTAAGGTAACGTGTTACATGGTGCTGTCGTCAACGGGAATTCGAAAGTCAGGAGCCGCAGGGCGTGACATCGCTTCTCTCCTCTTGGCCGTACATCGCCGCCGCCCTGACCTTCCTGCTTTCGCTGATCGTCTCGTCCCACATTCTCCTCCACAAGCGGGAGGTGAGGGCGGCGATCGGGTGGATCGGGCTCGTGTGGCTCGCGCCGGTGATCGGATCTCTCTTCTATCTGGTGCTGGGGATCAACCGGATCAAGCGTCGCGGCTCGGAAATCCATCAGAGCATGTCCATGGCCGGCGTGCGGCTCAGGCTCCCGCCGACGCTGGCACCGGCACTTCCGACGGCCCCGACCGACGAAATGCTCGAGCCGCTCGCGCGCTCCGTGGATCGGATCACCCAGAACGAGCTGGTGGCCGGAAACCGGATCGAGCCGCTCCAGAATGGAGACGCCGCCTACCCCGCCATGCTCGAGGCCATCCGGGGCGCGAAGACCTCGGTCGCTCTCGCCACGTACATCTTCGACATGGACCGGGCCGGCCGCGCTTTCGTCGAGGAACTCGCCGCGGCGGTCCAGCGGGGAGTCCAGGTGCGGGTGCTCATCGATGGAGTGGGGGCGGCATACAGCAAGCCGCGAGCTCCGGCGATTCTCAATCGCCGAGGCGTCCGGGTCGCTCAGTTCGGCGGCCGGATGGTTCCCTGGCGAATGCCTTACATGAATCTGCGCAATCACCGCAAGATCCTGGTGGTAGACGGATCGGTCGGCTTCACCGGAGGGATGAATATCCGCGAGGGAGGGTACCTGCACCTGGACACGGTAGCCCCGATTAGAGACCTGCAATTCATGCTCGAGGGACCGGTCGTGGCTCACCTGGTGGAGGCCTTCGCCCAGGATTGGACGCACACGACCGGCGAGCAGCTCGACGGCGAATTGTGGTGCCCACCCGTCGCGCCCGTCGGTCAATCCTCGGCCCGTGGCGTGAGCGATGGGCCCGACGACGACTTCGAGAAGCTGCACTGGACGATTCTTGCCGGGCTCAGAGCGGCGAAGAGGCACGTGCGGATCGTGACGCCTTACTTCCTCCCGGATCAGGCCCTGATCAGCGCTCTGAACGTGGTCACGCTCGGGGACACGCGTCTGGACATCGTCCTGCCGGAAGTCAGCAACCTCCGAATCGTGGGTTGGGCGATGCGCGCTCAGCTGGCTCGGGTCATGGAATACGGTGCCCGCATCTGGCTCACGCCACCGCCGTTCGATCATTCGAAGCTCATGCTGGTTGACGACGGGTGGGCGCTCTTCGGCTCCGGCAACTGGGATCCACGCAGCCTGCGGCTCAACTTCGAGTTCAACGTGGAGTGCTACGACCGTGACTTCGTAGCCCGTCTCGACGAGATCGTGGCCGAGAAGATCAACGATGCGCGTCCCCTGTCGCGGGACGAGCTGGATCGGCGCAGTATGCCGGTCAAACTGCGGGACGGCGCGGCGTGGCTGTTCTCCCCTTACCTGTGACGAGTACGTGAGGCACAGAGCATGCTCGTGAACGGATGTGAGACGCGGTCGATTCGGCTGACGGCGGCCCGCGATGGATCGGTCTACCCGGAGATCATCGACCAGACACGGCTGCCGCACGAGCTGCGCTTCGCCACCCTGGGGACGGTTTTCGACGCCGCGCGCGCCATCCGGGAAATGTGGGTACGCGGGGCGCCTCTGATCGGCGCCACGGCAGCCTACGGGATAGCCCTCGCCGCCCGGGCGGACCCGTCGGACGAGGCACTGCAGGTGGCCGCCCAGGCGCTCGTCGCCACCCGGCCCACGGCGGTCAACCTGCGGTGGGCGGTGCGCGACATGCTCGAGACGCTGGCACCGGTGTCCGAGCCGAACCGCGAGGCCGTCGCCTTCGAACGGGCGTCGGCCCTCACGGAGGCAGAGGTAGAGATGTGCCGATCGATCGGCGAGCACGGTGAGGTACTGCTGAGAGAGCTGGCCGCCCGGCGTGAGGGGTCCGCCAGGGTCGGTGTCTTGACCCACTGTAACGCCGGCTGGCTCGGCACGGTGGACTGGGGCACCGCGCTCGCGCCCGTGTACCGCGCTCACAGGTCGGGAATCCCCGTGCACGTATGGGTCAGCGAGACCCGACCGAGAAACCAGGGTGCCGGGCTCACGGCGTGGGAACTGGCCGAGGAGGGCATCCCGCACACGGTCGTCGTGGACAACGCATCCGGTCACCTGCTGAATACCGGGAAGGTGGACGTCGTGATTACGGGGACCGATCGCACCACCGCCGCTGGTGACGTGTGCAACAAGATCGGCACGTACCTGAAGGCCGTTGCCGCCCGTGACTGCGGCGTGCCTTTCTACGTGGCCGTACCCGGATCGTCGATCGACTGGACCCTGGGCTCCGGACAGGCCGGGGAAATCCCGATCGAAGAACGAGACGGGTCCGAGGTATCACAGGTTCGTGGCCTGACCCCGGGCGGAGAGTGGACCACCGTTCGTGTCGCTCCGGCCGGCAGCGCGGTGGCCAATTTCGGGTTCGACGTCACTCCCGCACGCCTCGTGTCCGGTCTGATCACCGAGCGCGGCATCTGCGCGGCGAGCCACGAGGGCCTCATTTCCCTGTATCCCGAACGCGCTCCTCGCGCCAGCGACACCTGATCCCGGACCGCCACCGGAGACTCGAGAACCATGAAACTGCTGCAGATAGACTCGTTCACGGACCGGCCATTTCACGGGAACCCGGCCGCCGTCTGCCTTCTCGATGCGCCGGCCGACCCGGGTTGGATGCAGGCGGTCGCGCGAGAAATGAACCTCTCGGAGACCGCCTTTCTGCACCCGAGCCTGGACGCGTTCGGCCTGCGCTGGTTCACGCCCGCCGTGGAGGTCGATCTGTGTGGCCACGCCACCCTGGCCGCCGCCCACGCCCTGTGGGAGGAGGAGATCCTCGATCCGGGCGATCCTATCCTGTTCGATACCATTAGCGGCCGCCTGGCCGCGGCGCGGCGCGGAGATGCGATAGAGATGGACTTCCCGGCCGAGAGTGCCGAGGCGTGTGAGCCGCCGCCCGGATTGCTCGAGGCGCTGGGCGGCATCTCGCCGGTGGCGGTGGCCCGGAACCGGTTCGACATCCTCGTGGAGGTTGCCGACGAGGCCACCGTGAGCTCGCTTCGGCCCAATTTCCAGCAACTGGGATCCCTGCCGGTGCGAGGGGTCATGGTCACGGCAGCAGCCGACAGCCTGGTTTCGAGCGGAGTCGACTTCGTTTCACGCTTCTTCGCCCCGGCCGTGGGGGTGAACGAGGATCCCGTGACCGGATCCGCTCATTGCTGCCTGGGGCCGTGGTGGACGAACCGCCTGGGGATCTCCGACATGGTGGGCCGTCAGCTCTCCGAGCGCGGAGGGACGGTCGGGGTGGGAGTTCGGGGCGACAGGGTGCTGCTCGCGGGCAAGGCGATCACGGTGCTCAGGGGTGAACTGGTCGGATGAGGCCCGGAACGAGGGGCGGGAGCGGCGACATGGACGGCGATAATATTCGATTCCTCGACAGCGACGCGGCCCTGGACGAGGCACTCGAGCTTCCGCGGGCGTTTCTGTACAAGCACTCGACGCGCTGTGGGACCAGCCTGCGGGCGCTGATGGAAGTCGAGAGGTTCGCGCGATCCGGCACCGAGATCCCGGTGTTCGCAATCGATGTCGTCCGGCACCGGAGCCTTTCGAACGAAGCTGCCGTTCGGCTCGGCGTTCGACACCAGTCGCCGCAGGCCATCCTGATCGAAGAAGGCACTCCTGTCTGGCACGCTTCGCATTCCTCGATCACAGCGACAACGCTGGAGGAGAAGGCGCAGGAGAGGATCAGGAGCTAGCGGTCGCGGCGAAGCGTCGGACGATCTCGCCCGCGGGTTCGATCGAGCGGACGCCATCGACGCTCTTCCCGGCCTGCCAGAACTGCCGCCGTCCCCCCTCGTCACGGTTGGCGCGCGCCAGCCGGATGCCCGAACGCACCGCGTAGAACGAGCGCAGCCAGTGTTTCGTGCGTTGGCCCCGGAGCAGCCGCCGGGCCACGGGTCCCACGGTCGTGCCCATCGCCTCGACATAAGGCGTCCGAAGAACCGCGAGAGGCACGCCCGTCACCTTCTCGCTGAGGACGACATCGTCTCCGCTGGCTTCCACGAGCGCACGCTTGTAGGCCTGGCTGGCCGTACATTCGGTCGTGGCGATGAACCGCGTGCCCATCTGCACTCCTGCGTACCCGAGTCGCAGGGCGCTCACGAAGTCCTCTTCCGTCCCTATGCCTCCGGCACATACGACGGGGACCCCCAGGTCCCCTACCTGATCGAGCAACGCTTCCGCCGAACAGGCCCCGGCGTGCCCCCCCGCCCGGTCGTTTACGGCAATCAGTCCGTGTACCCCACCGTCGAGCGCCTTCTGCGCCCACCTTCGCTCCGTCACGTCGTGATAGACCACCGCCCCCACCGCCCGTGCGCGTTCGGCCACCCACGCGGGATTGCCAAGCGAGGTCACGAAGAAGCGGACGCCCTCCTCCAGGGCCACGTCGACCCAGCTCGACATCCGATCCCTGTACCGACGCGACGATTTTTCGATGAGCGCGTTGAGCCCGATGGGCCTGTTGGTCAATCGGCGGATGTACTGAAGCCCCTCTCGGAATTCGTGGCCGTGGACGTACGTGAGGGATACCGGCTGCACGATTCCGATGCCGCCGGCCTCCGAGACGGCTGCCACGAGTTCGGGATTGCCGCACGGATACATGGCACCGCCGATCAGCGGAACCGCGATGTCTGCGTCCCGGGTGAGAGCCGTGCTCAGAGAATCGTGGCTCACCGGGCGCAGCCTGTCAGTGCTCCTGCCCGCGCCTCACGGCACGAGGGCCCGGGTCCGAACTTCCTCCTGCACGCGATCGACGAACTCCTGTACCGGCATCACGGCCTGCTTCTTCTCCGCACCGCGGGCCCTCACGGCTACGGTTCCTGCCTCGAGCTCGCGCCCTCCGACCACCAGCATGTACGGGACCTTGTTCAGCTCACCGTCCCGGATCCGGTAGTTGAGCGTGTCCGATCTCACGTCGAGCTCCGCCGTCAGACCGGCCTCCCGCAGCCTGTCCACGATCTCGGCGGCGCCCTCTGCCTGTTCGTCGGTGATCGGAAGCACGCGTACCTGTTCGGGCGCCAGCCAGACCGGAAACGCTCCGGCGAAATGCTCGATCAGGAATCCGGTGAACCGCTCCAGGGTGCCGAAGATGGCTCGATGGATCATCACCGGGCGGTGCGGCTTGTTGTCCGGACCGATGTACTCCAGCTCGAATCGCTCGGGAAGGTTGAAGTCGAGCTGGATCGTCGCTCCCTGCCACTCGCGGCCAATCGCGTCCTTGAACTTGATGTCGATCTTCGGGCCGTAGAAGGCACCGCCGCCAACATCGATCCCGTACGGCCTCCCCACTCGATCGAGCGCCTTCTTGAGGTCGGCTTCCGCTCGGTCCCACACCTCGTCGGCCCCGATTCGCTTCTCCGGGCGCGTCGAAAAATCGAGCCTGTACTCGAGCCCGAGCGTGTCAGCATGCGCACCCGCAGAAGCCCGTGCAGGGTGCCCGAGCGCTCGTACCGGTAGACGTTGGCGATCTCCGACAGGCGCAACGGCAAGTCCCGGTAGCTTCTCTGCCGCGCCGCGTAGATCATTGTATGCCCCGGGCAGTTCATCGGCTTCACCCGGAACGCTTCGCCTTCATCTTCCTCCTGCATGGCCGGATACATGTTCTCGGCATACGCCGGAAGGTGGCCGGACCTCCGGAACAGCGCCTCGCTGGCCACGTGCGGAGTGTAGACGAATTCATAGTCCTGCTTCTCCAGCAGATCCTCGATCCAGCGCCTGAGCTTCATCTGTATGCGGGCGCCCTTCGGGTGCCACGCGACCAGGCCGGGCCCGAACTCCTCGTGGAAGCTGAACAGGTCCAGGTCCTGGCCGATCTTGCGATGGTCCCTCTTCTTCGCCTCCTCCAGCTGCTTCAGGTAGGCGGCCAGCGCCTTCTTGTCGTAGAACGCCGTGCCGTAGATGCGCTGCAGCATCTGCCGCGTCTCGTCACCTCTCCAGTACGCTCCCGCACCCGAAAGCAGCTTGAAGTTCTTGATCTCATCGGTGGACGCCACGTGCGGACCCCGACACAGATCGGTGAACGGCCCATCGGTGTACGTGGAGATCGTTTCGTCTTCAGGGATTTCCGCCAGGCGCTCGAGCTTCAGGTGATCATCGGCGAAAAGGCCTTCCGCCTCGGCCCGGTCCACCTCGCGTCGCTCGAACGCGTACCCCTGCCTGACCACCTCCGCCATGCGGGCCTCGATCTTCTCGAGGTCCTCCGGCGTGAACGGTTCAGGCACGTCGAAGTCGTAGTAGAAACCGTTCTCGATGGGGGGCCCGAACCCGATCCCAGCCCCCGGATAGAGGTCCCGAACGGCCGTGGCCAGTACGTGCGCCGTCGAGTGCCGAAGCGCGTATAGAGCTTCCGGATCGTCGTCCCCCCGCGTAACGATCGCCACGGTGGCGCCGTCCGGCAGCGCGCGATTCAGATCCCACAGCTCGCCGTCCACCTTCGCCGCCACCGCGGCACGGGCCAGTCCGGGGCCGATCAAAGTGGCCAGATCGGCGGTCGAAGAGCCGGCGGGAAGTTCCTTCACGGATCCGTCAGGGAGGGAGACCCTCAGCATGGAGTCGCTCATCGCTTACCCGTCGATGATTCGAGTGACCTATACCGGTCCGGCTTCGTCTATCAGAGGCCAAACCGCGATATCGAGGGAAAGAAGGTAGAGGGTGCCCGATCTCTTGACCAGCGCACGCGCCGCCGCCCGGTGCACACGTTTCGGCTCGGGCAGGGCGCGGTTCGTTGTGCGAGTCGCCGCTGTGCTGGTGATTCTCCTCCAGACGTTCCCCGGCGAGGCGGACGCTCAGCGGAGGAGGCAGGGAGGCTCAAGATGGGGCGAGGCCGGCGAGGTGTACTGGGGAGTGTCGATTAGCGCTCGATTCGGTCGGACGCAGGGCATCGGCCTCAACCCAATGGTCGGCTACAAGATCACCCCCCGGTGGTCGGTAGGCGGACGCATCGGATACGAATTCTGGTGGCGCGACCACTTCGCCCAGACCGTGACCTCGCACGCGCTATCCGGCAGCCTGTTCAGCCGGTATCGCCTCATACCGCAGATCTACGCCCACGTCGAAGGTGGAGCCGGAAATTTCGACCGGTTTCTGCTGACCGGCGAGGCGGATCGGGTCACCTATCCGTTCCTGTTCGTCGGCGGCGGTTTCAGTCACCGAACGGGCCGCAGGACATGGCTCCTGATCGAAATCCTGTACGAGGTGATCCAGGACGCGTACTCACCGTACGATGGAGGCGGCCCGGTGATTTCGATCGGGATGGGGGTGGGTTTCTAGTTGCCGGGCGACGAACCGCTGACCGCGCCTACCCGTCCTCGGGCACGAGGTCGATTCGATCCGGCAGGTTCGGCACCATGCACAGGAACTCGAACGGCCCGGAGTCCGCGGCCCGATACCAGTGCGGCACGCCTGCCGGAATGAAAACGACATCTCCCTCCGACACCTCGTAGACCTCGGTACCTATCCCGACGCTCGCCCGACCCCGCAGCACGTATTGCTCGTGCTCCACCGTGTTGGTGTGGCGCGGCATCCCGCCTCCCGGCCGCATGATGAAACGCCGCATCTGGAAGTTGGGTCCCGTATCCTCGCCGATCAGAACCTGCCGCTCGGTTCCGGATCCGGCGGCCACCTGCTCGATCGGGAAGTCCGCCGCTCTCCGTACGTGCACCTGTGGCACCCCCTTGGAAGAGACTCGCTATTCACACTGGACCGAAAACCTACGATACTAGTACCGGTCCGGCCGGAGAGACGGCAAGTCTAACACGGAGAACGGTATGCGGATGGCGCACAGGATCGTCGCACTCAGTGTGTGTATATGGATCGCCGGGTGCGGTGAGCCGGCGGCGCAAGACCAGCGGTCGTCCGGTGATCCGAGGGAATCGATCACCGACGTGGCAACCCCGCGTGTTCAGATCTCGGCACCTGCGGAGGGTGACACCATTGACCGGGGCGATGTGACGGTGCGACTGGTGGTCGAGGGCCTGGTCGTCGTGCCGGCCGGAGTCGAGCAGGCCTCGTCGGGCCACCATCACCTGCTCGTGGACTCTCCCCTGCCCGAACTCAACCGGCCGATACCGTCCGAGGCCGGCCGTTACATCCACCTGGGCAAGGGACAGACCGATTACCTCCTCGAGGGACTCGCGGCCGGACAACACCAGGTCATAGCCCTGGTCGGAGACCACCTGCACGTGCCGTTGAATCCCCCGGTCGCCGACACGGTCCGGTTCGTGGTGCGTTAGCCCGACCGGGCTGACGGCCCCGACTCAGTCGCGCAGGATCCCGTAGCGGCTCACGGTGACCCGGTCCGCGCCCAACACGGCCCAGATCTTGGCTCCCAGTTCGCCGGCCAGCCGATCGCTCACATCCACGCGCACCGTGGAACCGTCATCCTTCTCGATGAAGAACCCTGTACCGTCCTCCCGGAGGATACCGACTACGGGCACATCGCCGTCCACGGAGAGAATCCGGTATTCGGTCACCCGCAGGGCGGGGCCATATTCGGAGCTGGCCGGCGTGCCCGAGACCCACACCTCGGCACCGACCGCCCGCGCGATCTCCGGCTCGTAGTCTCCCAGGACGACCACGGCCTCATCTCCCTGGATGACCGTGCGTACGGCCGCCTCGCTCCCCAGTCGGCGCACGGTTCCCCGCGCCGTCTCCTGACCCGAGCTGACCGCCGGGCCGCTCTCGACGACCGCCTTGCGGGAACAGGCCAACGTCACGACCGCGAGCCCGACGAGTCCAACTCCGGCGAGAACCCTTCGCATACGCTTGTCTCCATTTCTTGCATTGTATTGACTGACCGTCCCGCGGACCCGAGCAGATTCCGGGCCACCGGGCCGGCACACCGGGCTCACACTCGCTCGTCCAGCCCCTGCCACAGGTCGAACCAGTACCCAAGGTACTTCCAACGGCCCCACCCGGCGTACACCTCTTCGGCTTCGCGATCCGATGGACGACGCCCCGCGAAGTATCGCTCTGAGACGAACGCCCTGTAAACGGTATCCACCGCGAGGTGGTCATATCGCCCGAGCAGCATGAGAAGTGTGGCCGCCGCATACGGTCCGACTCCCCGGATCTCCAGCAGAGAGCGACGGATCTCCTCCGTGCTCGGCTCTGGCGCGCGATACGCTTCCAGGTCCAGCTCGCCACTCGCCACTCTCTGCGCCAGATCACGAATGTACGGCGCCCGGTATCCGAGGCGCGCCGCGTCCAGCGTCGCCCCGTCGGCGGCGGCGATTGATTCCGGCGTGGGAAACGAGTTCGGCTGCGCGTTCCCCGGCTCTCCCCAGTCCTGCGCGGTGAGCGGACCCGGCTCACCCAGGTGCCGAACCAGCCCGCCGACCATGGCCTTCGTGCCGCCCCACTGGACGTTGGTGGTGCAGATGGTCTTCACCGTGTCTTCGAAGACCGTTGGGGAACACAGGAGTCGGCCCAGTCCGAGGGTCGCAGGGTGCCAGCGAGGACCGGCCTGCCGACACTTGGAGTAGAACGGTCCCATGTCTTCATCGAGTCGGAACATCCGGCGGATCGATCGCCGGACCACGTTCCTCTCTGCCGGCCGCAGCTCTCCCTCGTGAGTGACGTCGACGCGTACTCGCTTGCCGCTGGCCGACCTCGTCCCCGTGACATCCAGATGGACGACGCGGTCGGGCCCGAGACGTTCCGTCCTGGTCAGGCCGAGGCGCTCGTTGTCCCAGCAGTTTGGTGCCAGGACCGCCCAGCCGTGTGAATACGCCGTCCCCGCGAAATCGAAGGGTGAGGGGGCGGTCGTGGTAACGGTCGTTACGCGCGTGCCTGCCGCCAATCCCGGGCGGCTCAGCCGGATCAATAAACGTGCTCCGTGCCGTCAGGGAGGATGCGGCGCACTCGTGCCTGGCCGGAAGTGGAGAACTCGAGGAGCCACAGGCTCGAATCCGGGCCGACCATACCGCCCGTCGGAGACCAACCTTCGGGCGAGCGGGCGACCACCGTGGCCGCCCCTCCGGGATCCAGGCGGATGACAGCCGCTCCGGCGTAGGACGCTACGTGGATCCGCCCCTCGCGGTCGAGCCACAGGCCGAGCAGTGCATGTCGATCCGCGACCTCCGCGACCCGGGGCGTGAGGCGAGACAGGTTGCTCTTCCACACCGTAGCCTGCTGGCGCCGCGGATCGGCACGCAGCAGGTCCCAACCCGCCGTGATCACGACCCTGTCGTCCGGCGTCGGAAGGGCAAAAGCGGGCTCCTCCCGCGGTAGCGTAGTGCGGGTGACCCGCCCGGTGGCGCCGACTCGCACGAGCGCCGAACCGCCGGAGTGCTGCAGCACGTACGCCACCCCCATTCGATCGCGCACGAAGCCGAAGTCGCCGTAGTCCCACAGGTATCCGGCCCGTCTCGGGATCACGTCGGTCAGCGTCCCGTCGGGATCGAGTCTCCACACGCGGTGATACGGACGGCCTGTAGCGTCGTCGTTGGTGGCGTCCTCGCCGTACAGCCTGTTCTCGGCGTCGACGTACAACTGGTGGGTATGCACGCCGATCACGGCGATCGTGCGAGTGCCCGTCGGTGAGATCCGCCACACGTTCTGGAGATCCGAGTAGTAGACGAACCCGCGACTGTCCATCACGACGCTGACCGGGGGATGAGCTGCCGCCCCAACCGCAATGGTCAGCGCCGCAGCGGCGGCCATCGACGCTATTGATCTGCTTTTCACTCTCACATCCTCCAGTCTTCTCTCTACTCTTCCGACCATACCTCCGCCTCGAACCCGCTCAGCTCGAGATCGGAACGCCGCCACGCGTCCCGAGCCAGACCCGCCTTCACGCACACGCCTTCCAGGAACTCCTGTCTATCCCACCCCTGCTCTATCGGTACCTGCGGAAGGAGAAGACCCAAGCCTGCCTCGGCCGTCACCAGGAGTCCGTGTCTGCCGACGACCACGTCTCCGGGTCTGATGGGCTGCGGAGCCGTCAGAGCGCTGATTTCGAACCGGAGCAACGGAAGCTCGTCCCGGGTCACCGGAGGAAAGCGCGGATCGTCCAGGGCGGCCGAAACGGCCACGAGCGAGACGCATTCCGGCAAGGGACGGCGGGCCCGGGATTCGCCGCGACAGCCGCGCAGGAGGCCACTCCGAGCTCGTCGAATGGTGACGAAGGCGGCCCGCGGTTCCTTCATGTCCCGCAGAGGTGGACCGATTTCCGGCGCCGGGAGCCCGTCCAGGGCCCGCTCTACGGACAGGCGGGCCAGGGCGAGGAGCGCCCGTCTCTCGGAACCGGCGACGCGGGTCACGGCACCCGGTCCGGCCGTCGATCCAGGCGAGCCACGCAACCGCTGCCCGGCGCGAGTTGGATCTCCAGCTGCTTCATGGGAGCGTGCGACCTCCGTCAGGATCGAGTTCTGCTGTACAGGCCGTTGATCGTGATCCTCCACCCCTTCTCGGTCTCCACGAGGACCTCTTCCGTCGGCACGATCGGTGTGAACCCGGCGGAAGCGAGCGCCGAATCCAGAAGCGGCGCTTCGACCAGGTAGTGGGTACCGGAGTGAAAGCCCTCGTACACGTGCTCCTGTCCGGGGACGCGTCGGATCGATTCTCCGTGTGGCCTGGAGCGCGGACTCCACACGGCCAGCAGCAGCATGGCACCCGGAGCCGCACACCGGCTCATTTCACGGATCGCCCCGATCCACTGGCTCTCGCTCGTGGCCTGGTGTAACACACCCAGCGCGACGAGCACGTGAACCGAAGCGTCGGCGAATCGGCTGAGGTCTTCCATGCTCCCGCGCTCGACCCGGCGGTTCGCCTCATCCGAACCGAGCACGCGAGCAACCCGTTCGCGAGTGCGCGCGACCATGGCCTCGGACCCGTCGATGGCGAACACGTCGAAGCCGCGCTCCGCCAGCATCACCGTGTTGCGCCCGGCGGCACAGCCGACATCGATCACGTGGACCTGTCCGGGATCGGAGTGACCCTGCAACAGTTCCAGCAAGCGCATGTCCGGCTCCCTGTCCGTGAACCGCTCCACGGCCTCTTCGCTCTCCCAGAAAGAGTCCGCCCCCTCGGCAATCACCGTTCGGACGCGTCGGCTGGCAGGAACTCGGCCGGGATCTCGTTCCCGGTCCGCTCCTGGTCGAACACCCAGCTCAAGATCCACCAGCGGGTACCGTCATCATACAGCTGAATGCTGTTGATTCCGCGAGAGAACGCTTCTCCTCCCGGCTCCCTGCTCGAGGCATAGGTGCTCCAGACGTGGGACACAGCTCCGAAACGCTGCACGACGCGGTGGACCTCCCACTCGTAGAACGCTTCGTCGTCGGGTCCTCCGAGCCGGTCGTGATAATCCGAGAGCGTCATCGTGTGCAGCACGCGAGTGCCGTCTTCCCCGACCCTTACGATCCCCACCAGCGCATCCGGGTGATGAATCCATTCGTCGCGAGCCCTGTCTGCCGCCACTCCAGCCGGCCGCGAGACCACCTCGTAGTACGCCTTCAGGATGCCGTCGAGCGTCTCGACGTCGTCAGGATCGCCCCCTCCGACCTGTGCCTGGAGCGCTCCCGAAAATACCGCGACTGCGGCGATCAGCAGCGACGCTGCCTTCTTCATTCGGCCTCCTCGAGTTCGCCTGGCGCCGGTCCTTCCCGGGTCCGGCGACAGGGCGCCAGGCTGTCCACTATGGCCACGATCTCCGCCGGGCTCCGCACCACGTAGTCCGGAGGTTCGGGCCAGCCGGCCGACGACTCACCGCCGTATAGCACCGCGATGCTTCGGACCTCCATTTCCCTGCCACGCGCTTTGATTTTCCGTCTGGCCCGCACGACGCACTGGGCGTCCGTCGGGTGGTCGCCAACATAGAAGGCCGCGCCGGGATTCTGGCGAGTCAACCGGTCGAGGCAATCCAGCAGTCCGTCCGGGGCCGGCTTCTGCCTCCCGGGCGCCACCTCCTCGTATCCCAGGACGTGCTCGAACCGCCCTCCCAGACCCAGCGGCCCGAGCGTCGCGGCAATGATCTCGCGAGAGTTCTGGGACACGATCCCATGTGGAAGGTGTCCCAACGCCTCCAGGGTCTCCGGCACCCCGGCGAACGCCCGTACCGGCGTCTCGTCCGTCAGCTGGTACCGGGTCCACAGTCGCCCCGCCGACTCCAGCATGTCCTCCCGCAATCCGAATTCCCGCTGGTAGAAATCGCGCCAGTTCGTGCACCGGGCCACGGCGGCATCGTAGTCCTCGATCGAGGCGAGGGCCTGGAAGGCAAGCCACGGCCGTCCGGTGAGAGCCTCGATGATCGAGCGGTTTACGCTCAGGTTCCGGTGGCGGGAGTCCACCAGCGTCCCGTCGTAATCCCAGATGATGGCACACGCTGGCATCGCCTCTCCCGTCACTGGCTGCTGGCTGAACGACAGACACGATCGCACCACGGGAGGGAGAGTCACAAGAGATCGTTCATCTCCTGCGCTTCACTCGTCGAACGTGGGCACCGGCATGTCGTCGCGAGGAAGCTCGTTGACCACCGATACGACCTTCCATCGGCCATCGACTCGAATCAGCGACCACAGGTCCACACCCGGACGCGCGGGACGGCCCGTTTCCGGGATGCTGGACTCGTACACGACATGCACGTGTGCGATGTCCCCGAACTCCGTGACCCGGGCCGACAAGACGTTCTCCAGAAATCCGGTCGCCCCGCGATCGGCCAGCTGGTTCTCGAATCGAAGCCAGTCCAACAGGAACCCGTCCACGCTCATGACCTTGAGATCGGGCGGATATCGAAGCACCACGATGGCCTCCGGAATGAACACCTCGCGCACGACCTCCCAATCGGGGGTGTCCCCATCCGTCCACGACACCAGGTCATAGACGTCCCGGACCACCTGCTCGACGGAACGAAGGTCTTCGGCCGTTCCACCTGACTGGGCGAACGCCGGGGAAACGAGCACGACGGAAACGAGACAGCCCAACCCTGCCGCCCTGAGTCGCTGCACGGATCTCTCCTATCTCGCCGCTCCGTAGAGGGCGCACGAGAGGTGGCGGCCGGCCGCGGGGGGATGCGGCCTACCGGTCAAACAAACAGCCAGCGGAACGAAGGTGCTGACCTGGCTGACGTTCAGCCGGCCTGCCCATCCTCGTCCGCGCGGCCCGACGCGAGGAGGTCGGTCCGAGCCACTTCGATAGACGGACGGGCCGAGGCTATGGCCGTCTCGACCTGCACGGCCAGCTTGTCGAGCAGGGCGCGAGCGGCGCCCTGCCGACTCCGCACCTGGGAGGCATAGATGGAGCGCGCCAGGAAATAGGATCCCGCGATGGCCGTGAGGGGAAATGCCACGAGGCCCGCACCGAGACCCAGGGTCGCCGAGAGAGCTCCGCCAACACCAAATCCAACGCCACCGCCGACTCCACCGATGATTCCGCCGAACCAACCCGCGGCCAGCCCGGAGTAACTCTGCTCGACCCGGATCAGGGTCTGACCGCCCTGAGACGAGACCAGCACCTGCTGCTCGGTAAGGTTCGATCCTTCCTGCGAACTCCACGTCAGCGACCGGCCGACCGCGCTCGCGGTCCCGCGGCCGGGCGTCGAGGCCACGATAGTGGGCACGAGTTCCTCGAGACGCTCAACGGGCATCTCTCCCGCGATCACGCGTTCGATCGTGACGGCCACCGGCGCGCCGGCAATCCGGCTTCCCAGGGTCGCGGGCTGCTGAACGTTCAGCTCGCTCGCCGCCTGGCGAAGCATGCCGGGATCGATGCCGGCTTCTGCAGCGATCTCCTCCAGCTCGGCCAGGGTCAGCCCGGCCGGATCCGGCGCCGTGGGCTCGGCACGCTGCATCTCGGTCGCCCGCCGCAGGATGAGGCCTACTTCCTCCTCGGAGTAACGACGGGGCCCGGGCAATTGCTCGTTCATGGTCCGCACAATCTAGCGAGCGGCGGGTCAGCTGCGACCCCGGCTTCAGTTGGACTCATCGAACTCCCAGGTAGCCACAAAGTCACGCGTCGGGGCGTCGCCTGTGAGTCGGGCCCGAACCATCTCGATGGGCATGGTTCCCCCCTGGAGGATCGCGTCGTGGAACTCGCGCTCGGTCATCTGGCCCGTCTCGACCAGTTCGGCACGCAGCGCCCGGATCTGCATACCGCCGATCATATACGCCGCCTGGTAAAGCGGCGAGTACGACCCGTTGAACGATCGACGGACTTCGGCGGTGGCGCTGGCCCGCTCATGCCCGACCCCATCGACCAGGAAGTCGATCGCCTCGTCCGGCGTCATCTCGCCCAGGTGGAACTTGAGTGAGAAGATGATCCGAGCCGCGCGGTGCTTCCTCCAGAACAGCATTCCCATGCGGTCTTCCGCGGTTGCGGGGAATCCCAGGTCCCACAGGCGCATTTCCCAGTACAGGGCCCACCCTTCTCCCCAGAACGGCGTGCCGAAGGCCCTGCGGTACGGGTTGTAGCGCCGCGTCATGAACCCCTGCAGGTGGTGCCCGGGAATGAGCTCATGGTGCACGGTGGCGCGTGAGAAGTGGACGTTGTTCGCCCGCATGCTCATCACTTTGTCTTCGTGCGCCATGCCGTCCGTCGGAAACGAGACCTGGATTACCTCTCCGCCCAGGAAGAAGGGTGCGACTCTCTGCATTTCGGGTGACAACATCTCGAGACGCCACACCTCCTCGGCCAGAGGAGGGATCGTCAGGAGATCGCGCTCCTGGAGGAAGGCCACCGCCTCCCAGGCCAGATCTCGCACCAGGTCCGGCTGCTCCCCCGGATCTACGTGCAGGGTCTTCACGTGCTCCAGGGCGGCCTGCCAGTCATTGCCGAAGCCCATGTCCCGGGCCGTCTGTACCATCTCGGCCTCGCACCAGGCGTACTCCCTCTCTCCGATCGCGATCAACTCCTCGGGGGTGTAGACGATCATCTCGTGCTCGAGATCCGACTTCATGCCGTCGGCCCCTATCGGATCGCCCACGATCGGCTCGTCGCCACCCGGTTCGATGCCTAAGAGGCGCTCGCGGACAAACTCGATGTAGTCGGCCAGCATCGAGTCCGCCGCCGAGTACGGAGCCTCTGCCCACCAGGTGAACAACGGGTCGTAGCCGGCGTAGTGTTCGTACCAGTCTTCGAGATCCTCGCGGAGTGAGCCGAGAGCCCGCGCCGCACGCAGCGCGACGATAGGCGAAGAAACCGCTGCATCCCCGCCCGTTTCCTCCAGGGACGTTTCGAGCTCGGCACGGCGGTCTCGGACCTCGTCTGCAAGGCCCTGGAGAGCGACGGCGGCCTCACGCGGATCTATGGACTCGAGATCGCGACGCAGCTCCTGCAGCGCTGCAATTGTGGGCAGGAATGGCACCAGGCTGTGCAACTCGGCTGCCAGCCGGGCTTCGCGCTCCAGCAACTCCAGTTCGAAGCGCAATTCCGAGAGCAGCAGGACATAGTCGATGCGCCCCTCCAGCCCGAGCGTTTCCATCTCCATTTCACCCAGTTGCTGCAGCCACCCTTCGTAGAAAGCGCTCAGTCGCTGCCTCCGGACCGGCGAGTAGGCCACGTCCCAGCGGCGCAGCAAGGCTTCGCGGTCCGCCGAGTAGCGACTGACGACTCGCGCCAGGTCGCTGTCCTCCATCTCGACGAGCACGCGAAGGTCCGGTGTGGCCTCCCGTTGTGCGGCTACCGGCGAAGCGGTGACCAGCAGAGCGAGAAGAAGCAGGAAGGAGGTCGGGGCTAGACGGCTGCGGTCAGCTTTCACGTGCGGTCTCCTGCAACGAGTCGTCTGAGTCAGTATCGGGCTCGGTCCGTGACACGCGCTGCGCT
>JBDGXI010000179.1:0-3977 GCA_039584685.1 Gemmatimonadota bacterium | reverse complement strand
GGCGACCGCTCCGGGGAATGGCTGTTCGGCGCGCTCCACCGGGCGGGTCTCGCCAACCGGCCGCAGTCCGTGTGGCGGGACGACGGCCTGGGGCTGACGAATGCCTGGCTGACGGCGGCCGTGCGCTGCGTACCCCCGGCGAACAAGCCCACGTCCGCCGAACGCCAGGCCTGCCGGCCGTTTCTCGAGCGAGAGGTCCGGGCCCTGGGTGACCTTCGCGCGGTCGTGGCGCTGGGCGGATTCGCGTGGGACGCGATCCTGCCCGTGCTGAGCGACCTCGGTCACGCCGTTCCCTCTCCGAAGCCGAAGTTCGGCCACGGCGCTGAAGTCGAGATCGATGACCTCACCCTGATCGGCTCCTACCATCCCAGCCAGCAGAACACGTTCACCGGACGCCTGACACGGGAGATGTTCGACGAGGTGTGGACGCGGGCGGTGGCCGTCGCGGCCTGAGGCCGGATCAGCGCCAGCGGAACCGATCGCTGAGGGCCGCCTCGGCAATGTCGTCCCACGGGTCGTCGGGGCTGAGCGGGGCCGCCCGGTAGATCCACGACAGACCGACGGGTCCCACGTACTCGTCCACCCGGGCATAGATCGGGTCAGCGAGGACCTCCTGGAGCGAAGCGATCGTGAACCCGTCCTCTTCGAGCCCGTCCAGGACCTGACCGATGTGACGGGCCGCGATCGCGTTCGCATGCAGTAGCAGGACGTGGTCCACCTCGCGGCCGAACTTCTCTCGCGCGGCGGTCCGGAAGTGGGCAGCCGCTTCGCGCAGGTGGGCCAGGTATGCGTCGACGACCGCCTCGGCCTCGGCCTCGTCTCCGGCCCGCATCGCGAGGTCGTACGCCCGAGCCAGGAGCCACTCGGAGTTGTCGATCGTCACGTGCGCGTTGGCGTAGCCCCAGCCCTCCAGCGCGCGCGCGACCGAATCGCGCACCGCCCGATCATCTCCCTGGTGAAGCATCGGGTACCGGAACCAGCGCAGTGGGGCTCCGACTACCTCGCTCACCGCCTCGTCGCACCGCGCCACGTCATCCAGCCACTCGTCCACCGGAGTCCGGTTGAGATCCAGGTGAGAGGTCGAGTGGTTGCCGAGCTCCATGCCTGCGTCGAGCCACTCCCGGAGGAGGGGTGCCCCGTCCCGGATTCCCCTGCACGTCACCAGTCCGGCAGCCGGCACGCCGCGATCGACGAGCGTGGCCAGGAGCGTGTCGGTCAGGCCCGCGATCTCGGCGTCGGAGTAGCCGGGTCCGTTCCAGGGAAGGTCATCGAAGGTGATGGCCACGCGCGGGCTCGGCTGGGCGGCCGCCTCGGTCAGCGCTTCCTGGAGCCCGACCTGTGACAGCGCGATCGCCGAATAGACGGCCGAATGAAGGACGACCAGCAGATAGGGCCAGCCGATGGCGAACAGCCTGCGCATCAGTCCTTTCGCCCGATCTCCAGCATCCGCTCGACGGAGCGCAGGGCCTTCACCCTGACGTCCTCCTCGACGAAGACCTCGTGCTTCATCTCCTGCAGGGAGGCGAGCGTGTTCTCGAGCGTGATCTTCTTCATGTGCGGGCAGATCGTGCACGGGCGGATGAACTCGAGCTCCGGGTGCGCCTCGGCGACGTTGTCCGACATGGAGCACTCGGTGACCATGATCACCCGGCCGCTCTTCGCCTCGTCGAGATAGTCGATCATGGCGGTGGTCGAGCCCACGAAGTCGCACTCGGCGCACACCTCGGGCGAGCACTCCGGATGGGCGATCACCTCGATGTCCGGGTACTGGGCCCGATAGGCGCGGATCTCATCCACGGTGAACTGCTCGTGCACGATGCAGCGCCCGGCCCACGTGATCACGCTCACGTCGGTCTGATTGGCGACGTTGCGGCCCAGGTACTCGTCCGGCAGGAAGATCACCCGGTCCACGCCGAGGGACTCGACGACGGCGACCGCATTGGCCGAGGTGCAGCAGATGTCGGACTCCGCCTTGATCGAGGCCGGCGTGTTCACGTACGTGACGACGGGCACGCCCGGGTAGCGCTCCTTGAGCAGCCGCACGTCGGCCGGCGTGATGCTCTCGGACAGCGAGCAGCCGGCGTCCGGGTCAGGGATCAGCACCGTGCGGGACGGGTTGAGGATCTTCGCCGTCTCGGCCATGAAGTGGACGCCGCAGAACACGATGACGTCGGCCTCGGATTCGCGGGCGATGATGGACAGGCCCAGCGAGTCGCCCACGAAGTCGCTGACCCCGTGGAAGATCTCCGGCACCATGTAGTTGTGACCGAGGATCACCGCGTTCTTCTCCTGCTTGATGCGGTTGATCTCGGCTATCAACGGGGCGTGCATCTCCCATTCGAAGCGGGGGATGCTACCTTTGACTTTCTCATATACGTGGTCGGTCGCCGCGGCGACCTGTTCCGTGAACTCGAGCCGTGTCGTCACGTTTGCCTCCGGTTACGTCTGCCGGCAAAGAGAGTTCGCACATAATACCCGGGCAGGGTGGGATCGGCACGCTGGCCGAGCCCTGAACCGAAACGATCCAGGCGCCCATGAATCGACAGTCGGCCGCAGCCCGCATCGAAGAGCTGCGCGAGCAGATCCGCCGCCACGATCATCTGTACTACGTGCTGGATTCCCCTGATCTGTCGGACGCGGAATACGATGTCCTGTTCCGCGAACTGCAGTCTCTGGAAGATATCTTCCCGGATCTGCGTACGCCGGATTCGCCTACCCAGCGCGTGGGAGGCGAGCCGCTCAGCTCGTTCCCTTCGGTGCAGCACGAAGCGCCGATGCTGAGCCTCGATTCCGATCAGACCGAGGAGGCCCTGCGAAAATTCACCGACCGGGTGGAGCGCGGTCTTGACGATCCGTCTCGCGCGGCGTGGGTGGTGGAGCCGAAGCTCGACGGCCTGTCGATCGAGCTCGTTTACGAGAACGGTATCCTGCTTCGAGCTTCCACGCGTGGCGACGGGATCCGCGGAGAAGGCATCACCGAAAACGCCCGCACCATCCGGTCCATACCGCTCAGGTTGCGGGAGGATGTCCGTCCGGTCCCGGCGATGCTGGCCGTGCGCGGCGAGGTAATCATCCGCGTGGACGCGTTCGACGATCTGAACGAACGACTCATATCCGAGGAACGGCCGCCGTTCGCCAACCCGCGCAACGCTGCAGCAGGTTCACTGCGGCAGCTCGATCCGCGGATCACAGCGTCCCGTCCGCTGGAGGCCTACGCGTACGACGTGCTCGCCAGCTCAGGGCTGGACGCCCGGACGCAGTGGGAGACACTGGCGGTGCTGCGCGATTGGGGTTTCCTGGTCAACGAGTACTCAGAGCGGGCCACCGGTCCCGACGAAATCCTGGCTTTCCACGCGCGCCTGGAAGCGGGGCGCGACGAGCTTCCGTTCGAGATCGATGGCGTGGTGATCAAGCTCGACGACCTCGCGGCCCGGGAAGAGCTGGGCTTCACGTCTCGCCACCCGCGCTGGGCCTTCGCGTTCAAGTTTCCTCCCCGGGTCGAGCACACCCGGATCGAGCGGATCCTGGCCAGCGTGGGCCGGACGGGCGTGGTCACGCCGGTCGCCATCATGAAGCCGGTGAACATCGGAGGCGTGACCGTCACCCGGGCCTCCCTGCACAATCGCGAGGAACTGGCGCGCAAGGACGTGCGGCCGGGCGACCTGGTGCGGGTGCAGCGCGCAGGGGACGTGATCCCGCAGGTGATCGGGCGCGTCGAGGAAGCAGGCCGGGAGCGGGGCCCCACTTTCCGCATGCCCGAGTCGTGCCCCTCCTGCGACACGGAGCTCGTGGAGCGCGGGCCCTTCACCGTGTGCTCGAACAGCTTCGGCTGCCGCGCCCAGCTCAAGGGGCGAATCCAGTATTTCGGCTCTCGCGGGGCGCTCGACATCGAGGGCCTTGGCGAGGAGACGGCCCGCCTGCTGGTGGAAGAAGGGCTGGTGGAGCGCCTGCCCGACCTCCTGGACCTGACGGCCGAT
>JBDGXI010000044.1:0-16032 GCA_039584685.1 Gemmatimonadota bacterium | reverse complement strand
AACATGGACGTCGAGCTGATCGCTCCGATCGCGATGGACAAGGAGCTGCGGTTCGCCATTCGTGAGGGCGGCCGCACCGTGGGCGCCGGCGTCGTCACCGATATCACCGAGTAAGCACTCAACCCCCTGGGGATAGGCTGGATAGATGAGGGACCAGATCACGCTTGAGTGCACGGAGTGCAAAGAGCGCAACTACTCGAGCACGAAGAACAAGCGGCTGCACCCGCAGCGCGTGGAGTACAAGAAGTACTGTCCGCGCTGCAACGCGCACCGGACGCACAAAGAGACGCGCTGACGTGCGCGGCGGCGTTGGCCACGCCGGTCCCGGCTGCACGCGCTCTACGAGAGCGGGTGGGAGCCGACTCCCCGCGTCGCGAGGGAGGGACCGGCGTTTCCGTCGTCTCTGCAAACGGTAGCAAAAACGAGAGCGATCGCTTCGATATGACCGGGATGAAGGACGTACAGCAGTTCGTCGAGGACGTGCAGACGGAGATGAAGCGGGTCACGTGGCCCGACCGCGAGCAGTTGCGCAACGCGACGGCCGTGATCCTCGTCTTCTGCGTCATCATCGCGATCATCATCGGTCTGATGGATACGGGTTTTTCGTGGTTCGTGCGCACGTTCGTAGGGGTGCTAAGTGGCTGAAGACGTAGCACAGACCGGCCAGGCCGCGCGGTGGTACGCGATCCAGACCTATTCGGGGCATGAGAAGAAGGTCAAGACGCTGCTCGAGCGGAAGATCGCCGATCTCCCGGGGGAGCCCGAGGAGAAGGTGATCCGCGAGGTCATCGTACCGACCCGCGAAGTGGTCGAGATCAAGGGCGGCAAGAAGATCCGGACGACGAAGCGTCTGTATCCGGGATATGTCCTGGTGAACATGGTCCTCAACCAGGAGACCATGTTTCTGGTCAACAGCGTGCAGAGCGTGATCAAGTTCCTCGGAGGCGGCTCGCAGCCGCAGCCGCTGCAACCGGACGAGATCAACAAGATTCTCGGCGTTGCCGAAGCGGTCGAGGAGGAAGGTCCGAAGGAAGAGATCCCGTTCCACCCGGGACAGGTCGTCGAAGTCATGGAGGGGCCGTTCAGCGACTTCAGTGGCACGGTGGAAGAGGTGATTCCGGACAAGGGCAAGGTCCGCGTCCAGGTGAGCCTGTTCGGCCGGCCGACGAGCGTTGAGCTGGACTACACGCAGCTTAAGGGATTCTGAGCAGGGATATCATGGCGGCACCGAAGAAGAAGATCATGGCGCTCGTGAAGCTGCAGATACCTGCCGGCTCGGCCACTCCGGCCCCACCTGTGGGTCCGGCTCTCGGCCAGCACGGCGCGAACATCATGGATTTCTGCAAGCAGTTCAACGCAAAGACGTCGAACCAGCCGGGAATGATCATTCCGGTCGTGATCACGATATACCAGGATCGCAGCTTCACCTTCATCACGAAGACTCCGCCGGCGGCGGTGCTTCTGAAGAAGGAGCTCGGCCTGGCGTCGGGATCGGCCGAGCCCAACCGGGAGAAGGTGGCCACGGTCACGCACGAGCAGCTGGTGAAGATCGCGCGTATCAAGATGGAAGACCTGAACGCCAACGACGATGAGGCGGGCGCCCGCATGATTGCCGGGACGGCTCGTTCCATGGGAATCGAGGTAGCGGACTGATGGCGAAGCGCGGCAAGGGATATCAGGCGGCGACGGCGGCCATCGATACGGACGAGCTTCGCGAAACCCGCGAAGCCCTGCAGCTGGTCAAGGAGCTGGCGTTCGCCAAGTTCGACGAGACCGTGGATGTCGCCGTCCGGCTTGGGGTCGATCCGCGACATGCCGATCAGATCGTGCGCGGCACGGTGGTTCTGCCGGCCGGGACGGGCCGGGACGTTCGAGTGCTGGTGATCGCGCAGGGGGACAAGGCGCGGGAGGCCGAAGAGGCCGGAGCCGACTACGTGGGCACCGAATTCGTCGAGAAGATCCAGGGCGGGTGGCTCGACTTCGACGTGGCCATCGCCACGCCCGACATGATGAAGGACGTCGGGAAGCTCGGACGTGTACTCGGGCCCCGCGGCCTCATGCCGACGCCGAAGGCGGGAACGGTCACGATGGACGTTGCGCGGGTCGTCCAGGAATCGAAGGCCGGACGGATCGAATTCCGCGTGGACAAGACGGGCATCGTGCACGCCCCGGTGGGCAAGGTGAGCTTCGACATCGAAGCGCTCGAGGAGAACTTCGAGTCGCTGATGGATGCCATCAAGCGCAACCGCCCGTCGGCCGCGAAGGGTACCTACATTCGCAGTGTAACGGTTTCCAGCACCATGGGACCGGGGGTCGGCATCGACCCCAACGTGTATCGGTAAGCGCGTGATCCGTGAGGAATCGCGGGTCCAAGTCGGGATAGCTCTATGGCAATGAAACTGGATCAGAAGCAGACGATCACCGAGGAGCTGCGCGGGCACTTGACCTCCGCGGAGGTCGTCTACCTGACGGACTTCACCGGCCTGACGGTCGAGGCGATCGGCAAGCTGCGGAGGCAGCTCCGAGAGGCCGGTGCCGAGTACCGTGTCGTGAAGAACACGCTCACGCTCCGGGCGCTCGAGGGCACGGACATTCCGGACCTGACCGAGCATCTGCAAGGGCCGACCGCCCTGGTGCTCGGAGGTTCCGACCCCGTGGCCCCGGCGAAGGTGGTACGGGAGTTCGCGAAAGGGAACGACGAGCGACCCGTCGTGAAGATCGGCGTGGTCGAGCGGCGGACGGTGTCGACGGAAGAAGTGACGAGGCTGGCGGAGCTTCCGCCGAAGGACCAGCTGCTGGCGGCGATCGCCGGCAGCCTGACGGCCGGAGTCGGGGGTATCGCGGGGGCTTTGAATTCGCTCATTCGCGACATCGCCTACATGGTCGAGGAAGTGGCGAAGCAGGGGGAGCAATAGGGACGGTTCCCGGGATCCCCACGGGGAGTGTACGGTCCATTGCCATCGGGACCGGCCCCTTTATGGTGAACACAGTGGACAGGGAGTACGCGGAAACATGAGCAAGGTTGAAGAGCTTCTCGACGCGATCGGCTCGCTGACGGTCCTCGAGGCCGCCGAGTTGAAGGAAATGATGGAGGACAAGTTCGGAGTCACGGCTGCCGCTCCGGTCGCAATGGCCGCTGCCGCGGCCGGTCCGGGCGCTGCAGCCGAGGAGCAGACGGAGTTTGACGTGATCCTGGTCGGGATCGGCGACAAGAAGATCCAGGTCATCAAGGCCGTGCGCGAGGTCACCTCGCTCGGGCTGAAGGAGGCCAAGGAGCTTGTGGACAATTCTCCGAATCCCGTGAAGGAAGGCATCTCCAAGGAGGAGGCCGAGGCTATCAAGGCGAAGCTGGAGGAGCAGGGAGCCACCGTCGAGTTGAAGTAGTGGTGTCATCGGGACTCTCGTGGAGGGTCCCACCACGACAACTCGATCGTTGGCTTTAGATGCGTAGCTCTTCAAGAAAAGAGGCAGTTCGCGCTCGCACGGCGCCCATCGCGCCCCGGCGGCCCGTTTACGGGTCCCAGGGGGCAAGGGCGTTCTGTGCCTTTATTGCGCTGTACCTGAACCGACCCACGGGGTCGGTCCATCACAGGGGTGAGTAAGTTGGCTGAACCGAACAACGATGGATCGGTCGTCTCCTTCGCGAAGTTGGATTCTCCGATGGAGACTCCGCACTTCCTGGACGTGCAGATCCAGGCCTTCGAGCGACTTCTCCAGCCCGACATCGAGGGCGACAGACGGGATGTCGGGTTGGAGCGGATCTTCAAAGAGATCTTCCCGATCGACGACGTGAACGGGAACTACTCGCTCGAGTTTCAGGACTACTCCCTCGGCGAGCCCAAGTACTCGGTGGACGAGTGCATGGAGCGCGACATGACGTATGCCGCTCCGCTCAAGGCGACGCTCCGCCTCGTGCTGTGGGAGGACCTGGGCGATGGAGAGCGTCGACCGGCCGATATCCTCGAAAAGGAAGTCTACCTCGGCGACCTTCCTCTGCTCACCGAGCACGGGACCTTCGTCGTGAACGGCGCCGAGCGCGTGATCGTCAGCCAGTTGCACCGTTCGCCGGGGGTGGTATTCGAGGAGAACGTGCATCCAAACGGCACGCGCCTGTTTTCCGCCCGGATCATCCCCTTCCGCGGCTCGTGGGTCGAGTTCACGCTCGACATTCACGACGTGATCCACGTCCACATCGACAAGCGGAAGAAGTTCCCGGCCACCGCCCTCCTGCGGGCGCTCGGCCACGGGACGGATGCGGACATCCTGGAGATGTTCTACGAGCACCGGGAGGCGCTCCTGGGCGAGATCTCGGAGGATCGTACGATCCGCCGGGAGGTGATCGGCACGCCGCTGGTGGAGTCCATCCTGGACGCCGAGTTCGAGGGTGAGTCCCGCGTGCAGGTCCTGGGCAGCTTCGATCCGGCGAAGGACGAGCCGATGTGGCTCGCGGACGACGTCACGGCTGGTGACGAAACCCTGGCCCGCATGGGCGAGCGCTTGGACGACACGCTGTCGCGGCGGTTCAAGGAAGCCGGGATCGAGGAGGTTCCGGTGTTCGACGATCCGGCGGCCTTCGTGGCACGCCGCGGCGAGGAGCTCACCGACGACCTGTATGACCGGCTTCTACGAGCCGGTGTCGAGCGCATCGAGGTCTTCTCCAGCGCCGCGTTCATCCCGCTCCGCGGATCGTTCGAGGATCTCACGATGCGCCGTGACTGGAGCATGCAGCCCATGCTCGCGGCGGACGTTCTCGACCCGAAGACCGGGAAAGTCCTCTCGAAGCGGGGCGACGATTTCACCCTCGACCTGTTCACCGAGCTTCGGGGGAAGCGCGTTCGTGAGGCGCTCGTCTTCACGGGAGGACCGCGCGGCGAGTCGCCGCTCATCAAGAACACGCTGGCCAAGGACCCGACGAAGGGCGAAGCCGAGGCGCTGCGGAACATCTACTCGCTCGTGCGGCCCGGTGAGGCGCCCAACATCGAAACGGCCCGCACGGCGCTGGACAGGCTGTTCTTCAATCCGAAGAGGTACGACCTCGGGCGCGTCGGGCGGCACAAGGTGAACCACCGCCTTCGTGACGTATATCGGCTCCTCGACATTCCGATGCCGAGCGCCGACACCACGGTGCTGGCGCCGTCCGATTTCGTCGCGATCGTACGATACCTGGTCGAGCTCAGCGAGGGCCGGGGGTACACGGATGACATCGACCACCTCGGGAATCGGCGGGTGCGGTCGATCGGCGAGTTGATCGCGAATCAGTTCTCGGTCGGACTCTCGCGCATGGCCAGGCTGGTCCGCGAGCGCATGTCGATCAACAGCGATCCGGACAAGATGAGCATCGACGACCTGGTGAATGCCCGGACGGTCAGCGCCGTGATCCAGGCGTTCTTCGGGAGCTCTCAGCTCAGTCAGTTCATGGACCAGACGAATCCCCTGGCCGAGCTGACGCACAAGCGGCGTCTCAGCGCCCTCGGGCCGGGAGGCCTGAGCCGCGAACGGGCGGGCTTCGAGGTGCGGGACGTCCACTATTCGCACTACGGCCGCATGTGCCCGATCGAGACCCCGGAGGGGCCGAACATCGGGCTCATCACGTCCATGACCACGTTCTCGCGACTGAACGAGCTCGGATTCCTCGAGACGCCGTATCGAAAAGTCGTGGACGGGATCGTGACGGACGAGATCGAATGGCTGTCGGCTTCCGAGGAGGAAGACTATTCGGTCGCCCAGGCCAACGCGGTCCTGGCGGCGGATGGCAGCTTCGTCAACGACCTCGTGCTCTGCCGGCGGCGGGACGACTATCCGCTGCTTCCGCACGACGAGATCGACTTCATGGACGTGGCGCCGGATCAGCTGGTGGCGGTCTCGCCGGCGCTGATCCCGTTCCTCGAGCACGACGACGCGAACCGGGCCCTGATGGGCTCCAACATGCAGCGGCAGGCGGTTCCGCTGCTGTTCCCGGACGCCCCGCTGGCGGGTACGGGACTCGAAGAGAAGGTCGCCGCCGACTCGGCAGCCGTGATCACGGCGCGCCGCGGGGGCAAAGTCACTCGCGTCACCGCTGAAGAGATCGTGATCGACACCGGTGCGCGAAAGGGTGCGAAGCAGGACGAGCCTCTGGCCCGGCTCTCTCAGTACGACCGGTACCGGCTCAAGAAGTTCTGGCGTACGAACCAGGATACGGCGATCAATCAGCGCCCGATCGTGCAAACGGGACAGGCGGTGAAGCGGGGCGACGTGATCGCCGACGGCGCCGCCACGGATTTCGGCGCCCTGGCTCTCGGGCGAAACGTCACGGTGGCCTTCATGCCGTGGTACGGCCACAACTTCGAGGACGCGATCGTCATCAGCGAGGGACTCGTCAAGAACGACGCGTTCACGTCCGTCCACATCCAGGAGCTCGAGCTGCACGTCCGCGATACGAAGCGCGGGACGGAAGAGATCACCGTCGAGATTCCGAACGTTGCGGAAGAGGCGCTCGTGGACCTGGACGAACGGGGCATCGTACGCGTCGGAGCGAGCGTGAAGACGGGCGATATCCTGGTCGGCAAAATCACTCCGAAAGGCGAGACGGAGCTGTCACCCGAGGAGAAGCTGCTTACGGCGATCTTCGGCGAGAAGGCGAAGGACGTGAAGGACAGCTCGCTGCGCGTGCCGCCCGGCGTGGAAGGCACCGTCATCGACGTCAAGATCTTCTCGCGCCGCATCGACGATCCGCTGCTGGAGCGCGAGCACGGCGAGCGAATCGCCAGGCTGCGCGAGACGGAGCGGGAGGAGATCACCCGGATCACCGAAGCCCGTGACGAGGAACTGCAGTCGCTGCTGGAGGGCCAGACCGTTGCGTTGCTGCTCCGCCGCGGGACGATCGAGCCGCTGCTGAAGGAGGGGTCGAAGCTGAGCAAGAAGGCGATCGCCGGTCTCGACCTCGGCGAGGTGGATCTGAGCACGCTCAAGGTCAAGAACGATGTTTCCAACCGGCGCGCTCGCAAGGTGATCGAAGAAGCGAAGCGGCGGATCGAACGCATCCGCGAGCGGACCGAGGAAGGCATCGATCGGGTGTTCCAGGCGGACGAGCTGTCGCCCGGAGTGGTGCAGCTCGTCAAGGTCTACCTGGCCGAGAAGCGCAAGATCTCGGTGGGCGACAAGATGGCCGGGCGTCACGGGAACAAGGGCATCATCGCGCGGGTGGTGCCGGAGGAGGACATGCCCGTGCTGCCGGACGGCACCCCGGTCGAGATCGTGCTGAATCCGCTGGGCGTCCCCAGCCGCATGAATGTCGGCCAGATCCTGGAGACACACCTGGGGTGGGCGGCAGCTCAGCTAGGCTTCCGTGCCCAGACCCCCGTGTTCCAGGGAGCGACGGAGGACGAAATTGGCGCCCTGCTCAAGCTCGGGGCCGCCGTATGGGCCGGACGCTTCCTCGGACGCGGTGTCGAGGTTCCCGCGGTCGACGCGGAGACGGTGCAACGATTCGTGCGCGGAATCCAGGCGTTCGAGGGAGATTTCCAGCCGAAGAAGAACGGCCATCCGAAGGGACTCGGGCGGAGTCTGGACGCCTATCTGACCACTGGAGCCGACAGGACTGCCAAGACGTTCCTGCAGGCCTTCGGCCGCTACGTGCTCGAGGTGGCGCGCGCCGCTTCCGGTGCCACCACGGCGGCGAAGCTGAAGGAGTCAGGCTGGCCGGCTGCCGCAGCGCTGGTGGGCCAGAAGACGATTTCCAAGGGACTGGACGAAGCCGTCGTCGAGCTGGTACACAAGGCCGGGATCAAGCCGGGCGGCAAGATGACGCTGCGGGACGGCCGTACGGGCGAGCAGTTCGACGCCGACGTGACCGTGGGCGAGATCTACATGATGAAGCTCTCGCACCTGGTGGACGACAAGATCCACGCGCGCTCCATCGGGCCGTACAGCCTGGTGACCCAGCAGCCGCTGGCCGGAAAGGCCCAGTTCGGAGGCCAGCGTTTCGGAGAGATGGAGGTGTGGGCGCTCGAGGCGTACGGCGCGGCGCACACGCTCCAGGAGATGCTGACGGTCAAGTCCGACGACGTGACCGGACGCAGTCGAACCTACGAGGCGATAGTGAAGGGCGAGAACCTGCCCAAGCCGGGAGTCCCGGAAAGCTTCAACGTGCTGGTCAAGGAGCTTCAGGCGCTCGGACTCAGCGTGACGCTGGGCAGCGACGACGACAGTTCGATATTCGCGCAGTGAAGCATATTCAGCGACAGAGGGGTCACACAGGATGATCGATTTCCCCCGCCATCGCGGAGCCGGTTCTTCGGACTTCGACTGGATGCAGATCAAGATCGCCTCACCGGACGAGATTCGTTCGTGGAGCTACGGTGAGGTCACGAAGCCCGAGACGATCAACTACCGGTCGTTCAAGCCGGAGCGCGACGGGCTGTTCTGTGAGCGGATCTTCGGGCCGGTCAAGGACTGGGAGTGCCATTGCGGCAAGTTCAAGCGCATCCGGTACCGCGGGCACGTGTGCGACAAGTGTGGCGTCGAGGTCACGCTTTCCAAGGTGCGGCGCGAGCGGATGGGCCACATCGAGCTGGCCGTTCCCGTAGCCCACATCTGGTTCTTCAAGACGCTGCCGTCGCAGATGGGGTATCTGCTCGGCATGAAGCTGCGCGACCTGGAGAGCGTCGTCTACTACGCCGCCTACGTGGTCACCAATCCGGGAGGCCGGGAGGTCGAGGTTCGGCAGGTGCTCACCGAGGACGAGTACTGGGAGCTCACGGAGCAGGCTCGCGAGGAGGGTGACACCGAATTCCGAGCGGAGATCGGGGCCGAGGCCATCCGCACGCTGATGAACCAGCTCGATCTGGACTCGGAGGCGGAGCGCCTGCGAGTCGAGGTCGCCACGGAGACATCCAAGCAGCGCAAGAAGAAGAAGCTGAAGCGGCTCAAGGTCATCGACGCGATCCGGAACAGCGATCCTGATCCTGCGAATCGGAACAACCCGGAACACATGGTCATGGACGTGATCCCGGTGATACCGCCGGATCTGCGTCCGCTCGTTCCCCTGGACGGCGGCCGGTTCGCCACCTCCGACCTGAACGATCTGTACCGGCGCGTCATCAATCGGAACAACAGGCTGAAGAAACTGCTGGAGATGCGGGCGCCCGAGGTCATCCTGCGAAACGAGAAGCGGATGCTGCAGGAAGCCGTGGACGCGTTGTTCGACAACGGCCGGCGCGGCAAGGCGATCCGTGGGCGCGGGAAGCGACCGCTCAAATCGCTGTCCGACATGCTGAAGGGCAAGCAGGGCCGGTTCCGGCAGAACCTGCTCGGAAAGCGCGTGGACTACTCCGGCCGCTCGGTGATCGTGGTCGGCCCCGAGTTGCAGCTGCACCAGTGCGGGCTGCCGAAGGTGATGGCCGTCGAGCTGTTCAAGCCGTTCATCATCCACGAGCTCGAGCAGCGTGGTGACGCGGAAACGGTCAAGCGCGCCAAGAAACTCGTCGAGCGATACGACCCCAAGGTCTACGAGGTGCTCGAGGACATCATCAAGGACCATCCGGTGCTTCTGAACCGGGCGCCGACACTGCACCGCCTGGGGATCCAGGCGTTCGAGCCGGTCCTCGTGGAGGGGAAGGCGATCCGCATTCACCCGCTGGTGTGCGCGGCCTTCAACGCGGACTTCGACGGCGACCAGATGGCGGTGCACGTGCCGCTTTCGTTCGAGGCGCAGCTCGAGGCGCGCGTCCTCATGCTGTCCAGCAACAACGTGCTCAAGCCGTCGAACGGACGTCCGATCGCCGCGCCGAGTCAGGACATGGTGCTGGGCTGCTACTTCGTGACCAAGGCACCGCCGGGATTCGAGCAGCTAACCGTGGAAGACGACCTCCCACGGTTCATGGGCGCGGCCGATATCGAGCTGGAGCTGGCGAACGGCTTCCTACGCACCGAGCGGGGCACGCCCGACTATCATCGTCCGGCGCTGTACCTGGATGGCGACCAGTGGGTGGTGACCACGGTCGGCCGCATCATGTTCAACGACATCATCCCGGACGAGTTGCCATTCCAGAATTCGGTGATGAACAAGGGGATGCTGGGCGACCTCGTGTTCGAAGTGTTCCGGGCGGCTGGCATGGCCATCACCACGGAGTTCCTGGACAAGCTCAAGAACTTCGGGTTCCGGCATGCCACACTTGGCGGCGTCTCCGTAGGGATGGAGGACATGGTCATCCCGGAGGCGAAGGCCACGATCCTGTCCGAGGCGCAGGAGGACGTGGATCGCTTCACCCGCGCCTACCACAAGGGCGTCATCTCGTTTGGTGAGCGGTACAACAAGGTCATCGACGCCTGGACCCACGCCAACAATGACGTGGCGGACGCCATGGTGAGGGGCATGGCCGAGTCCCGCGACGGCTACAACCCGATCTACATGATGTTCGAATCCGGCTCGCGAGGCTCGCGAGACCAGATCCGGCAGCTCGCTGGAATGCGGGGCCTGATGGCGAAGCCCCAGAAGAAGCTGACCGGAGGCATCGGCGAGATCATCGAGAGTCCGATCCGAGCGAACTTCCGCGAGGGGCTGAGCGTGCTCGAGTACTTCATCTCGACGCACGGAGCGCGGAAGGGACTCGCCGATACGGCCCTCAAGACGGCCGACGCCGGCTACCTGACGCGGCGTCTGGTCGATGTCGCCCAGGATGTGGTCGTGGTCGAGCAGGATTGCGGGACGGTGCTCGGACTCGAGATCTCGGCTCTGAAGGAGGGCGAAGATATCATCGAGCCGCTCGGCGACCGTGTGGTGGGCAACGTGGCCCGCGAGGACATCGTCGACCCGATCAGCGACGAGGTGATCGTCAAGGCCGGCGAGATCATCGGCGACGAGGCGGCCGAGGCGATCGAGGAGGCCGGGCTGCAGGCGGTGACCATCCGTTCGGTGCTCACGTGTGAGTCGAGGCGCGGGATCTGTCAGAACTGCTACGGCCGCAACCTGGCCACGATGAAGATGGTGGACGTGGGGGAGGCCGTCGGGATCCTGGCGGCACAGTCGATCGGGGAGCCGGGGACGCAGCTCACGCTGCGAACGTTCCACATCGGAGGTACGGCGGCTCGCATCGCGGCCCAGACGCAGCGGAAATCGAAGCTCCACGGAACGGTCGGATTCGAGCGCGTGACCACGGTCCAGAGCCCGGACGGCCACATCGTGGTAACGAGCCGTGAGGGCCAGCTTCTCATGCGGACAGAGGAGGACCGGATCCGGTCGCGCCTCGCGGTCCCGTACGGAGCGCAGCTGCACGTGACGGACGGTCAGGAAGTAAACCCTGGGGACCTCCTGTTCGGATGGGATCCGTATTCCGAGCCCATCGTCGCCGACCACGTCGGGAAGATCCACTACAACGACATCGTGCCGGAAGAAACGTTCCGCGAGGAGCTGGACGAGGCCACCGGTCGGCGTCAGCTGGTCATCATCGAGGACCGGGACAAGAAGCTGCACCCACGCATCGAGATTGTGGACTCGAAGGGCAAGAAGCTCAGGGAGTTCATCGTCCCGGTCGGTGCACAGCTCCTGGTTCACGACAAGGAAGCCGTCCAACCCGGCGACACGATCGCCAAGATCAGCCGGGAGGCGTACAAGACCAGGGACATCACGGGGGGACTTCCCCGTGTGGCGGAGCTGTTCGAGGCTCGCCGCCCGAAAGATCCGGCCACGATCACCGAGGTGGATGGCCGCGTGTCGTTCGGCGGTATCAAGCGCGGTAAGCGTGAGATCATCGTCACCATGGAGAACGACGAAGAGCAGGTCTACCAGGTCGCGGTGGGTAAGCACCTCCGCGTCCACGAGGGCGATCTCGTACGCGCGGGTGACAGGCTGTCCGAGGGCCCGGTGAATCCGCATGACATCCTGCGGGTCAGGGGACCAAGGGCGGTGCAGGAGTATCTGCTCAACGAGATTCAGGAGGTCTACCGCCTGCAGGGAGTTCGGATCAACGACAAGCACATCGGCGTGATCGTGCGGCAGATGCTGCAGAAGGTGAAGATCACGGAACCGGGCAACACCGAGTACCTCGAAGGAGAGCATGTCGATCGGATGGAATTCCGTGAGCGCACCCGGGAAGTGATCGGTTCCGGAGGTAAGCCTCCGCGAGCCGAGCCCGTGCTGCTCGGAATCACGAAGTCCAGCCTGACGACCGAGTCGTTCATCAGCGCGGCCTCCTTCCAGGAGACCACCCGTGTGCTGACGGATGCCGCGGTGCGCGGCGCGATGGACGACCTGCGGGGCCTTAAAGAGAATATCATCATCGGGCACCTGGTACCGGCTGGTACCGGAATCCACCGGTATCAGAACGTAGAGTTCCTGGTCGGCGAGCCGCTGCAGGAGGAGCTCGACGCGATGCGCCGCAAACAGCCCGAACCCGATGAGCCTGCCGCCGCGGCGGGTGGACTGTTCGCGGAGTTGCGAGGCGAAATGGAGCCCGACTCTGCGGAGCTTCCAGCGGAGCTTCCGGCGGAGGCCTGAGGCCGGGTCACCGACCGCGGGCGGGACCTTCCGAAAACGCGGTTCCGGGGCCGGTTGCGGCCCCGGAACCGTACCTTGACAACTTCAATCATCACACCTACCTTGACCCGTCTATCGACCAATGGGTCGTTGTCGTTTTCGGCGGAGGCGGTGGTCGTCTCCGCGCACTTTGAACCGCTGCTTCGAGTGCCGCGACGCACGGCACGCGGGGGAGCGGTTTCTGTCGCTACCGAGCTACGGGGAGAGCGGCCGGGTTATGCCCACGATTAATCAGCTGGTGCGCAATGGGCGCCAGAACCTGGAAAAGAAGCGGAAGGCGCCTGCACTGGAGGCGAATCCGCAGAAGAGGGGCGTGTGCACACGCGTGTACACCACCACCCCGAAGAAGCCGAACTCTGCGCTTCGGAAGGTAGCGCGCGTGCGGTTGACCAACGGATACGAGGTCACTGCATATATCCCGGGGGAGGGGCACAACCTGCAGGAGCACAGCATCGTGCTGATCCGCGGTGGCCGGGTTAAGGATCTCCCGGGCGTGAGGTATCACATCATTCGAGGGACGCTGGACGCCTCCGGAGTATCGGACAGGCGACAGGGCAGGTCCAAGTACGGATCGAAAAGGTAAACGATCAAGGGGAACCGTGCGCCGGACGGGCGCACAGGCCCCGGCGGTAAGACACTCGAGAGAAGCAGTGGGAATAAGCCCGGCCTGCACGTCTCAGCCGGGTTTCCGTATCAAGGGAAGAATTACATGTCACGCAGGCAGAAGGCGGTTCCGAGAGAGACCCCTCCGGACGCCAAGTACGGGAGCCAGGAAGTCACTCGGTTCGTCAACGTCCTCATGTTGGACGGAAAGAAGTCGACGGCGGAGCAGATCTTCTACGACGCGATGCAGAAGATCGAGGAAAAGACCGGCCAGCCAGGCCTGAACGTGTTCCGGCAGGCCCTGACGAACGCGAAGCCGGTCCTCGAGGTGCGGAGCCGCCGGGTTGGAGGCGCCACGTATCAGGTACCGGTGGAGGTCCGCCCGAGTCGACGCGATTCGCTGGCGCGCCGTTGGCTGGTTGGATTCGCTCGCGGACGACCGGGCAAGACGATGTCCGATCGCCTCGCCGCCGAGCTGCTCGACGCCTCTCGCGGAGACGGCGGAGCGGTCCGCAAGAAGGACGACGTGCACCGCATGGCAGAGGCGAACAAGGCGTTCGCGCACTACCGCTGGTAGTCGCGGAACGAACGGAGTCGACCGGCAGAGCCGGTCGGCTGTATAGACCCAGGGAAGGTTACGATATAGATGGCGCGTAGCACGCAGTTGGAGCAGGTCCGGAACATCGGCATCATGGCTCACATCGATGCCGGTAAGACCACGACCACCGAGCGCATCCTGTACTACACGGGTCGGGTGCATCGGATGGGTGAGGTCCATCATGGCGACGCCACGATGGACTGGATGGAGCAGGAGCAGGAACGCGGGATCACGATTACCTCCGCCGCCACCACGACGTTCTGGAACCGCGACAGAGATCAGTACCAGATCAACATCATCGACACGCCGGGGCACGTGGACTTCACCGTCGAGGTGGAGCGCAGCCTCCGCGTTCTGGATGGAGCGGTCGCCCTGTTCTGCGCCGTGGGCGGCGTGGAGCCGCAGTCCGAGACCGTGTGGCGGCAGGCCGACAAGTACTCCGTCCCGCGTATCGCGTTCGTGAACAAGATGGATCGGGTGGGCGCGGACTTCGAGCACGTCGTCCAGATGATGAGGGAGCGTCTCGGGGCCAAGGCGCACCCGCTCCAGTATCCCCTCGGAGAGGGCGAGCTTTACACCGGCCATATCGACCTCGTGCGCATGGTCGAAGTGGTGTACGACGAGGACTCTCTGGGCGTGAAGTGGGACGAGGGTCCGGTTCCCGATGCCCTGCAGGAGAAGGCCAGCCAGCTCCGGCACGAGCTGGTCGAAGCTTCGGTCGAGCACGACGAGGAGCTCCTGGAGCACTATCTCGAGGGACGTGAGCTCGAGGAGGACGAGGTCAGGCGGGCAGTGCGCAAGGCGACCCTGGCGGGAGCGATCACGCCGGTGCTGTGTGGGGCGTCTTTCAAGAACAAGGGCGTCCAGAAGTTGCTCGACGCGATCATCGATTACCTGCCGTCTCCGACGGACAAGATTGCGGTAAAGGGTCATCTCCCGAACCACGACGCGCATTTCGTCGAGCGTGGACCGTCGGACGACGAGCCGTTCGCGGCGCTCGTGTTCAAGATCATGACGGATCCGTTCGTCGGGCGGCTCGCCTACTTCAGGGTCTATTCGGGCAGGCTGGAGGCCGGTTCACACATTCTCAACGCGACGCAGGGCAAGAAGGAGCGCATCGGGCGCCTGCTCCAGATGCACGCCAACAAGCGCGAGGAAGTGGAGAGCTTCTACGCCGGCGACATCGGAGCGGCCATCGGGATGAAGGTGGCCCGCACCGGTGACACGCTTTCCGACCCGGGTGATCCGGTGATCCTCGAGGCCATGAGCTTCCCCGAGCCGGTGATCCGGGTGGCGATCGAGCCGAAGACGAAGGCGGACCAGGACAAGCTGGCCCAGGCCCTGGCGAAGCTGATGGAAGAGGACCCGACGTTCCGGGTCTACACGGACGAGGAGACGGGCCAGACCATCATCAGCGGGATGGGTGAGCTGCACCTCGAGATCATCGTCGACCGCCTGCAGCGGGAGTTCAAGGTCAACGCGAACGTCGGACGGCCGCAGGTGGCCTACCGCGAGACGATCCGGAAGGCCGTGCAGAACGTCGAAGCCAGGTTCATTCGCCAGACGGGCGGACGCGGGCAGTTCGGTCACGTCGTCATCAACATCGAGCCGACCGAGCCCGGGGCCGGGTTCGTGTTCGAGGACGAAATCGTGGGTGGCGCGATTCCACGCGAGTTCATTCGACCGGTGCGACAGGGGATCCATGAAGCCATGGACTCCGGCGTACTGGCGGGCTACCCGCTCATCGATATCAAGGCGACGCTGATCGACGGCTCGACACACGACGTCGACTCGAGCGAGATGGCGTTCAAAATCGCGGGGTCGATGGCGCTCAAGGAAGGTGTGAAGCGGGCGGACCCGGCGATCCTGGAGCCGATCATGGACGTCGAGGTCGTGACTCCGGAGGAATACCTGGGCGATGTGATGGGCGATCTGTCCAGCAGGCGCGGGAAGATCGGTGGAATGATGCAGCGGGCTCAGGCGCAGGTCGTAGGCGCATCGGTGCCCCTGTCGGAGATGTTCGGTTATTCGACGACCCTGCGCTCACTCAGCCAGGGACGCGCCGTGTACACCATGCAGTTTTCGCACTACGCGCAGGTGCCACAGAGCAAGGCCGAGGAGATCGCGGCCGGGCGCTGACGGACCCAACTGAAGATGGCGGGACGGCGAACGAGCCCCTCCCGCCCGTCATAGAGACACGGATCAGGAGAACGGCAGGATGGCGAAGCAGAAGTTCGAGCGGACGAAGCCGCACGTGAACGTGGGAACGATCGGGCACGTGGACCACGGGAAGACGACGCTGACGGCTGCGATCACG
>JBDGXI010000178.1:0-4187 GCA_039584685.1 Gemmatimonadota bacterium | reverse complement strand
GTGAGTGAGTGGGGGAATGCTACTGCGTTGAGGTAGCCCGTTCTCTCCTACCAGTCCCATCCGCTGCCGTTGATCTCTTGGGTCGGATCAGATCTCGCCTTGAGTCTGCTATCCGCAGTTTTCGAGCGGGCTATCGCAGCCGGCTCGACAGATCACGTTTTACGTGGAGAGCGTCGCGCCCGGGCCTGCCGCGGGGGATGAGCAGGGGGAAGACTAGGCACCTCTGGCACCCGGAGTACTCTTTCGCTGGAGTACGCCGGGGCGACGCCCCGCCGGTTGACAGCACTCGTCTTTGTGTCGTTGTTGGGTCGGGCGAAATCACTGGGCGATGTCGTAGTCGGGCCCGCAGCTCTACCACGAGTATGAAGGACATTACCATGAGAAGGAACGGAAGGGTCTGGCTGAGCGTGTGTGTCCCCCTGGCGTTGTTCGGTCTTGCGACCGCAAGCGCTCCCGATCGGTCCCCCGACCTGCGACTCTACGAGTTCGACTGTGGAAGGCTGGTCTACGACAGTCCTGAGGCGGCCGGTTTCGGCATTCGCGATGACGCGACCGAAGTCCGGGAACTGTTCGTGCCGTGTTACCTGATCGAGCATCCGGAGGGTCGTCTACTGTGGGACGGTGGCCTGCCATCCGATCTGGCGGACGAAGACGGCTGGCTCGAGTACGAGGGGTGGCGCATGCGACTCGACCGCACGCTGGAGGACCAGCTGGCTGACGTCGGCCTCACGCTCGACTCGATCGACAACGCGGCTTTCTCGCACATGCACTTCGATCACGTCGGTATAGCCAACGAGGTCAAGAGCACGACTCTACTCATCCAGCGACCCGAATACGAGGCTGCATTTGCGGAAGAGGTGGTGGTGCCCGGCTTCAATCCTTCCCTGTACGAGAAGCTGGAGGAGCGGGAGTGGATCCTGCTCGAAGGCGACTACGACGTGTTCGGTGATGGAAGCGTCCGCATCCTCTCTCTGCCGGGTCATACGCCAGGACATCAGGCCCTGTTCGTGGATCTGAGCAGCGAGGGACCGGTGGTGCTTTCGGGTGACCTGTACCACTTCCGCCTCAGCCGGAGGGATCGAATCGTGCCAGTCTGGAACGTGGATGAGGAGGCGACGCTCAAGTCGATGGATCGGCTGGAGGCCTTCCTCGTCGAGACGGGAGCGACCCTGTGGATCGAGCATGACCTGGCTCGATACCTGGAGAGCGTCCCGGACGCCGGCTATCACGACTGAGATCCGCTGCACTGGCGCTATTGGATCGAGGAGTTCAGAAAACAGGGATGAAGAGGGACGGAGGCACCCTAGTCATCAGATCCATCCTCCTTATCGCGGTCCTGCTGTTTGCTCCCGATCGAGCGTCGGGACAACGGCAAGCCCACCGTGAGGCAATCGACAACACGTATCGGCGGTGGGTTGACGCGACGAAAGCGAAGGACCTGGATCGATGGGTAACCTCTCTGGCACCGGATGCGGCGAGCGTCACGAGCAAAGTGGGCTAAGGTGTGGATCCGACTGCCGAACGGTGAATGGAAATGTACGCTGAACAGTTGGAGCTTGAACGGTCCGAGTGAAGGCAGCGCCTAGGGCCTACGTTCGCCTCTGGCCGCGACAGTACCCGCTCTCGGCCAGCCACGGTCGCTCCCGTGGCGACGCGCAGTTCCAGCGTCGACCGTTTGACCGCGAATCTCTACTTATAGGGTGAGGCAATGCTAAGCCCCGAAGACCAGGCAGCGATCGCTGCCCTTAGAGAGCGGCTCCGGTCCTCCATCGTCAATGGAAATGCCGAAGTTTACACCGCATGCTTCGCAGAGGACGGCGTCATAATGCATCCTGACAGTCCTCAGGTACGCGGCCGCTCGCCGATTGCTCAGTACGTCACAGCAATGTTTGAGACAGTGAATGTGCCTGTGCTCGAACTGACTCCGGTCACCCTGGTCGGCGATGGGGGGTTTGCGTTCGAGGTCGGGATTCAAGACTGCGTCGTGGAGCCGGCTCTCCCTGGATTCAAGCGCGAGCGCCAGCACCTACACGTGTATCAGCGAGGAGAGGACGGCAAGTGGTACATCGCTGCTGCAATGTCGGGGAATCAGTAGAGGCCGACCTGTAGCTCCCCTCTCATTCTCCGTCATCCACCTCTGGCCGCGACAGTACGCTCTCTCGGCCAACCGCCGTTAGGTATGTGTCTTGGGACGGAGCGGAATCGCTCGGCCGAGAGAGAGGCCTCTACGCGGTGGGAGCTGTCTGCGCCCTGATGGATCAGTTGCCGCCGAAGGTGAATGCCAGGCCGGCAATCAGACCGAAATAGCCCAGCTCCGCATTGGCCGTGTAACGCCCTTCGACGAACACCGCTGTTCTTGCCGCCAGGTCGAATCCGACACCTGCTCCGAACTGATACCCGAACTCCATCTCGACAGTCCCATCGCCGCCAGAAGTGCCCATATAGTGCAGGCCCGCACCGCCTGATACGTAAGGCTCTACCGATCCGGAAGTGGCGAGGCCGTATCTGAGGATGGCCACGAGACCGAACGGACTGTCGAATGTGATCCCAGTCGTGTCCGATTTGCGGCCGTTGGAACCGTAGAAAGCCTCGACGCCCAAGGCCAGCCCGCTATCCGAGAGCGGGAACAGAACGCCGCCGGCTACTTGCCACCCGGTGTCCGAATACTCGGCGAACTCACCGGTGGGAAAGCTCGCACCTCCACCAGCGTAGAGCTTGGTCTGCGCCTTTGCGTCCGGTGGCACGGCAGCGCAGGCAACCACCAGGGCAAGAAGCGGGATCGCGATGCGTGCGTCCAAGCAGCCTCCTGATTGCTGGACCGGCAGGTCGTTAGTCCTTACCCCAAAGGCCTGAAATGATCTCTTCGGGCCGCAAGTTCCTCAGCGCACGGCATCTATCAGGATGTCATGCACGATACTTGTCGCGACCTCCACGAGCAGGACGTCTAGGCCCACCTCGACTATCTGGTAGCCGTCCGGCAGGCGGATTCGGGAGCGAAGACCGGCCGGAGCGACCTTTTTCGCAATGCCCGGTGGCAGCGGCTTGCCACGGGCCAAGCGCTTCCGGATGCCCGGGGGCAGTGCCTCGAGGTTTCCGACCGGATGGAGCGAATACCAGTTGTGGATCTCGGCCTGCATGTCCTTCGTCAGCGTGATCGAGGCGGAAGCGGTAAGCACTGGGTCATTCCCCTTCCGGCTCTTATCCTGGGCGAAGGCGCTGGTAGGAGTGGCAGCGCATACGGCGGCCCCCAGGATCAGGCTGACCAACAAGCAACGTTTTGCACGCATAGCGGTGCCTCCCTGCGAAAAGTCCGCGACGAACAGGCCGTGGTTCGCCCTACACAGCTGGTTCGCGCAGCATCCGTGCCGTTGTACGAAAACACAACGTGAGCAATACGGGAGTACGTCGGGGCAAGCTACCAGGGTCCGGAGGGTATTGACCTGTCCGACTTCGGGACGCCAGCGAATGTAGAGGACGACTGAACAGATGAGTGTCTCGATGCAAGCTAAGATTGTGACGCTTATTGTCACCGTGGTCACACTGTGTCTGCTGGACGGCATCGTTGCCACTTCGCCGTTGCTTATGTCGCGCAGACCGATTCCGACTGGGCGATGGCGGCAAGGAAGGAGTGGTCCGGTCGCGTCGCCAGCTTCGATCCGGTGGTTCGGTCGCTGGATTGGACGTTCATGTCCAGGCTTCCGCCGCAGACCCTCGCGGACACCTATGCCTGGTACCAGTTCCTGCTGAATCTACAGGCGGCGGAGCTATTTGAGCGGCACGGTGTGGAATTCCTCCAGACGCTGGATACGGAGCTCAGTTGGGACACGGCAGACGACTGGACCACCGAGAGCGTTCTCGATGAGCTAGGAGACTTGGCACCCCAGTTCGTCGAGTGGGCTCGAGGCAGTTCGTCGAGTGGGCTCGAGGTCTGGATGAAGGCGAGCTACCACAGCGCTGATCCATCCAACACACGGCTGCTCCCGTGTGCTCGCACGGCGGGGGAGGTAGTACTCCGCCCGCAAGGCTCTTGCCCGTAGATAATGTTCGACAGGTTTGATCGTGAGGTGGCAAGCTGAGTATCGCCGATTACTTCCATAAGGCTGCGACCGGTCCCAAGAGCCGGCGAGCACTCTTGACCCCCGTCGGGCTCCTCGTCTTCGGCAGTTCGCTGTTCGTAGTGATTGCCG
>JBDGXI010000177.1:0-4000 GCA_039584685.1 Gemmatimonadota bacterium | reverse complement strand
GCGGACGTTGCGGCGGCGCTACACCGGGCGACCCGGGTTCGTGGCGCTGGTCCGGCATCGCTCCGGTCGTTGTCCGTTCATCCTCGTGCCCCTACATTCCGCCGTCCCAAAGCCAGAAGAGCTTCAGGGAAGAGTCTTTTGGAATGGCGCGACAGGCGCCGCATTCACAGGAGGGCACCTGATGCAGAAGTGGTTCGAAGGGCTGCGCCCGCTGATCGGTCCCGGAACGGGGCTGGCGGCAGCTGCCCTGGTCATGGCGCTCGGGGCATGCTATCCGGGCGACATCAGCAGCGTGGAAGAGACGGACGTCGTGTTGACCGTCCACAGCGGAAACGACTTCTCGGCGTACGATACGTACGCCATGCCGGATACGGTGGTAGACGTGTGTGAGAACGCTGACGACCCCGAGTGCGACAACGCCCTCGACATCGATCACAGCTATGACTCCGAGATCCTGGCTCAGATCGCCGCACGCATGCAGGGATACGGCTACCAGCGTGTTCCAATCGACGAGGTCGATGAGAGCAACCTGCCGGACGTGTTCCTGATCGTGACCGTGTCGGCGACCCGGCGAACGACGGCCACCGTCTGGTGGCCCTGGTGGGGTTGGGGCGGATGGTGGCCGGGCTGGGGACCTGGCTGGGGACCCGGTTATCCAGGCGTTTCGGTCACCCAGTGGGACCAGGGGACGCTGGAGATGACCATGATCGACCCGACGGACACGGACCCGGACAACGAGATCTTCAACGTGCAGTGGGACGCGATCCTGAGCGGAGTGCTGAGCCGGGCGAGCGGCCCGATCGACACGAACCGAATCGACCGAGGCATCCAGCAGGCGTTCGACCAGTCGTCTTACCTGCAAACCAACTGAGCGAGACAGCGAGAATCGGAGTCATAAGATGAAAACGATCAAGGGAATCATCGCCTCGCTGGCGCTCATCATGGTGTTCAGCGGAGAGGCGCAGGCGCAGGACTGGTGGTGGGGCATCACGTATCAGATGTCGGCCACTTCGAGCTTGCCCGGTAATTCGGATTCAAGCGTCAACTTCATTGAGGACTTCAGCTTCCGTGGCTTCGGGATCGATGCCCGGTACGTACCCGAGCGAGGGGCCAAGTACTCGTTCGGCTTCAACGCGAGCTGGAACGTCCTCAACGAGAAGAACGATTTCGGCACGGAGCGGAACACCATCAGTCTTCCGACCGCCGACATCACGGGCACGCAGCTCAGGTACTTCAACTCGATTCCAGTGCTGGCCAACGCCTCCTACTACTTCGGAGAGCGGGGCGGCATACGTCCGTATCTCGGACTCAACGCCGGCACCTACTACATCGAGCGGCGAGTGGACATCGGGGTCAGCGCCATAGTGGACGACGCCTGGCACTTCGGCTGGGCACCGGAAGCGGGAATCGTGGTGCCCCTGGGCCGGCCCGAGGTCGCCATGCTGTTCAACGTCCGCTATAACTGGGCGTTCAGCTCGGGTGGAACGGGGGACCAGAAGTACTGGGGCTTCAACATCGGGATCGCGTACCGGTGATCCGTAGGCCGGTCACGGCGGTCCCAACCGACAGAACCGAATCGACGACGCGATGGGGGAGGCCCCAGGTCTCCCCCGTCGATGTATCGAGCACCACGAAAGGCGGTGAGCTGAGTTTTGGCTGAAGTTCAGATCCGTGAAGGCGAAGATGTCCAGAAGGCCTTGAGGCGATTTCGCCGCAAGGTACAGCGGGCGGGCATCCTGAAGGATTTCCGCAAGCACCGTCACTACGAGAAACCGAGCGAAGCCAAACGGCGAAAGACGCAGGCCGCGGAGCGCCGCCGCCGACGTCAGTCGAGGCGAAAGAAGCCGGAGTAGAGTCCGGCTTTCACGCCCACATCTCCTCGTACATCAGGTATTGGGACGGGTCCATCCCCAGGGCCCGGTACGTTTCCTGGGCCGGCAGGTTGTCCCGTTCCACGTACAGGCGGATTCCGATCGCTTTTTCCGAGCGGGCCGTCTCTCGCACGTGCTCGTGCAGGGCACGGTAGATCCCTTCGCGGCGGTGGCGCTTGGAGACGTAAACGCTCTGTAGCCACCACACCGAGCCGTTCCGCCAGTCGCTCCACTCGGTCGTGACCATCACCTGACCGACAACCTCTTCGTCTTTGACAGCGACGAAGTATCGGCCACGGGAGGGGTTCTTCAGGAGCGACTCGACGCCCTTCGTGAGCGTCTTCCGGTCCAGCTCCCGGCCCTCGGTCTCACGAGCCATCGCCTGGTTGAACAGGACGATGCGCTGGGTGTCGTCGAGATCGGCCTCACGAATGACGGGCGACATGCAGTTCTCTCCTGTCCGATGCGTAGGATTCGACATTCTCGGCCCGCGTCGCCCCGCCCGCAAACTCCGGCACGCGGTCCTGACGGCCGCGCCGCCAGCGGATACCTTGCCGTATGATGCTCGATGATCGTGCCACGGATGTCTGTATCGTCCTGCTCACCGGGATCGGTGACGTGGTGCACGGGCTGCCCGTGGCCAACGCGCTCAAGGACGATCAGCCGACCCGTCGGATCACATGGATAGCCGAGCCGGCGCCCGCGCAGGTCCTTCGGGAGCACCCGAGCGTGGATCACGTGATCGTGTTTCACAAGAGCGATGGTCTCCAGGGCATCCGCCGTCTGCGTGACGACTTCCGGGAGCTTCGTTTCGACCTGACGCTGAACATGCAGCGTCACTTCAAAGGCGTGTTTCCGACCTTCTTCTCGGGGGCAGCGGTGCGAATCGGCCTCGACCCGGGAAAAGTCCGGGAGGGCGTGTGGAGGTTCAGCAACCTTCATGTCGCGCCCGGCCCGTGGGCGCACACGCAGGACATGCTGCTGCGCTTCCTGGATCCCCTCGGGATCCCTCGCCCTGATCCGCTCGAGTGGCGCATCGCGTTCAGCGAGGCCGAACGCGGTCGCCAGTCAGAATTCTTTGCCAGCCTGCCGGATGCCCCGGTCGTGGGGCTGGTCCTCGGTTCCAACGTGGCCAGAAAGGACTGGCCGGCGGAGCGCTACGCGGAGCTGGCTGACGCGATCGCCAGTCGGCACGGGACCACTGTGCTGCTGGTCGGTGGACCGGGAGAGCGCGAACTCGCCACCGCAGAGGTCATCCTGACAGGGACTGAGAGGAGGCCGATCTCGACCCTGGCGGACGACGTGCGGCGCATGATGTGGACGGTGGACGGATGCGATCTGCTCGTGAGCCCCGACTCGGGACCGCTCCACCTGGCGCATGCGTTGGGGGTGCCGGTCGTCGGGCTGTACGGTCACACGAACCCGGCGCGCGTGGGCCCATACGAGCGCTTCCGTGATCTTCTGGTCGACGCCTACCACGACGAGGGCGAGGTCCCCGACCCGAGGCGCACGAAAGCGAGAGAGGGCCGCATGGAGCGGATCACGGCCTCGGCGGTGCTGGAGCGAGTTGAGCAGGCGTTCGGCCGCTACGTATCCGCACCGTGGCGGCACGTCACACAACGGGAGATACGCGGATGATCCGGTGGATCGCCAGTACACGCCAGATCTTGCGGGATACCGCATCTAGTGGCGTCTCACCACTTCATTCGCATGGAATCGTACGTCATTTGTTGGAGATGTAGCGGAAGCCACGCTCGAGAACGCGGTCATCGACAACTGGCTTTTTGGCGTATCCAGCGTGACATACGGCGGTTTCGAGAGCCCGGCGGTGTTTCCCGGGCCGGCCGGAGCCTTCTTCGCGGAGCCATCGGGACCCTGAGTCGGCCGTTCGCCCGGAAAGCGGCACGGCGATTGCCTTTCCAGCGGGCCAGGAAGACCCTATTACACGCGAGGAAGGCGAGCCACACACGTGAACCCTGTTGGCGCGTTCCGCCGGCTTTTCTTAAAGGCGCCTGAAGACTCGCTTCTCCTGACCGGAGGAGACGGCGAGCTCATCATCGCCCGTGCACGCATCGTGTTGACCACGGCTCTTCTCGCCCTGGCCGCCTTTTCCTACGCTCAGTCGCCCG
>JBDGXI010000176.1:0-4021 GCA_039584685.1 Gemmatimonadota bacterium | reverse complement strand
TCTGGCACGACCGTGCCGTGTTTCATTTTCTGACGGAGGCCGCTGATCGGGAGGCGTACTGCGCGACGCTGGGAAGGGCCCTCGCGGCTGACGGTCAGGTGATCCTGGCGACCTTCGGTCCGCAGGGTCCCACCCGCTGCAGCGGACTCGACGTACGCCGCTACTCTGAAGACATGCTGGCCGACGAGCTGGGCCCGGGGTTCAGACTGACGGACTCATGCCTGGAGGTTCATACGACCCCGGGGGGCGCGCTGCAGCAGTTCCTCTATGCGCGGTTCCACCGGGTGGGCTGAGGCCGGCAGACTTCAGATCGAATCTTCCGGATCCAGCCGATCCGTAGCCCACTCCACGGCCAGCTCCACCGCGACGGTCCCTGATGGAGCTCGCTGCTCGTACAGCGTGAGCTCGCGCCAACCGGCGTCTCTCGCGAGCAGCACTCCCTGCACGAGGCCGCTCGCAAAAGTTTCGGGACTGTGGGAATCGGTTCCCAGGGTCAGGACGGGCACGCCGGCCTCCCGCGCCCACACCAGGATATCGCGCGCGGGGTAGGGCACCCCCGGTCCGAACACTCCCGAGGTGTTGATCTCGATCCCCAGGCCGCGTGAGGCCATCTTCTCGATCACCGGTCGTATCGTGTCCTGGTACCGGCCCGGATCGTAGGCCCCATAGCGCAGATGCCCGAAGCGGGCGATGAGATCGAAGTGCGATACGACATCGAATCCGCCCCACTCGACCATCTCACCGAGCTCGCTGAAGTACCTGCCGTACGCCTCGTTCTGTGTCCGGCCATCGAAGAACAGGTCTCTGCCGGGACCGCCCGAGATATTGAACCCGTCCACTATGTGCACGGATCCGAGCACGAAATCGAACGGGAGCTCTTCAATCAGACGATCGAACGTGTCGGTCCACTCGGGCCGGTATTCGAGCTCGATCCCGAGGTGAATACCCAGTTCCGGGAAGTGCCGCCGGGCCTCGTGGATACTCTCGCCGATCGCGAGAAAACGATCACGCATCTCGCCGAGATCAGCCCTCCATGCCCCGTCCGGACCCATCACCTCTGCGTGGTTCGTGACGCAGATCTCATGGACGCCCGCGGCGACGGCGGCCTCACAGTGCTCGGCCAGGGACCCGATACCGTCGGAGGAACGATCGTCGTGGAAGTGGAAGTTGATCACGTTCGCAGGATCGTAATGGCTCGCCTCACCGTCGCAGCAGCGCCCGGCTGCCGGCTATCGCAGCCCGTGCGAAGCTGGCCGCCCGCGTCGCCTGCCCCTGTTCGTCGCCGTCTCCCACCAGGTCAGCGGCCGTGAGTACGGCGCCGGTCCAGTCTCGCGTATGCCAGTAGGCCGGCGGCGGCAGCTTCGGCAGTGCCGCAGCTTCGGGGTACGGCCAGGGCGAGACGTACAGGTACGGATCCGGATACGAATCATCACCCGGAACCATCCCGATTCCGACGGACCGCGCCTCGTCGACTTCGACCGGCGGATCGGAACTGGCGTCCAGGTTGATCAGCACTGCGATGTCGAAATGGTGCGGCCAGCATCGCACCGGGGAAGCGCCTTCCTCGGCCGCGGACACGGCTTCCAGGAGGAGCGAAGAGTCGTGAAACCACCGCTCCACCTCCGCCAGCTCGGCCAACCGCGCGTCGTAGGCCGCTCCAGCTCCTACCGGATGCGCCGGGATCTCCGGCACCGGAGTCGTGAAAGCCCGCGCAGCCGCTCCTATCCGTTCCTCCAGCGCCTCCCGTAGCCAGGCGGCAGCCTCGGACCGGGTCCGGTTCCTCAGTTCGAAGGCACCGGAGCGAGACGTCCCCGGCCCGAACAGCCGGTAGGCGAACTGGCCGGGCTCGAGGCCGAGGCGCAGAGAGGACCCTTCGACCGTCTGCCCCGAGAGAAAAGCCCTCCGCTCCGGGCTCCAGGTCACCGAGGAATGGCTGAAGTCCGGGCGATGCGGGACGAAGCAGTCTCCGAAGGCCGACAGGAGCTGCAGGGCCCAGTGAAGTTGGAGACGGGCGTTCCTCAAGGTGCCGGGGGCGGGATCGCCGAGGCGAACCCAGCGACTCGCGAACCGGGCTCGCGTATCTTCGTCCGGGGCGAACGGGCTCATGGCGGATTGCTTCCCGGCGACGAGACGCCCGCGTATCGGATTCCCGTGAGGGACGAGACGTCAGGATTCCAGGTGGACAGGTCGCTCGAGTCGAAGCCGGCCAGACTGTCGTGCCCGCACGCCCGCGCCAGAACCTGCATGAGTTCCACCGTGGCCTCCAGATAGTTGGCCAGCCTTCTCGCCGACGCGTCGATCACGAGCCTCTCCCGCAGCGGAAGCTTCTGCGTGGCGATTCCCACCGGACAGTTGTTGGTATGGCACGCCCGCATCCCCAGGCACCCGATGGCCTGCAGGGCCGAGTTCGAGATAGCCACGCCGTCTGCACCCAGGGCGAGCGCCTTCACGAAATCCGATTCCGTACGTAGCCCGCCCGTGATGATGAGAGTCACGGATCCGGCATCCCGCGCGTCGAGGTGCCGCCGCGCCCGTGCCAGCGCCGCCATCGTCGGCACGGAAATGTTGTTCTTGAAGATGTCGGGAGCCGCGCCGGTCGCACCGCCCCGGCCATCGAGGATCACGTAGTCCACGCCCACCTCGAGCGCGAAGTCGAGATCCTCTTCGATGCGCTGCGCGGACATCTTGAATCCGACCGGGATGCCGTCCGTGGCTTCTCTGACCTGCGCCGCCACCTCGGCGAAGTCGGCAGGCGTCGCGAGATCCGGGAATCGCGACGGACTGATGGCCGCCTGACCTTCAGGTATTCCTCTCACTTCCGCGATCCGCTTCGTCACCTTGTGTCCGGGAAGGTGGCCTCCGGTGCCGGTCTTGGCGCCCTGCCCCGCCTTGAAGTGAAAGGCCTGGCACAGCGTCACCTTGTCGAGATCCCAGCCGAAGCGGCCGGAGGCGAGTTCGTAAAGATAGCGGCGGTTCTCCGCCTGCTCTTCGGGGAGCATGCCTCCCTCACCGGAGCAGATCCCGGTCCCGGCCAGCTCGGCGCCGCGTGCGAGCGCCGTCTTCGCCTCTTCGCTCAGCGCTCCAAAACTCATATCGCTGATGAAGATCGGTATCTCGAGGCGCAACGGTCGATCGGCGCCCGGGCCTATCACGAGGTTGGTGGAAACGTCCGCGTCGTCCGCCAGTGGGCGTCGGGCGAGCTGCGCGGTCAGGACTTGTATGTCGTCCCAGCGCGGAAGGTCCGTGAGGGGCACGCCCATGGCCGAAACCCGTCCATGATGGCCCAACCGGCTGAGGCCGTCTCGCGCCAGCTCCTGGATGTAGCGGTTGTGCGGTTCTTCGGGCGTACCATGAACGTCCTGGTACAGGCCGAGGTACTCGCCGCGGCGATAGGGTTGCGGGTTCTCCTCGGCCCACGCCGCGACCTCGTCGGCGTCCACGAAGACGGCATCGGCTTCTTGGTCGATCCACGCCCGGAACGGTTGCAGCGCCTCAGCGTTCTCGTACTCGCTGACACCTGAGTCGATGCGGTAGTCCCAGAGGTGAACTCCGCAGATCAGGTTGTCGCCTTCCACCCGACCGTCGGACAGGAGCGCCCCGCGGTGCAGGCAGCGTCCGTAAAGAACTGACACCCGGTCATCGAATCGAATCACGACCAGGTCCACGTCGCTGACGAGCGCATACGCAGGCGTTCGATCCTCGAGTTGGCTCCACCGAGCCACCCGTTCGGGACGGCTTGCCTTCGATTCGCTCATCACACCAGGTCCGGATCCGTGATCACTTCCACCAGGCTCGGTCCATCGTGTTCCAGGGCCCTTTCCAGCGCAGCATCCAGCTCGTCGGTCTTTTCGACCCGGATTCCCAAAGCCCCGCACAAGCTCGCATATCCCGCGAAATCCGGATTGCTCAGGGCCGTCTGCCACACATCGTAGTCGGCGCTCCGCTGCTCTTTCGAGATCTTGGCCAGCTCACCGTTGTTGAGCAGCACGTGCGTGATCTTCATGCAGTATTTCACGGCGGT
>JBDGXI010000175.1:0-4021 GCA_039584685.1 Gemmatimonadota bacterium | reverse complement strand
CTCTCTAATCTTACATGGCGGACGCCCGATCCGCCCTGTTGAAGGCCTGCCCTGGAGGCATGAGCCCATCCCATGCGGCACTTCATATGTAACTATTCGGGGTCGAGCGGCCTAATAGTTATAGAGGCTCATATTCGCTAACCGCCAAGCGAGGATGCGATCAGATGGGCGAGGCACGGGTTCCGACCTGGTATGCGGCCACTGGACTGCATGGAGAGAATTCGCTCGTCTATGACGCCTTTCAGAGGTTCCTCCACAACCTCCCGATCTCGTATACCGACCTCGCCGGGGCCGTCGGGGTTTCGCAACCTGCCGTCAGTCGCTGGGCCAGCGATGTCACGCACCCCTCGCTCCAGGAGATGTCCACGGCCGTCGACGTCGTGCGGGCCCGAATCCACGAAATCCAGAGGGAGACGGAGCGCTTCTCCGAGCTCCTGCGGCTCATCGAGGAGGCGATGCGCCTGTACGAGCTCGAAGTCGAGGGCCGCGCCGACATCGATCGGCATCAGCAGCGCATCACCGAACGACTCCGCGCGGAGCTCGGCCTGGCCTCCTGAGAGTCGGGGACGAAACCACCTCGCAGCACACCCTTCCAGAACGCGCACAGGATTATCCTCGGTTGTTGCATGTTTCAATACTTTCGGAGTTATGCACTTCAGTCCTTGACCGGTATTCTTTCATGACCCCTCGTGGCAGGTCTGACTTCTACGGCTTGTGCCCGGGCTAACTGACTACAACAGCAGTCGTTACAACCCCGTCTCGATTTGCCCTCCGACCGGATCATCAGGGCCGGGAACGCCCTTTGCCTTCTCCGTCAGCACGAATGCCCCGCGGCGAGCGCGCCCGGAAGGAGCGCAAGATTCGCTCAGGCGATGAACGAAAGCATGCGGTGCAACCCCTATTCCAAGAGGTGAGACGATGAAGCGCACCCTGTTGACCGCCCTGGCCCTGGCGTTCCTGGTCCCGGGCGTAGCGAAGGCGCAGTCCTCGGCGGCCGGTTCGGTCACCCTGAACGTCAACCAGATTCTCTCGATCCAGATCACGGCTAATTCGGACGTCACGTTCAGCCCGACGGAGGCCGAATTCGACGCGGGACTCATCGACGGAGAGAGCGCCACGCTTCGAACCAAGGGCAACACGCCGCACGAGATCCTCGTGAGCGCGGACGTCGCGACGTTCGGCTACACCGGTAGTGCGGCCCCGCCGCCTGCCAAGCCCTCCACCGATTTCCAGTGGAAGGTGGGAGCGGGAACCTACGTGGGCATGACCCTGGCTCCCGCCCAGGTGGGGACGTTCGCCCGCGGCGTGCACGACACAAACGTGGATTACCAGCTGCTCCTGAACTACGTGAACGACCCCGAGGGTACGTATGATCTCGCATACACGTACGAAGTCCTCCCGAACTGAAGCGGCCACGGCCGGGCGGGTTGATTCACGCCCAAACCGCATCCGTGCGCGGTACCTGGCAGCGCTCCTGGCGCTGCCGGGTATCGTCGCTCTGGGAGGACCCCCAGAGGCTCACGCCCAGTTCTCCGTGAGCCCTGTAATCCTCCCGATACCGGCCAGCAGTGAAGTGACCGAAGCGATCGTCATGGTGCGAAACGACGGAGAGTCCCCGCTGCAGCTCAGGGTATTCGCGGCCGACTTCGACCAGAAGCCCGATGGCGGTCACCAGACTTCGCCGGCCGGTACGCACGATCGATCGTGCGCCGACCGTCTCGAGATCGTGCCGGATGGGCTCAGCGTGCCCGCCGGCGTGTCCCAGCCGGTGTCGATACGGATCCACCCGGGTGCGGACGCGGATGACACGTGCTGGTCGCTGGTGTTCATCGAGAGCCCTCCCCCGGAAGGCGGCGGCTACCGGGCGGGCTTGCGGATCGGCGTGAAGGTGTACGGTCTAGCTCTCGGTGGCTCCGAGTCGGGAGAGATCACTACCGCCTCTGTGGGAGATTCCGACGCCGCAGCGGAGACTCGCACCCTCAGATTCACCGTCGCCAACCTGGAGACGTGGCCGATCCTTGCCCGCGGTACGGTAGAGGTCCGTGACTTCGACGGAGGCAGCCGCACCACCGTACCCGTGGAGTCCTTCAGCGTGCTCCCCGACCACGAACGTCAGGTGGAGGTGAACCTGGATGCCGACCTGGCTCCCGGACGCTACCTGGCGATTCCGGTCCTCGAGTACGGTGCCGACGGACTGATGGGGGCCCAGGTCGCGTTCCGCGTCCGGTAGACTCCATGCGGAGAAGTCTCGGGTCCTTCTCGGCTTACGCCGCGTGCGCGACGATTCTCCCGCTTCTCATGGCGCCATGTCCAGCGATCGCTCAGTCGTGTGGCGACTCCTCCGGTCGATACGTGGTTCGCCTGCAACCGGGCCTTCTCGCCTTTCCCAACCCAACGCCTGACGATTTCGCCGCCGGGTGGATCGAGCACGGTCCGGTGGTGCTTAACGTCCGACCCCGGGGCAACCAGAACCGTCGGTGGGTGGTCTGCCTGCGCGCGGACAGTCCGCAAATGGGTGGCGGGAAGCCTGTCACGGACCTCGAGTATCGGAGGGACGACCGGGGAACGTGGACCGCGATGCAGGTCGGAGACCAGCCCCTGGCTGAGGGAGACAGGGGCGACCTCATCACGCTCCAGTTCCGGATCCGTCTCGACGAGGCGACGGACGCGGCCGGCAGCTACCGCGCCGACTACACCGTCACCGCGTCCCGCCAGTAGCACTGCTATGCGCTCCCCGGGAATCCTCATCGTCCTGCTTGCCTCCATGGCCTTGCCCCTGGCGGGACAGGAAATGCCGGAAGCGGGTCCGGGCGAAGTCTTGACGGTCACGATCAGCCCGCCGGCAGCGCTTGCCGAGACTCGGGACTCGACGGGCCGCCTGACGCTCGCGTACGCCGTAGAGGTGGCGGGTGAAGTCCTGAGAATCGGGCAGAGATCGGGGAGATTCACCTGGGAGCCTGGAGAGCAACCTCGATTCCCGGTCACGCTGCGTGTCCCGGACCGGGCCGAGGCGGGAGAGACCGAAGTGGCGCTGGTCGCGTTCCAGGCGGTCGACGGGCAGACCGGCAGCGTACCGGTGCGAATCCGGGTGCGAGCCAGGCGCGAGCTCGATCTCCAACTTGCCGGCTCACGTGATGCAGCGGGACACGATGACCTGGTGTCGTTCACGTACGTGCTCTCGAACCAGGGCAATGCCGGAGACTCGGTTGCCCTGTCGATCGAGACGAATCTCGGTGACCGGGACGACCTGGTGCCTCCCACGCTGTGGCTGGCGCCGTACGAAGAGATCACCGGGGAGTTCCAGGTAGCGGTGCCCCACGATCTGGCCGTGGGATCCCAGGTCTATATTCGGCTCTCGGCACGGTTTGGGGACCTTTCGGTGGCGGACCACGTCGTCTTCGCGGTCTTGCCGGACCGAGGCTTGTTTCCAGATCTGGTGCACATCCCGACCACTGTATTCCTCGGCTCCACGCTCACCTCGGTCGAGGGCACGAATCAGACGGAGCCTGTCGTCGCGGTATCCGGGAATGGAAGTATGGGAAGGGACACGAAGCTCCTCTACAACTACCGCTACATGCCCAGGGGCGGAAGCGTCTACGCGTTCCGCGGCCTCCTGTCCGGACCGCGCCTGTTTGTAGGCGTGCAGCGTCCCGCGTGGGGAGCGGCCGTCGGCGACCTGGACGTCAAGACCAGCGAGCTTCTCGGTTTCCAGCTCCAGGGACGCGGACTGCAAGGCAGCTGGCGGAGCCGGGGCCTGTCCCTGCAGGGAATGGCGGCTCGGCCGACCGACTTCAACGGCGTCTCACATGGCGGGCACGTTGTGGCTACAGAGATCGGGTTCGAAAAGGGGTCGGCCAGCGGATCGCTGGTCGGCAGCTCGACCGAGCGGACCGACGGGCTCGGCGTTCCGGAAAGCTCCGTGCGGGCGGCGCTGGCCAGGGTCCAGGGATCGCGAGGCAGTCACTGGCTCGGGATCGACGCCGGCCCCATGGAAGTGGCCAACCGTCGGACCGGGGAGAAG
>JBDGXI010000301.1:0-2578 GCA_039584685.1 Gemmatimonadota bacterium | reverse complement strand
GTGGGAGTACCGGCTCCGCGATCCGTCCTGAGCGGCGCGCTAAGCGCCAGGGCCGACGTGCATGACGCGCATCATTTCATGGTCTTCGTGAGACAGGATGTGACAGTGCCAGACGTACCGGCCAGGCTTGTCGAACGTAGCCTTGATGCGGGTGATCTGGCCGGGTAGCGCCGTCACCATGTCCTTGGGTGCGTTTTCCACATACTCAGGTGATCTGGCCGGGTAGCGCCGTCACCATGTCCTTGGGTGCGTTTTCCACATACTCATCGGGCTGTGGGACAGCGGCGCCGTAGGTGAGGTTCACCAGCCGGAAGCCATTGCCGAGCAGTCCGTTGTGCTGGACCACGGGCTGCGTGACCATGTACGTTCCATCCCCGTTCGGCATCGGAGTCGTGACCCCGGTCGGATCGAGCACGCGGTCATCTTCGTTGGTCGCGCTATCCCAGGCGATCTCCTGCCTGCCGACGACCTCGAAGTGCACGAGGTGAAGATGTGCAGGGTGTGCATCGCCCGTGGCGTTCCAAATCTCCCACTCTTCGGTGGAGCCGAGTGCAGGGTTCTCGGTCGTTGGGCTATGCCAGGCGATCGACCCTTCCATCGGACCGACCAGGCCGGCATTGACGTACTCGGGGGTGTTTGGCCAGTTGATCGGGGCGCGTGGGCGTGGGGATCATAGGCCCGAAGGCGATCCCGGTCGGCGCGACATCGGGAACTCCGGGGTCGAGAGGCAGGACCACGTCGAACGCCATGATGCGGTCGGTCTCTCCGAAGACCTGCGGGCTGGGGATGTCGCCCCCGAACGGCTCGTCGCCACCGATGTTCTTCATGATCACGCGATTGCCGGGCGTGACATTCTTGAAGTCGACGATGAGGTCGTAGCGCGAGCCGGTTTCGATCAGCAGCGTGTCCACGGGCGTGGGGCTCGAGGCAAGACCCTGATCGCTGCCGATGACGGTGAAGGGGAGCGGCCCAGTCGCGCCGGCGAAGTGGGTCTGGCCGGAAGGAACCTCGAAGAGCTGCACGGCGAGGAATCGGCTATCGCACCCGTTGAGCAAGCGGAGCCGGTAGTTGCGCGGCTCCACATCCATCTTGGGCCAGATCACTCCGTTGACGACCATGTGGTCGCCGAAGAACTCGGCCAAGCCAGTGGGTCCACCTCCCACGAACGGGGGGTCCGGAAGCACCGCACCCTCGCCGGTGATGAAGTCTGCGTAGAAGGGATCGCCCGGAAACGCGGGGTAGAAGAGCTCGCCATTGTCCTTGAACATGCGATCTTGGATCGCAAAAGCGGCCTCGTAGGGGTGCGCTGGAAGATCGAGCGGATTGCCTGGCAGGCCAGTGTCGAACTCATCCCGAATGAAGTAGAAACCGGCCATGCCGGCATAGACGTTGAGTCGCGTGATGCCCAGAGCGTGGTCGTGGTACCAGAGGTTCCCCGCGGGCTGCTCGTTTTGATAGACGTACTTCTTGTCTACCCACTGCGGACCGCGAACCTCCCAACCAGGACTGAAGAAGAACTCGGGATTGCCGTCGACTGGGATCCCATCTTCATCGATACTGAAGTGTTCGTAGCCATGCAGGCTGTAAGCCCAATGAAGAGACTCATCGACGACCTTTCGTCCGGTGTAGTCTCCGAAACCGATCGAGGTATTGTCCTTGCCGGTGATGATGTAGGGCAGCGGGTCGCCGAACTTGTCGATCAGGCGGTTTTCCCATTTGACCTCGAGCGGCTCCCCCTTTTGCACCTCGAACGTGCGGCCGGGCCAGGTGTAGAATTGCTTGTCGCCGTAACCCCAGACGGTGGTCGGAACGGGCGTCTCGCCATCGGGACCGACGAGGCCGGTCATCTGAGTCGTTTCGCCGGCAGCGACCTTGATCTTGCCTTTGCTGGTGTCGTAGATGAATCCCGGATCCAGCGCGTTGGGGACGAACGCCTCAAACTTGGGTTGCGTGGCTGGATTGGAAAGCCCGGGACCCTGCGTCGCCGCGCGCGCCTTGGTGACCCAATGTGAGAACGGCAGCGTGGCCGTGACACCAGCCGCGCCCGTCAACTTCAGAAACTCCCTACGACGGAAGTCGCCAAACCCTCGCAACAGCGCTCGCCCCTTCGTCTGCTTTCTTCTCTTTGTCAGCACCGCGAGCACCGCGAGCACCGCGAAGGGTTCGAAAACACATGGGAAAAATCGAAAACATCCACGCGTTCTTCCGAGAGAGGATAGACTCGCCGGAAGATTCACGGGGGACTCATGACTCGACTTCTATGTATCGTTCTTTTTGCGTGGACTCTGAGCGCACCAATCGGCGGAGCGCTTGCTCAGGAAGAACCGGCTGCCCCCGAGCAGGCCGAGCCCGAAGAGGAAGAAGTGGCGGCGGTGGCCGTCTTTGCCCACGGATATCCCGTCCGCTTCGCGCGCCGGCCCTTGGTTTTGGATGAGGGAATGGTTCGTGCAGACGGACGGGTGACGATCGGAGGCGTAAAACTAGGCTCGGGGACTTTCTCCTCGTTGGATATCGGCGGAGCGGTCAGCCCCATCGAGAATCTCGAGCTCGGCTTGAGCACCGAGCTCACCGGTGCGGT
>JBDGXI010000174.1:0-4051 GCA_039584685.1 Gemmatimonadota bacterium | reverse complement strand
CCAGGTCCAGCTTCTTGAACTCCTCGGCGTAGTCGAACTCCTCCCCCATGGGGTCGCTCTTCTCTGAGTGCTGATGGAGAATCCTGAGGTTCAGCTTGCTCGGCCACCAATCACGATTCGAGGTGCCGCGGCCGGCCGCGCGGCCTTCCACTCCGCCCGTTACCGGGCACTTGCTATCGTTGCTCAAGAGCGTCCTCCTCTCGTTGTCCGGGTCTTCATTCAGCGCATCGGGCAATGTATCGCCCCGCGCGGTTCGTGGCATGCGTAGAACCGGTCTCGGATCCGGTCGGCGCGGCGTGATGATTTCTCTTTGAGAGTCGACCGTAGCGTGAGGCCGGGTGCCGCCTCACCCGACCCGGAGGTATAATGTGGAACGTATGGCGCTCTCACAGATTACCTGGCAGGACGTCCAGCAGCTCCCGGACGATGGCCATCGCCACGAGGCGATCGAGGGCGAGCTGTACGTGACGCCGGCGCCTTCCTTCAGGCACCAACGGATCTCGCAGCGGCTCGAGCAGGCGCTGTTGGAGCTTCTGGAGAAGCCGGGTCTCGGAATCGTGGTGCATGCGCCGGTCGGGGTGGAGTTCCCGAGCACGGGCGAGGGCGTGCAGCCCGACATCGTGTTCATCTCCGCCGCCCGGCGGGCGATCATCACGGAGCCGGATATCCAGGGCGCCCCGGACCTGGTGATCGAGATCCTGTCGCCCACCACCGCGAACCGCGACCGCGGGATCAAGCGGAAGCTGTACGAGCGCCAGGGCGTCGGTCAGTACTGGATCGTGGATCCCGAGGCCCGGGCGGTCGAGGTGTGGACCTTCGCCGCCGAGTCCGGGCCCGGAGCCGCCGGCGAGCCTTCGCCCGAACGTTTCCGCGGAAACGTCCCGGTGCGTCTGGAGGGGCAGACCGTGGGTGAAGTCGACCTGGCGGAAGTCTTCCGGGAGGACTGACCCGGGAGCGGGAGGTTGGCCTTCGCTTCCCCGCCCCGCCCTACTGCTCGATCAGCGCCTCTGCCCTCCGGACCAGCTCCTCCCACCTCGGATCCTCGCGAAGCTCGTCGTACAGCGGATCGAGCGCCAGGTCGCCCAGCCCGAACACGCTGGGGCGGGACAGCAGTTCCGCCATGAAAGCGAGCGCCTCGTCGGGCCGGTCCGTGAGCACGTACGCGCGCACGAGCAGCCAGTCGAAGGTGTCGGAGTCCTGCGAGTCCCGGTCGTAGCCGTACAGGCGCACGGCTTCTTCCGCATGCCTGACGGCCTCTTCGGCGTCGCCCGGCTCTCCGCGCAGCGCGAGGCTCACACCGAGAAATGCATGGGCCGAGGCGGCCGCCCCGAACCGGTCCCATGGCTCGGGCTCCGGTCGCTCGGCGAGCGCGGCGGAGGCCTGGGCGACGGCCGTGTCGGCCCACATCCGGGCGGCTTCTTCGTCCCCGGCCATCCGGTAGGCGAGCGCCAGGCGCATGGCCCGGGAATGGGACCTGCGGATGGTTGATGAGGTGAGTACGACGGCCGGCTCTCCGGTCAGCCCGCGTGCCAGCTCGATCGCCCGGTCGTAGTCCCTGGCCGTGTAGGCCAACCAGTACGCGAGAGCTTCCTTCTGCCCTGGCGCTTCGAGCCCCCGCCCCTCCTCGAGCGTCCGGCGGGCGGCGGCCGAGTCTCCTTCGCTGAACAGCCTGACTTCCGTGGCGAACGCCCCTACGATCGGACCGCCGGGATCCAGGTCGAGCGCCATCTCGAACTGACGTCTCCCGGTGCCGAACCGGCGGAGCCGGTAGTTGTTGAGGCCCTGGTTCCACAGGAGGGTCGGATTGCGCGGGTCGAGCTGGATCGCCTGATCGATCAGCTCCATGGCCTCGTCCCACCGCCCAAGGCGGCGGAGCACCCAGCCCTCGTGCTGCATGATCTCGGGATCGCCGGGCCGGACGCGACGTGCCGCTTGGAGGGCCGCGAGCGCGGACTCGTAGTCCCCCCTGCCGTAGTACTCGTACACCCCCTCGGCATACAGCGCGTCGGCCCCGCCCCGGTCGAGCGCCTGGATCGCATCGAGGCTCCTGCGGGCCGGCGTCGTGTCGGTCTCCAGTCCGCGTCGGAGGAGCCAGGCCTGGGCCCGGACGAGGCGCGCCCAGGCCGCCACGAACTCCGGATCGAGCTCCACGGCCCGCTGGAACGCGGCGACGGTGGCCCGCTCCGACTCGGGCTCCTGGGACCGTTCCTCGAGCAGCTTGCCCTCGTGGTAGGCGTTCCAGGCCTGGAGGTTCTCCGTCAGCACGGTGCCCAGGGCCGCGTCCGCTTCCTGCGAGAGCTCCGCCTCGAGAGCCGTGGCCACGGCGCGGGCGATCTCACCCTGAATCTCGAACACGTTCTCTGCCGTGAGCTCCTCGTCGAAGGTCTGCGCCCAAAGATGGTCGTCCGTCGCCGGATCGATGAGCTGGATGTTGAGCCTGACCCGGCCCCCCGAGGTCCGCACGCCGCCTTCCACGATCGATCCCACACCCAGCTCCCGCGCGATCTCGACTACCGGCCTGCTCTCATTCGCGTAGGCCATCACCGAGGTCCGTGACGTCACCTTGAGGTCCGGCACCTGTGTGAGCTGGGTCATGAGGTCGTCGTGCAGGCCGAGCGCGAAGGCCCGGCTGTCGTCCGTGCCGGTGAGGTCGGCGAACGGAAGCACGGCCACGGCCTGGCGTGAGACTCCGGCGGCCGCAGGCGTTGCATCCGCGGCAGAGCCCGCGGCCTCGCCCTCTGCGGAGGGCCCCCGCACGAGCGTAAGCCAGGCGGCGGCCGCCAGCGCGACGATGCCCACCAGCGCGAGGAGTCCGGAGGGCCAGCGTCTCGACGCCGGCTGCGCCACGATGTCGGCGAGCTCCTCGGTGGTAGCCGTCCCGGTCCGCACCACGCCCTCCGGGGTGCGCTCGTAGGCCCAGGCCAGCACCAGGGCGAGCGGGAAGCCGAGGAGCGCCAGCACCGCCACCCCGGTGAGGAACGCCTCCGGGAGGCGGAGCGCCTCCTGGAGAACGTCCGCCGCCTGCACCACGACAAACGCGGTGGCGCCGTACACCGCCGCCACGCGGAATACCTTTCGCCGCTTGAGCTCGGCGAAGAATCGCTGGTAGCCGTGGGTTTCGCTCATCCGCAGAAGATCGCCGCGCGGGCAGGGGTGGAGCAAGGTGGCGGTCGTTCGGGGGGTACCCTTGAACCGGCATTATCATTTCCGGGAAGATATCTTCCCGGAAATGTCGGAGTCCTTTCGACGCCTCCCCGTAGCCCGCCCTCCCGGATTGGTTCTCTATTAACTCCATATTGGAACCATCACCCGTTGAAGGAGCGATGACCGTGCCCGTGAATCTTTCCATCAAGAACGTCCCCGATGACCTGGCCGAGAGGCTCCGGGAGCGAGCGACGGCCTCGCATCGCTCGATGCAGGGAGAGTTGATGGCGATCCTCGAACAGGCCTTGGATGAGAACCGGCCCCTGTCGCCGGCCGCTGTGCTTGAACGCGTGCGGGAGCTCGGTCTACGCACCGACCGCGAGGCGGTAGACACCGTCCGCCGGGAACGGGATGAACGCTGAGGTCGTCGATGCCTCCGCCCTCGCGGCCCTCCTGTTCGGAGAGCCGGGGGCGGAGCGGGTGGCGGAATGGCTCGAAGGCGCCAGCCTGTTCGCGCCCTCCCTGATCCGATACGAACTGGCGAGCGTGTGGCGGAAGAAGCTGCGCCGGTATCCGACTCGAGGGGAGAGCCTCCTGGCGGCGCTCGACCTGTATCTCCGGCTGTCGGTCGCGGAAGCGGAGGTCCCGGTCGTCGAGCTGGCTCTGTTTTCAGAGAGGGCGAAGGTGACAGCATATGACGCCGCTTACCTATGGGTGGCCCGGCACACGGGCGCTCCCTTGCTCACGCTGAACGCGGAGCTGGCGAGCGCCGCGGGACGCTTGGGAGTGGCGCTGGTGAGCTAGTGGCTCTGCGCACGCGCCGTCGAGCGGGAGTAACTCACACCCCACCTGGGAGATGGAGCTGTAGAGTGGACGAGTACACCATCCGCATCGCGTGGAGCGACGA
>JBDGXI010000173.1:0-7155 GCA_039584685.1 Gemmatimonadota bacterium | reverse complement strand
GTCTAGCGTCAAGCAACGAGGCGAAAACTCTACGCATTCTCTACGCAACGCCATGGAATCCCTGGACACTGGTGGAAACGCTGGACAAGAAAAGAGGGCAACGAGTCAAGAAAGTCTTAATCGCCGCCCTCTTGAGTTGCCCTCATAATCCGCTGGTCCCAGGTTCGAGTCCTGGTGGGCCCACCATCCCTAAGTCACTCATATCACAAGATTTGTGCGGTCCGCGTGATCGTGGCCAAGGATGACCATCGGATTTCAGTCCGCTGGTCCTGCGAATCACGCCCCCAGAATGCGCACCCGGATCTTCCCTTGTGGCATCGTTACGAACCAAACTTGCTCGGTCGTGATCGACTCGACGGGATAGACGAGGCCGCCCAGGTGGAGCGCATCCCCGAGACGAAGCTCGACGCAGCGGCGTCCATCCGATCGCCAGTCGTTGTCGGCGGTTTCCGTAAACGCGAGTCCCGCCCCCACGTGCACGGCCAGCGTGGTGTGCCCCTGCCCGTAGACGTCGATCACCGCCTCCGAGGGATCTTCGTTCGTCGTGATCTCGGCGATTCCCGGCTCGTTCGTCGGCCGGACGAACTCGGCAAGCGAGTAGCGGTATAGCCGCGTCTCGGCCGTCAGATCGTTCGAGCGCATCCATTCTCTCAACTTCGGGTTGTCGATCTTCATGGCAACCTCGGGATCAAAGTCACTTCGATTCACCGTCACCAAGATTACCCCGCATCAGCCCGGCAATCCGGGACAACATCTGCGGATCCATCCCGGCGACAAAAGGCCCACGGTGACGCAGCGCATCGATCGGCTCGCCGTCGAGATCGCACACGTCTCCCCCGGCCTGCCGAACGACCAGCACCCCGGCCGCCAGGTCGAAGGCCTCAGCCGCCCGCTTGGACCACAGATTCGCGTAGACGAAATGACCTCGCGCAGCTTCCACGAGAGCCCAGGCGGGCGATCCGCCGGGAGACCGAACCATGGCGACTTCACGCTGTCCCCAGGCACGGTACAGTCCGCGCCGCGCCGGCTGGGATGAAAGTTGACCAGCAGCGGTCGCTCCGGCGTTGATGGGCGCTTCAGGGCGCCCGCCTCATCCGGCTCGCCGAAGGTCGATAGACGAATAAGCCGGGAGGCGCCACCTGCAACCGCGTAGGCGATCTCGCCGGCGGTGGGATTGGAGACCATGCCCAGAACGACCTCGCCGTCGCGGATCAAGGCCAGCGTGGTGCTGTACGTCTCGGTCTCCGCCAGAAACGCGCGAGTGCCGTCGATCGGATCGATCGCGATCGCGGTCCCGGCCGTGGGAAGAACCCCCCCCGTCTCCTCGCCGACCACGACCGCGTCCGAACCGACCGCCGACAGCCAGCTCCGCAATCGGGATTCGATCCGGTGCTCGACCTCGGTGGCCGGGGAGCCGTCTTCCTTGATCGTCACGCCGGCCTGGGCCGTCTTGCCACGCCGTTCCCGGACCAGCTGTCCGGCCTCGAGCAGCAGGCGGATGCCGAGGTACAAAGCGACATCGTCGGCGCCGGCATCCGTCGGAGGCGCGGCATCGAGCGACCGGCGGTGCCCGTCGATCGCTGCACGTTCGATTGCCGTCAACACCTCCACCTCCTCATCCCGTGGATGCTAGCAGCCGGTCCGCGGCCGACGGATCCATGCGTCCGGACTCGATCAGTCGCGGAATGCTATCGCGGATGAAGCGCGCCTGCCCCGCGGGGACGCGATTGACCGTCTCGTCGTCCAGCGGCCACCACTTCACCTCGTCGAACTCGCCGCTGGACGTGACAGGAAGGCGCGGGTCTCGACCCAGGCGTTGTCCGTCTGGCGCGAGTCGTAGGTGTAGCCCTCGAAGACCACGTCGCACGGGCTGTCCCCGGATTCCCAGCCCGCCTCGTGCGACAGGATTCGTCGCAGCGCGTCCTCCGCTTTCTCGTCCGGGAGCACGAAGCCCTTCAGTACCTCCAGCGCACCCGAGTCCTCCCGGCCGCCGAGCAGGACCTCGAGATGACCCGAATCGGGGTTCGTGCGAACGACCAGTGCGGCAGCCGAGAGGTTCGCGCCCCACATTCCGAGCATACCGCGTCCCTCCAGTCCGGTCCGGCCGCGAGGGTTGCGGGGCTTGCCGTCATCGTCCTTGAACTTGGCCGATTGGATGCGAGGCAACTCCCGTACCGCGTCAAACTCCTCCGGATCCGCCCAGCCGCCGTCGACCTTGTTCCTGTCGTTTTCGAGCACGGAAGGATCGACGTGGTGCGGGGGATCATAGTCGTCGCAATCCAGCATCCACGGCGCCTCGTCGATCGAGATCCGCTGCCGCGGCGGGTAGCTCGCTGGACGCTCGGCGCGGATCTTCAGGTGGAAATCGTCCGCGACCAGGTTGTAGACCAAGGCCTCGACCGAGTACAACGCGTGCATCAGTTGTGGCGGGTCGCATTCGCCACGATTTCTGCGCTTATCGAAGCTGAGATTGTGCGTGGAGTATCGTAGTAAGGCGATCCGGTAGACGAGCCAGTCCTCGGACTCTTTGAGCTCGAAACAAGCCTGCCGAACGCGCCGGACCGTCTCCAGCACCTTGCGGAAACGCAGATCCCACTTGGCGAACTTCAATCGCTCCGGAAGGCTGTTGGCATCTCCAGGGATCTTCTGCTCGAGCAGGTACTCCTCGAGTGCACGAAGGCGCGGAAGGTCGGCCGAATCAAACGTCTTGCTCATCACGAACTTCGCGTCGCTCTCGAGCTTGGCGAAATCTTGCTCGATCGGCGCGTACCCGCTGTGAGTCCAGTCGATGAACCAGACGTTGTCGATCTCGTCGCAAATGACGTTGGCGTAGTTCAGGTCGCCATGGACGAGGCAGATCTCGCTGTCGACGCCGTCCGGGTTCCCGGCGATCAGACGCAGCAGCTTGGCTAGCTGATCGGGGTCGACTCGGCCTTCGGGCGGAACCTCGTCCTTTAGGTAATCGAGGATCAACGCCGAGTTCTGGGCGAGCCATTTCACCTGCTTCTCGGCATGCAATCCGAAGGTCCGATAAGGGACGACCCAGGTCGTCTCACACGTATTTCGGTACAGCTTCTCTGAAAGCAAAGCCAGTGACTTGTCCAGGCGAACAAGGAAACGACTCAAGGTCTCGTCGCTATCGGCCTCCTCGAAGGTGTCCTGCAGCGTACGCGGGCTTCCCTCCATCGCGGCGAGTTCCATACCGACGCCGATCGAGTCCTCGACGGCAACGGGATAACCGAAGGTCGGTACGTGCTTGCCGAAGAAATCCTTGACCTGATGGTAGCCGTCCAGCTCGCGCCTCATCTGAACGAAGTTGTCGACCTTCAGGACCATCGGCTCCGTTCGAGCCTGTCCCTTCCACCCGTTGGCCAGCAGCAGCAGACTGCCGCTGAAACCTCCCGCCAACGGTCGCACCTCGGCGCGGGTCCAGTTCAGGCAGAGCATTTCGAGGATCTGTCGCTGAGGATCGGCCAGAGCGTCGCGCGTTTCGCGGGGTAGGATCTCCGGCGGACGGCACTCCAGTGCTGAAAGCGAAGAGGGGTTCACGCCCGCGTACTCGGCCACATCGTGCAAATCGAGCAAAACCCGCACTCCACTGCTGGGGAAATTGTGTCGCAGCGCAGCGAGATGGGCTGCCTGAGTCGCGCTACCGACGAGATGCGGGGAGACGGCGACGTTCGGGTAACCGAGCACGTTCCGCAAGTACGAAGCCAGGGCGAGGATCCGACGCTCGGTGTGACATCCGACCACGAGAAAGCGAAGAGCGGACTCGCCGTGGGGGCCATCGATCGATCCGCTCGCCTCTTGACCCGAGACCTCGCCCCACAGATCTCGCCAGGGGATGACGTCGGACGTGCTGTGTAGAACTCGCGCCTCCGTCAGGACCGGCTCGAGAATTTCCGGGGTCGGACCGTCGCCACGCAGAACGATCAACCGAGGTCCGCTGCTCGAACCTTCGGCCGCCACGACGGCACGCAGGAATGACGGAAGGGGTCCGTTCCCGTAGGCCTTGCTCCGACCCAGCAACCGATCGATCTCGGCCCCGCCGACGTTGAACGGTGAAGCGGCGAACGGCTGTTCGGTTCCGAGAAACTCCTTGGTCAGTCCGTCTCCAATGACGATAGTTGGCATAGGTTCCTTCGATTCCGGGCTCGCAGCAGCGGTCTACGAGTCCTGGTTCCTGCGCAAGAGCACGATAGTAATATCATCCGCCTGCGGCACCGTTCCTCGATGCCGATCGACGTCGTCGAGAAGTCCCTGAATCATGTCGGCGCAAGACTCGAGGCGACACTTCCGCACCGTCGCAGCCACGCGATCTGTGCCAAACATCTCTCCTTCGGAATTCTCTGCCTCGAAGACACCGTCGGTAATTAAGCCCAGGGTATCTCCCGGGGCCAGATGAATCACCTGCGGCTCTTTCGTCGCCCTCGTGGGGAAAAAGCCCAGCGGTAGACCGGACGCGCCAACCCAATCGAACTCGTCTCGGCTCGCGCGAAAGTGCATCAGGGGGGCTTGACCCGCCGCGTGATACTGAACGCTGTGTTCGCCGGGCTCGAGCAGACCCATGAACGCGGTGACGAAGCGATTGTCGCGGAGATCGTCGCAGAGCTGATCGTTCAGGTGTCGAAGCACGTCGCCGAGGCCGGTTTGCAGCCGCGAGGCCAGTCGAAGCATCGAACGAACCTGTGTCACGCTCAGCGCCGGGCCGATGCCATGCCCCGTCGCATCGGCGAGGAGCGCCATCAGCCCCCCGTTTCCCCACGGGACGAGATCGAAGGAATCACCCCCCGTTTCCTCCGCCGGACGGCTGATTCCCGCCAGGTCATAGCCCGGCACTGCCGGCATCTCTCGCGGAAGGGTACCCAGCTGGATCTCGCGGGCGACGGCGATCTCACGCTCCAGCCGTGCCTTTATCAGACTGTCCCTGTGATACTGCGCATTTCGGATCGACAGCGACGCGAAATGCGAGAGCTCTCTCAGAAACAGGTGCTCTCCTTCGTCAAGCCGCCAACCCCGCGGACCATGGATCTGTAGGACTCCGATGCTCATGCTCGATTCATCTCGCAGCGGGAGTGAAATGATTGCAGTACTATCGTCGGCGCCGTCCACGAGACGGGTGTCGTTTCGCCGCAGCGCATCGTCCGCGAGACTCTTCCATCTCTCACGTTCCGAGGCCGTCGCCTCGCCGGACCAGCGCAGAAATTTACTGACTAGGCCGTCGCTGTCCGGATCATGAAGATAGATGCTCCCCCCGCTGGCTCCGAGCTCGCCGACCGCGGTGTCGAGGAAGGAGGTCAGCACGTCGTCCAACGACAGCGACGAGTGGATTCGACGAGCCGCGGCGAGGATCTGCGCCAGTCGCCAGAGCTTCGTCTCCAATGACAGACCGCCGGTTTCCTCCGGGCTATCGTTCGAGCTCGAACGCTCCTTCATTCTTTCCCCCCGATCACAAGACCACGCCCTTCAGCACCAGCGCCGACGTCCTCTCCGTCGTCTCTACCGCAGCCTTCTTCATCACCTCGCGAATCTCGGGGTACTGAATTCCTCGCCGAGCTCAGAAACCGGCAAGCGCCTCGGCCTCGGACGGGAAGACGTTGAGAATGGTGCTGAAGCCGGAGATCTCGAAAACCTCGGCGACAGTCTCGTTCAGGCCGCAAACCCTCAGACTTCCCCCGCCCCCTCCGAGCTTCTTGGCCGTCGCGAGCAGCACGCGCAGCCCGGCACTGCTGACGAAGTCGACCTCGTCGAAGCAGACGACGACCTTGGACGCGCCTTCGTCGATTCGTCGATCGCATTGTTCAGGTAGTCCTGGGCGTCGGTCGAGGTATTGGTGTCCAGATTGCCCTCGAACCGTACTACCGTGATGTTGTCCTTGACCTCGCTCGAAATATCCATTGTCACTCCTTGGCCGCTTCCAGCTGCTTCTCCAGCAGCACGACGTTGTTCGCTCCTCTTCGCTCGTAGGAAACTCGATCCATCACGTTGAGCACCAGATGGACACCCAGACCGCCGATTGGACGGTCCTCGACGGACAGGCCCGTGTCCGGCGCTCCGCTGTCGAACGGGTTGAACGGCTTGCCGTCGTCGCTGATGGTAGCGTAGAGTCGTCCACCCGAAACCGCGACCGTCAACTCGATCTCGTGTTCGTCTTCGTCCTGGTAGCCGTATGAGATCGTGTTGTTCAGCAGCTCGTCGAAGACCACGTTGAGCTGCCGGCGTGCCTTGGCATCCAGTCCATGACGCTCGGCGAAAATGTTGACGGCATCGCTGACCCGCTTGATCTCTTCCAGACGGTTGGCGATCTTCAGCTCCAGACGGTGCGAGTCGATCTCTTCCGTCCTTCCGGCATAGACGACACTCAAAACGGTGACGTCGTCCGCTTGCTCTGCTTCACCCTGATAATCCCAGACGTCGTCGGTGCCGACTTGAACAGCGTCCTCTACGGAGGAGAACGTTCGTGCGGATAGCAGGTTCCGCAGCCGCTCCTCGGTATAGAGCTCGCAGCGGGCGTTCATCGCCTCCGTGACGCCGTCCGTGTAGACGAAGAGCAGGTCGCCCGCCAAGAGGGTTTCACGATCCTGCTTGTAGGCCAGTCCTTCCGCGGCGCCGATGATCGGGCCGTGGCGCTGGTCGATGCGGACGAGTTCGCCGCCGAAACGCTTTAGGTAAGGCGGGTTGTGACCGGCGTTGCTGTAGACTAGCTCTCCCCGTCGAAGATCGAGGATCCCGAGGAACACCGTCACGAACATGCACGACTCGTTGCGCTGAGACAGCTCGGTGTTGACGTGGCTCAGGATACTGGCCGGCGACAGATCGTTGGCTGCCCGGGACTTGATCAGAGTCTTGGTGACGGCCATGAACAACGCCGCCGGAACCCCCTTTCCGGAGACATCGCCCACGCAGAAGCAGAAGTGATTGTCGTCGATCAGGAACAGATCGTAGAAGTCGCCGCCGACTTCTCGCGCCGGATGCAACGCGGCGTGCACGTCGAAGTCGCTCCGATGGGGGAAGGCCGGAAAGGTAAGCGGGAGCATGCTCATCTGGATCTCACGGCCGATGTTCAGCTCGCTTTCCATCCGTTCCTTGGCCGAGCGTGTACGCCGGAGGTTGTCCAGCGACTCCTGCAGCTCGACGTTCTTGCTGCGAATCTCC
>JBDGXI010000172.1:0-8909 GCA_039584685.1 Gemmatimonadota bacterium | reverse complement strand
CTACTCGTTCCTGTCGAGCGACCAGGAAGGGAAAGTCGTGATCCGTGTGAGCGACGACGTCCCGGATCGCATGGCGGGCTTCGAGAGGGTTCTGAACGCCTTCGCCGACGAGCTCGGCGTCCAGCCGGGAGAGACCACCGAGGATGGGGCTTTCACACTCGAAACCACCGCTTGTATCGGTCTGTCCGATCAGGCGCCCGGCGCTCTTATCAACGACGTCCCGTTCACCAACCTGTCGAGTGACAAGGCCCGCGAGATAGTGCGCGAGCTCAGGCGTCACATGGATCCGCAGTGGTGACTTTATGGCCCGGCGTTCGTCGGTGGGTTGTGTGATGGCAAACCCCTGATATCTGATATATCACATATCAGGAGAGTCGCGTCGAACACCCCAGAAAACATCTCGGGTCACACCGACCCGCTCCCCGACACGCCGAGCACCCTGGATGCACGAAAGGGCCGATCTCTCGATCGACCCTTCGAAATCGGGGCGCCCGGATTTGAACCGGGGACCTCTGCGTCCCGAACGCAGCGCTCTACCGGACTGAGCCACGCCCCGACGTGCTTCCCACCGAAGCGGGCAACCGGATTCGAACCGGCGACCTCAACCTTGGCAAGGTTGCGCTCTACCAGCTGAGCTATGCCCGCAAGTCTCTACAAGTCGAATCGAGTGCTCTACCTCTGAGCTACGGTGGCAGAAGTGGAGCCGGCGGGACTCGAACCCGCGACCTCTTGAGTGCGATTCAAGCGCTCTCCCAGACTGAGCTACGGCCCCCTCTTGAGGGGAAACGGGGCTGACGGGACTCGAACCCGCGACCTCCGGTGTGACAGACCGGCACTCTAACCAAACTGAGCTACAGCCCCCTGGTACCACAATATACGTCTTATCAAACAGCCGCATCGATGGGGCCTACTGGACTCGAACCAGTGACCTCTACGATGTCAACGTAGCGCTCTAGCCAGCTGAGCTAAGGCCCCCCGAACGTGCGTTCGCGAGCGGAGGAAATGACCCCCCGCTCGCGAGACCGAAGAAGGTAGTGGAGGTGTCTCGAGAGGTCAAGGTAGAGCCCGCGCCGTAGGGCTTCCGGAGGGCTCGCGCTCGTCTTGCGTCCGACCCGAGATCTGATACCTTGACCCGGCTGTTTTTCGGTATCGGCGCCGGTCGCCAGGCGGGGACGGCCGGACGCTGCCGCAGGATCGTCCGAACACCGACAGGACCATGACCCTACGCCACAGGCTTATAGCAGCCGCCGTGATCGTCACCGTCGGCCTGCCGCTCGTCTTTCTCGGGTTCGGAGGTGCCACGCTCGATGCCAGCGGACAGGAGGCAGCGGCGACCGGGACACTCCAGGAAGTCCCGGTCAGGCTCGATCCGATCAAGGAGCGCAATCCCACGGGGCAGACGGCCGACGAAGCCATCGCGGCTCACGAGGACGCCACCGAAGGCCCGGAGCAGCCGATCCCGTTCAACCACCGGTTCCACTCGCAGGAACTCCAGATGCAGTGTGAATACTGCCACGGAAGCTCGGATCAGACGGCGATAGCGGTGATGCCGGCGGTGGACCTGTGCATGGGATGTCACCGGATCGTGGGAGCGAACCTGGAGCCGATCCAGCGTCTGCGCGGCTTCTACGACTCGGGCGAGCCCGTTCCGTGGGAGCGCGTGTACAAGGTTCCGGAGTTCGTCCAGTTCCCGCACCGCGCGCACATCCGCAGCCAGGTCGAGTGCGAGGAGTGCCACGGCAAGGTCGAAGAGATGGACCGGGTCTACCAGTACACGAGCCTCAAGATGGGCTGGTGCCTCGACTGTCACTGGGACGTCGGCGAGGACACGGACGTGGCGACGGATCGCCTGCTGATCGAGCAGTATCCGCCGCCCGAGACACCCGACGAGCGCCAGCCGATCGGACTATATCCGCGTCGGCTGGATCAGCAGTACGGAGCCAACCGGGGCCCCATCGACTGCTTCGCCTGTCACTATTGAGCACGGACCACGACCGAATGAACGACGGCGACGTGAAATATAGCGGGAACGGAACGACCCGACGGGACTTCGTGAAGGTAATGGGAGTCGCTGGTGCCGGAGCGGCGGCCGCGGCGTGCGGTCCCCCGGACACGGGTGACAAGCTCATCCCGTACCTGATCCCGCCCGACGATATCGTGCCGGGAACGAATGTGTCGTATGCCACTCTGCTCACGGGCGCCGGACCCGAGCCACTCACCGTGCATGCGAGCGTGAGGGACGGTCGGGTGATCAAGCTCGAGGGCAATCCCTCCGCACGTACCGGCACTGCCCTGTCGGCCATGGCGCATTCCGCTCTGCAGGATCTGTACGATCCGGATCGCGTCCCTGGCCCGCGTCAGCGCGCGGCCGACGCCCTCGTCGAGACGACCTGGGAAGATGCGATCGCGGCGGCCGGGGCAGCGGTAGCCGGCGGAGCGACGGTGCTGCTCACGCCGCCCGCCATCGGATCGGCCGCACGATTCTACCAGGAGTGGGCCGACGCGGTCGGAGCGACCTGGATGCCCTGGGAGCCTCTGGGCCTCGAGGCCCTCAGAACGGCGCACGGAATAGCCTTCGGACTCGACGCCATCCCGACCTACGAGATCAACCGCTCGGATCACATCCTGTGCTTCGGGGCTGACTTCCTCGGGACGTGGTTGGCTCCGGTCGAGATGGGCGCTCGCTTTGCCGCCGGCCGGTTCGCCGATCACGGGGTGCAGGCGCGCTTCACGTTCGTCGGCCCGCGGCTTTCGCTCTCCGGCCTCAAGGCCGACGAGTGGCTTCCGGCACGGGCCGGCACCGAGACCCTGGTCGCCCTGGCCATAGCGCGCGAGGTCGCGGCCCGGAAAGCCGACGGTCGGGCCGCGCGGGTGGAGGGCGTACTGGCCCCGTTCACGCTCGAGGCCGTAGCCGAAAGCACGGGCGTCGAGGCCGGCAAGCTCGCGGACCTGGCGGAGCACTTCGCCGCCGCGCAGGCGCCGATCGCGCTTCCGCCCGGAATCGCCGGCCAGGGTCCGGCCGCCACCGATACGCATCTCGCCGTCATTCTCCTGAACTACGTGGCCGGGGCGATCGGGAGCACGATCCGATTCGACGGAGAGACTGTCCGGCCGCGGCACGTTCCGTTCGCAGCAATGGCCGACCTGGGACGTCGGATGAGCGAAGGCGAGATCCAGACCGTGATCGTGGCCGGGGTCAACCCGGCATACGCCATGCCCGCCTCGCTCGGATTCGCCGAAGCCCTGGCGAACGTGCCGAACGTGATCTCGCTTTCGCCGCACGCCGACGAGACGGCGGCCGCTGCCGATTGGATTCTTCCCTCTCACCACGAGCTGGAAGCATGGGGAGACGGCATGATCAGCCGGGGCTACATGGCGCTCGCACAGCCGGCCATGCAGCCCGTGTTCGACACGCGGCAACGCGAGGACATACTCCTCCAGGTCGCGGCGGTGGCGGGAGCGGCGGAGGCCTTCCAAGCGACGGACTACAGAGGCTACCTGCAGGGCGTGTGGCAGGACCTGCACGGCCGATTGGGTGCCGAGGCGCCGACGTTCGAAGACTGGTGGCACCGGGCTCTGTCGGAAGGCGGGATCGCCCTCGCGGTTCCTGACCTGGGGGATCCGGCTCCGGCCCTGACCGCGGCGGCCGCGAACTACTCTTTCCGGGCCCCGGCGGCACCCGAAGATTTCTCACTCGTCACCTTTCCGACAGTGCAGTTCTATGACGGGCGGGGTGCGAACCGGCAGTGGATGCAGGAGTTCCCGGACACCGTGACCAAGGCCGTGTGGAACGCCTGGGTGGAGATCCACCCGGAGACCGCCGGCCCGCTCGGAGTCGAGACCGGAGACCTCGTGCAGGTGACGACGGCCGGCGGCAGCGTTACGGCTCCGGCGTACGTGTACAAGGGGATCCGCCCGGACACGCTGGCCGTCCCGCTCGGCCAGGGACACACGGCGTACGGACGCACCGCCGCGGGCCGCGGCTTCAATGCGCTGGATCTGCTTGACGGCACGCCCGATCAGCGGAGTGGCGCCCTGGCCTACTCCGGCGCGTCGGCCACCCTCACGGCCACGGGCCGGCGGGGCAAGCTCGTGATCATGCAGGGGCACGATTACGACCTGGACCGGGAGATCGCCGAACTCATCAACATCCATGACGTGCCCAACGCCATGGAGCACGAGATCGACCTGACGACGCTGGTCGAGGCGGCCTTCGATTCGGATCCGCAGAGCCCGTACCGGTGGGGCATGTCGATCGACCTCAACGCGTGTACGGGCTGCGGGGCGTGCGTGACGGCGTGCTACTCCGAGAACAACCTCCCGGTGGTGGGCGAGGACCTGTGCGGACAGGGCCGCGAGATGTCCTGGATGCAGATCATGCGGTACTGGGAGGAGACGGAAGACGGATACCACGCGGTCCACTTGCCGACCCTGTGCCAGCAGTGCGGAGACGCTCCGTGCGAGCCGGTGTGCCCGGTGTACGCGGCGTACCACACGCCGGAAGGCCTCAACGGCCAGATCTACAACCGGTGCGTGTCGGTTCAACTGGTTCACCTACGAGTTCCCGTATCCGCTGAACCTGCAGCTCAACCCAGACGTGACCGTGCGCTCCAAGGGCGTGATGGAGAAGTGCACGTTCTGCGTCCAGCGAATCAACAAGGCCAAGCTGGACGCGAAGGACGAGGGACGACTGGTCGCGGACGGCGAAATTCAGACCGCTTGCATGCAGTCGTGCCCCACGCAGGCAATCGTGTTCGGAAACCTGAAGGACCCGGCGAGCCGGGTGTCGCGGAAGGCCAAGGGCTCCCGCGGCTACGCCATGCTGGATGAGCTCAACACCCGCCCGGCGATCACATACCTGAAGAGCGTGACCCACGCCGCGCTGCCCGAAGGCGCGCACGGAACCGGCGGGGAACACGAAGAGACGGCGGAACAGGCGCCGGAGCACTGATGGCAACAGCTGAAATCGAAGTTCCCGGCGAGGGACTGCCGAGTCTCGCTGACGCGAACCGGGATATCAGTCGGCCGATCTCCACGCCGTACAAGAGATACTGGCTACTGCTCGGAATCTGCGGCGCGCTTATCGCCGCCGCGGGCATCGCGTGGACCATACAGATTCGTGACGGAATGGGGCGGGCCGGGATCAACAACCCGGTCAACTGGGGCGTCTACATCGTCACCTTCGTTTTCTGGGTCGGCATCGCCCACAGCGGCACGCTGATCTCGGCGGTTCTCTACCTCGTCCGATCGGGGTGGCGCACCACGATCAACCGGACCGCCGAGGCGATGACCATCTTCGCGGTGATGACGGCGGGCCTGTTCCCGCTGATTCACCTGGGGCGGGTGTGGTACTTCTACTACCTGGTGCCCTACCCTTCCACGCGTCTCCTGTGGCCCAACTTCCGCTCGCCCCTCGTGTGGGACATGTTCGCGATCGGCACCTACTTCACGATCAGCCTCGTGTTCTGGTATCTCGGCCTGATTCCCGATCTCGCGGTGCTGCGCGACAAGTTCACGGGCATCAAGAAGAAGCTGTACGGGGCTTTCTCGCTGGGGTGGACGGGGTCGGTCAGGGACTGGGCTCACTACCGGCGCCTGTACCTGTACCTGGCGGGAATCGCTACGCCGCTGGTGCTCTCGGTGCACAGCGTCGTGTCGTGGGACTTCGCGATGGGGGTCGTGCCGGGATGGCACTCGACCATCTTCGCCCCCTACTTCGTGGCCGGAGCTATCTTCTCGGGGATCGCGATGGTGATCACGATCACCATTCCGCTCCGCTGGGCGTTCGGCCTCGACAAGTACATCACGACGTACCACTTCGACAACATGGCCAAGCTCCTGCTGTTCACGTCCCTGATCGTGGGATACGCGTACGGCATGGAGTACTTCCTGGCCTGGTTCTCCGCCGACCCGATCGAGATGGAGAGTTTCCGCTGGCGGGCCTCCGGGTTCTACCGCGGCCCGTTCTGGATCATGGTGTTCTGTAACGTCGTGGTCCCGATGAGCCTGTGGTTCAAGCGCACCCGAAACAGTCTCAAGGCGCTGTTCGTGATCTCGGTGTTCGTCAACATCGGGATGTGGTACGAGCGGTTCGTGATCATCGTCACGTCTCTCGCGCACGAGTTCGATCCGAGCGCCTGGCAAGTGTATACGCCGTCCCTGACGGAGCTGACGATCATGGTCGGCAGCTTCGCCTGGTTCTTCTTCTGGTTCCTGCTCTTCGCCAAGACCCTGCCGGTGATCAGCATCGCGGAGGTCAAGGAACACCTGGCACACGAGCACGAGCACGGGGGCCACTGATGAGCGGCATCCTGGCCCAGTTCGACACTCTGGGCGCGACCAGGAAGGCGATCGAGCGCCTGAAGGCCGAGGGGCACTCCGACCTGGACGTGTACTCGCCCTTCCCGGCGCCGGAGCTCGAGGAAGCCCTCGGCATCGTCTCCAGTCCGGTCCGCCGCTGGGCCCTGATCGGGGGCATGACGGGCTTCACCACGGCCATGGCCCTGACGGGTCTGACCGCCATCGCCTACCCGCTGGTGACACAGGGGAAGCCGATCCTTTCATGGCCCGCCTACTTCGTCATCATGTTCGAGATGACGATCCTGTTCACCGGCCTGTTCGGATTCCTCGGGGTTCTGCACCACACGAGGAAGCCGGGGCGTTTGGCGGCGCAGTACCGGACGGACTTTTCCGTGGACCGGTTCGGGGTGTACGTCCCGTCCGCGGCGGGAGCCGAGCAGAGCGGGGTCGAGTCGCTGGTGCGTGATGCCGGCGCCGTCGAGGTGGAGGTGGGCGTATGAGCCTCCGATCCGACGTCCGCCCCGTGCTCGCGATCGCGGCCGGTCTCGTGGCCACGGCCGCCTGCGACGACCAGGTGAAGTACGTGTCGTGGTTCGAGACCATGACCACGCAGCCGTCCGTCGAGACGTACGAAGCCCAGCCCATGGCTCCGGTGGAGGGAACGGTCCCGGCCGGATCGGCCCGACATCTGGACCTGCTGGCGGCCGATACCCTGCTGACGAACCCGCTGACGGGGACGGCCGAGGACCTGGAGCGCGGCGAAGTCCTGTTCCTCCAGTTCTGCGTCATGTGCCACGGCGAGACGGGCGCCGGAGACGGCCCGGTGGTCGGCCCGAACCGGCTGCCGCCGCTGCCGACGCTCAATTTGCTGTCGGAACGGGCCCTGGACCTGTCGGACGGATACATCTACGGAATGATCGCGAACGGACGCGGCGTGATGCCGTCGTATCGTCGCGTACAGCACGAAGATAGGTGGTACCTGGTGGAATACGTTCGGAAGCTGCAGGAAGAAGCTCCGGCAGCACCTGTCGCCGAGTGACCGGACGGACACCGTACGCACGAACGGATGAGCGATACTTTGAGTTCGCACGACTCTGATAAGACGAAGGAGCTGGCCCTCAATACGGTCTCGGGCCGTATCAGCGGTCTCGCGGGGGCTCTGTGGCTCGTGGCGATCGTCGTGGGAGCCATCGGCTTCTACCTCGCGCTCGGCCGCGCCCCGCAGCGGGCCTGGCAGGCCGTGTGGGTCAACTTCCTGTTCTGGACCGCGATCGCGCAGGCCGGGGTGATCTTCGGCGCCATCCTGGTAGCGGCCAAAGGACACTGGGGTAAACCGTTCCGCCGGGTGGCCGAGGCCACCGGAGGCTTCCTCCCCATCTCGCTCGTCGTGTTCCTCGCCATGTATTGGGGCGCGGAGTACATCTTCCCGTGGATGCAGCCGATCGAGGGACACATCAACCGGGAATGGCTCACGCACGATGGCGTGTTCGTGCGCAACGCAGTCCTTCTCTTCGTCCTGTATGCTCTCAGCCTCTACTTCCTCCGCGTCTCGCTCAGGCCGGACGCACCGCTGGCAGCCGAGAAGCAGACTGGCTGGCGCAAGAAGTACCTGGAGCGGATCTCGCGCGGGTGGCGAGGTGACGACGAAGAGGCCGCCCGGTCCCGGAGCATCATGTCCTGGCTGGGACCCGTGCTGATCCTGGCCTGGGTATTGGTGTTCAGCTTCCTCAGCTTCGACATGACCATGTCGCTGATCCCCGGGTTCTACAGCGTGATCTGGGGACCGCTGTATTTCATGGCCGGCTGGCTGTGCCTGCTCGCGCTGGTGGCCGTCATCGCCCAGCGCTACCGGGGGCGGTACCACCTGGACGACGTGTGGGGGAAGTGGGAATTTCACGATCTCGGCAAACTGATGTTCGCCTTCGTGATCTTCTGGAGCTACATGTGGTTCTCCCAGTACCTGCCCATCTGGTACGGGAACATGGGGCGCGAGACGATCTTCTTCGAGCAGCGTCTGGACAACGGATTCGCTCCCCTGCTCTATCTGCAGATGGCACTGGTGTTCGCGATTCCGTTCGCCCTGCTTCTGTGGCGGATCCCCAAGATGAGCTCACGTCACCTGTCGCTGGTGGGCCTGATCATCCTCGTGGGGTTCTGGCTCGAGCGTTACATGGGGATTCCTCTCGGTTGGGTCGAAGCTGCGGTCACGGCGGGCTTCCTGGGCCTGTTCGGCCTCAGCTACTCGATCTACGCCAGCCTCGGACCGAAGATTCCGATCCACGAGGCGCTGGTCGAGGGTGAGAGGACGCGCGGACCGTAGCGAAGCCTATCTCCGCCGCGCGGCGGCTCACCGTTCTATTACCGAGGGGCCCGGCACAACGCCGGGCCCTTCGTCGTTTCGGCCGCCCACTTGCGCCTCCCGCGAGCTATCGCTACACTCGGCGACCTGATTGCGACTCATTCTCAACTAGCGTAAGTGTAACGATGACAACAGTCACCGGACGCGCGGCAGAGACAGAAGAGACCTCGGGGCTCGCGCCCGGAGGAGCGCTCGGGAGGAAGTTTCTGAAGCGCGCCCTCCAGTTCAGCTTCCTGTTCTTCCTCCTCAA
>JBDGXI010000171.1:0-4668 GCA_039584685.1 Gemmatimonadota bacterium | reverse complement strand
TGTGGGAGATGAAGAAGGGCTGCGGGCATGGGCCTCGCGCTCCCGGGGAATGGGCTTCGAGGGCATGGGTTGTATCCACCCTCGGCAGATCAGACCGATCCACGAGGCGTTCGCACCCTCGGCCGCGGAGATCGAGAGGGCCCTCCGGGTCGTGGCCGCGTTCCATGAAGCAGAGGCGAAGGGGTTGGGCGTGGTCAGCCTGGGCACTCGCATGGTAGACCCGCCCGTCGTGCTTCGAGCGCAGCGGTTGGTGGCCTTCGCAAGGCAGGCGGGGCTGATCGAGGAGTCGGGATCGTGACCGCGAATCGAGAGGACGCCGTGGAGTTCGTCATCAACGCCGCCGGCCGCCGCGTGCCGACGGTCGTCAACGGGCGAGCGGCGCGACCGTTCGCCGGCGTGGGCGCTCCGGCTCCGCAGGGCACCAAGCACGCACCGCCGATCCGCTCGGCCGCCGACTTTCCGGTCGATGGAGACAAGCGGGTGCCGGACCTGAGAACTGCGCTCGAGAAGTGTGGACTGCGGGACGGGATGACGATCTCTACGTGTGGCTGCCGAGCGCTTCGTTTCCCTGTCACGAGCCCGTCATCGATCTGATGGACAGAGGGGTCGTTCACCACATCGAGGGCTCGATGAACGGCCCGCTCGGAGCGTATTGCTCCCGCGGGCGCATGCGCGGCCTCGGTGTTCTCCGTTCGCACGGCGGCCGGTGGCAGGCGATCCAGGACGGAGAGGTTCACATCGACATAGCCGTGATCGCGGCGCCCACCGCCGACGCGTTCGGAAACGCCGATGGATCGCACGGCCCCTCCGCATGTGGATCGCTGGGTTTTGCGCTCGCCGACTCGGTCTACGCGGACCACGTGATCGTGGTCACCGACCATCTGGTCTCCTTCCCCTGCGTCCCGTGGCAGATCCAGGGCAACAACGTGGACTACGTGGTCGAAGTCGCCTCGATCGGTGACCCCGGGAAGATCGTCTCCGGCACAACGGTGATCACGAAGAGCCCGGATCGGCTCCTGATCGCTGAGTATGTAGCCCGTTTCGTCCGTGACGCCGGGATTCTGAAGGACGGGTTCTCCTTCCAGGCAGGGGCGGGCGGAATCGCGCTCGCCTTCGTCCAGTACATCCGGCAAATGATGATCGACGCAGGGGTCAAGGCGCGCTTCGTTCGGGGCGGCTCGACGAGCTACCTGGTCGATCTGCTCAACGAGGGACTCACCGACTACATTCTGGATGGTCAGACCTTCGACCTGGCCGGCGTGGAGTCGATCGGTGAGGACGCCCGGCACGTCGCCACGTCGCCGTTCACATCCTACAACTATCACGGCAAGGGCAACTTCGCCTCGATGGTAGACGCGGTCGTGCTCGGAGCTACCGAGGTGGACGTGAACTTCAACGCCAACGTCGTCACTCATTCCGACGGCATGCTGCTGCACGGAATCGGGGGCTGGCAGAATTGCCTGTTTTCCGGCTGCACGATCCTGGCCGTTCCTTCGTTCAGGGACCGAATCCCAGTGATCGTGGACGAAGTCACCACGCTCACCGGCCCAGGCGAGCTCGTGGACGTGGTCGTAACCGAGCGCGGCGTGGCGGTCAATCCGCGGCGCGTGGACCTGATCGAGGCGCTCGAGAAGTCGGATCTCCCGATCCGCCCGATCGAGCGCATCAAAGCCGAGGTCGAGACGCTCGTGGGAGGCCCTCCGGCGAAGCCCGCGCTGCTAGACAACCCGGTTGCGGTCATCAAGTGGGTAGATGGCACGGTGATCGACACGGTATGGCAAGTGGCTGAGTGATCGCGCTCCAGAGTCTCGCTTGACTATTACCAAACGCAAGTTAAAATTCTTAACCTCAATTCAATTCCCTCGTTCAGGCTGGGCACATGCCCGATTCAAAGTCGCAGAGCGCGTCCTCCTACGTACGGGCGAAGCGGAATCGACGCCGCGACGAGATCCTGCACGCCGCCCTCCAGGCTTTCCGCCACAAGGGCTACCACGGTACCACGCTGGACGATATCGCAAGCTATCTCGGCGTCCGTAAGACCGCTCTCTACCACTACTTCCCGGACAAGCAGGCCATCCTTCACGAATGCCATCGGCGGTCGCTGAAGGAGATAGAACGCTTGATGAAGGAGGCCCGGTCGATTGACTCCCAGACCGAACGGCTGGCCTTCGTGATCCGCGAACATGTGCGGGTGATGACCGATACTCTGGAAGGCTCGCCTCTCGCATTCGAGGTGACCTCGCTGTCGGAGGAGAGGCAGAAGGAAGTGGTGGCGGCACGAGATCGCTATGAGCGAGCGCTTCGCCGCCTGATCGACTCCGGAATCAAGAGCGGGGAGTTCCGCCCGGTCAACTCCAAGGTGGCGGTATTCGCCATCCTCGGCTCCATTAACTGGATCGCCCGCTGGTACCAGCCGGAAGGCAGCCTTCAGGCGGAGGAGCTGGGTGCCGAGTTCGCCGACCAACTGGTCGCCGGCTTGACCTGCGGCCAGCCATCAGCCGAGGAAGGTATGTCATGAAAGCCATTCGACTCCGCGCGGTTGGAGAGCCCCTGGAGCTGCTCGATGTCCCCATGCCGCAGCCGTCAGCCGATGAGGTGACGGTCCGGGTGGCCGGTTGCGGCGTCTGCCACACGGACATCGGGTTCTGGCTCGATGGCGTTCCTACGAAGCGGCCCCTTCCGCTGACCCTCGGACACGAGATCAGCGGGACCGTCGTCGAGGCCGGCCCCGCCGGCGCCGGGCTCGTCGGCCGCGAGGTGATCGTTCCAGCCGTCATACCGTGCGGAGAGTGCGCTCTGTGTCGCGGGGGACGGGGCAACGTATGCCGGTCCCAGCTCATGCCGGGAAACGACCTGGACGGCGGGTTCGCGGAATTCATCGCGGTTCCGGCTCGCGGGCTGTGCCCGATCGATGGACGCGGAGGCTACGAGCTGGCGGATCTATCGGTCGTCGCGGACGCCGTGACCACGCCCTACCAGGCGATCGTCCGGTGCGACCTGGAGGCCGGGGACCTGGCCATCGTGGTCGGTGTCGGCGGAGTCGGAACGTACTGCGCGCAGATTGCAGCGGCTCGGGGGGCGCACGTCATAGCGATCGACATCGATGACGCAAAGCTGGCGGCGATCGCGGACTACGGCCCGAGCCTGACTTTGAATGCAGCCGAAATCGACTTCAAGACCATAAAGAAGGAAGTCAGGGGACATGCGGCCGAGTGGGGCTGCGATCCTCATGGCTGGAAGATCTTCGAGTGTTCAGGCACGGCGCCCGGGCAGATCACGGCCTACGGTCTCCTCACGTACGCAACCACCCTCGTCGTCATCGGCTTCACTCTGGCCAAGGCCGAGTTTCGACTCAGCAACCTCATGGCCTTCGATGCCACGGTCCAGGGAACGTGGGGCTGCCGACCGGAACTCTATCCGGAAGCGCTCCAACTGGTGACCGACGGCTCGATCGCGTTGAGCCCGTTCATCGAGTCGTTCCCGATGAGCCGGGGACCGGAGGTAGTGCGGGATGTAGCCGATCACGCGATCACGAGGCGCGCGATCCTCATGCCGGATTGGAATCCCTGATCGGCCGAGATGGCCGATGAGCAAGGAGAGGCAGCCAATGCTGAAGAGCCACACGCTTGTTCCCGAGAGGGACTTCGATCAGATCCGCTATGAGCTCCGACCGGCTCTCGACTCGACGGGTGGGGAGGCCGAGGGTCTGTTCAACGCCTGGATCTACCTCGACAACCCGGCGCAGTACAACAGCTACACGACGGAGGCGGTGAAGGAAGTCATTCTCGCGTTCCGACAGGCGAGCATGGATCGACGGGTGGTGTGCTGCGTGTTCACGGCGACGGGTGACAAGGCCTTTTGCACCGGCGGTAACACCAAGGAGTACGCCGAGTACTACGCGGGCAATCCGCAGGAATACAAGCAGTACATGCGCCTGTTCAACGACATGATCGACGTGATTCTCCGTAACGACAAGCCGGTCGTCAACCGGGTCAACGGCATGCGAATCGCGGGCGGACAGGAGATCGGCATGGCGTGCGACTTCAGTATCGCGGCGGACACCGCCGTGTTCGGCCAGGCCGGCCCGCGACACGGCTCGGCACCCGACGGCGGCTCGACGGATTTTCTCCCCGTCTATGTTGGCTTTTCCAGGGCCATGGAAAGCGGCACGCTCTGCGAGACCTGGAGTGCCCACAAGGCGCTGTACCTGGGCCTGATCAACCAGATAGAGCCGGTCCTGAAGCTGGACGGGGAGTGGATTCCCAACCCCCTGGTCGTCACGGATCGGCTGCTGGACGAATTCGGCCGGGTCGTTCTCGGCGACTTCAAGCGGGGCGCGGAGAGGGACGCGGGCAAGGAGATCCTGGCCCGGGCCGAGGTCGATCTCAGCCGTCTCGACCGGGCGGTGGAAGGGCTGTGCACGAAGATGCTGATGCTGATGCCCGATTGCCTGTCGAAGACCGTCAACGGCCTGCGGAAGCACAAGCAATGGCACTGGGACAACACGAACGTCACCAATCGAGAGTGGCTGGCCCTGAACATGATGACGGAGGCCAGGGCCGGTTTCCGCGCTTTCAACGAGGGTCCCAAGGGACAGCGTGAGGTGGACTTCGTGAGGCTTCGGCAACTCCTCGCGGAGGGGCATCCGTGGGACGACGAGCTGCTGCG
>JBDGXI010000043.1:0-16545 GCA_039584685.1 Gemmatimonadota bacterium | reverse complement strand
GTAGCGAGCAACGACGATGAGATGCAACGCGTTCACGAAGCCAGACAAGCGCTCGTAGCTCAGCCTGGATAGAGCGTCTGCCTCCGGAGCAGAAGGTCACAGGTTCAAATCCTGTCGGGCGCATTCTGGAAAGATCAAGCCGCATCGTGATTTACGGTGCGGCTGTCTTTTTGCGCTTGTGTCTGACAGCCTTGGCGAGACAACCGGGCGCCTGTCAATCGATGGACTCTGTTAGCTCTCGGGCCACTGAAACTCCGGCGCCATTAAGGCACTGGCGTTCGTGGTGATTCGAAGACGTAGATCCTTCAGGGCGCGGTAGTCGGGATCGTTCACGAAGTCCCGCACCGCCTGCTCCGACGGAAACCGCAGAACCACGGCACCGTCGGCGGGCTCTCCCTGAAGGGCCTCCGTTTCGAAGGCAGCCACCAGCACCTCTGCCCCGTGCTTCTCCAGGAAGGGAATGACGCCGGGAATGTACTCTTCCGCATACGCCGTTTGATCCATGACGGTCTGCGTGAGAATGAAGTAAGCGGCCACCATCACCTCCTTAGGCAAGCGTTGCACCCTCCGTCTACTCGGTCGCGAGACCAACAGGTCTACAAACGTACAACCGGTTGCCTTCTGTCAACCGCGCTGCACCAAACCGAAGCGCCCGGCGTGCCGCCGCAGGCATTCGAGCCTTGGCGAGACTACCGGGCGCTGGGGGATCGCGGTTAGGACCGCGCCCCGGTGTTCTGTCTTGCAGGTTACCGGCTAGTCCTTGACTGGCACCATGATGTGTGCGTAGGGCGTGTCCCTATACATCACCCACGGCCCGCCATCATCGGGGTGAGTCGGCAGACCTTCCAGCGCCGCCGCGTCCGGCACGATGATCGCGATGAGCGGACCGCTGGGCGGGAGCCATTCATTCTCTGCCGTCGCCTCGGTCGCAAAGGGATCGGTATTGCTTCTGCCCTCGGCACCGCCTTGGAGCATGTACAGAAAGCCGGTCCTCGTGAACGTCGGCTCAGTCTTGCCCGTGTAAGCCTCCATCCAGTTCATCCAGGGCGCGTCAAGACACATGGGACCTAATGCGCTTGACATACAGGTCCACCCGTTCGTGCCCTCCTTGAGCACGTTTCCTTCACCGTCCATGATTGTCGCCTCGGCAGAGATCGAGGCCGGAGCCGCGCTCATCGCCTTCTTGATCTGCTTCTCCTGCGCTTGGAGGGAAGAAGCAGCGAGGAACAGGCCGGTCAAAAACACTGCGGCGACACGGGCTCTCATGCGGAACCTCCAGGCGTCGTGGGACGAGACAAAAATCGGATATTTCGATCATAAATTAAGGAACGGCTGCCTGTCAAAAACAGAGGTTTGCCACCTCGCCCGCCGCCGGCCGTGCCGTCATTAGTCGGGCTGTACCAGTGTTCTCTACCTTGTGCGATACGGCGCTGCGTCCGCCGGAGTGACCGGCGTGCTCTGTGCGCCGATAAGGACCCACTGTCCGCCGCGTCGCTGAAACACTTCGGTGCGCTTCGCCTCCGTTCCCACGGTACCGTCCGGCGTCTTCGCCCACTGGCCTTGGCGAGATTACCGGGTTCCACCAATGCTACGGACCGTCCGTCACGAGTACGGTATCGACCGTCGTCGATCCATCGGGTCGCCAGATCACGACCTCGAAGTCGCCGACAGAGAATGGCGGTGGCTCATGGTAGAAATCACCGTCAAGCACTGTGAAGCTTGTTGGAGGCATGGGTCCCGACCCAATCCACAGGTCTACCCGAGCCCAGACGGTCAGATCGAGCCGGTGATTAGCCCTCACGACTTCAAAATGTGAGAAAGCCGGTCTGCCAGTCGGTTCGCGGAGAGACGCCCAAAGCTGCACAGACAACGTGTCCGAGATCCTGATAGTCTGCGGAACCGCCACTGAGTCTACCTCGGAGTCTACCTCAGCTACGTGCAGTCCTCCGTCTCTCCAATTCGGCCCTGTCGCGTCTCCCTCACCGCAAGCAGCAAGGAGAAGGCATGGGATGATCACGAACCGTTTCATAAGTACAACTCCGCAGAGCCAATACCACGCGCCAGAACTGACCCTTCGTCAATAGTGTAAAGCGTCGCGCAGCACTATTCACTCTTTAGCTCTCTCTCTCTCTCTCTCTCTCTCTCTCTCTGCGTGGAAAGCAGACAACGGGGGTCTTGCCGGTATACCACCGACCGCCGGTGACCTATCTCTGCCTCAACCTTCGTCCGTGCCCCCCGCTTCCATACGCTTAAGCATCTCCCGAGCGTTTTCGTTGCCCGTGTTGAGTTCCAGCGACCGTTCGTAGTTCTGGACTGCCAACTCTGTCTGCCCCGCTTCCATGTAGGCTTCACCGAGACTGTCGTACGTGTTGAAGGCGTCTGGATATGCCTCGACGTTCAACTCGAAGAGCTCGATGGCGACTTCAATCTGGCCCTGGGTGAGGTACCGATATCCCAGGTCGTTGAGTTGTCCCTCACTGAAATCGTACTCCTCCTGGCGGGCCTCTCTGAGTTTCCGATGGTGCTGCACAGTTTCCGCCTGGAGTTCGCGGTAACGCTCGACTCCGGCTTCGACGCCTTGCTCATCGATTATGGGGCGAATTGCCTCTGCAACGGAGCGTCCGCCCTCCTCTTGCGCCAGCAGCTGCTCCATGGGAACGGGTGGATTCGCCTCCAAATCCTCGACCACGCCAAGCGCCCGCTCACCTGGATCGATCAGCGCCACGATCTGCGGCGTCAGATCGACCAGCTCAACGGCCTCGCTCGCAAAGGGAATCTCCCATTTGGACACGATGGCCGACACTTCTGCGTCCCTCGCTACCTCGGCAAGCGACCCGCTGATGGTCTCCATGATCTCCCTGATGGAACCGGTGCTGAAACCCTGCTGGTGCATCCTGTGCTGAAGGGCTGGAAACAGCGCGTCCATCTGCATGATCCGCCACTCGTCCCCCGCTTCCTCTGCGGCCTCGTATCGCTCTCTGAGACCGCGTCGATACTGCCGCTGTCCCTCAGACTGGTAGTACACGATCGCGACGGCACGAGAATCGAAAGTCCCGACTCTAATCGACTCTTGCGTCGAGAGCTCTTGAGCGTGGCCGGGTGAAATCAGGCCGACTGTGCCGACAGCGATCAGGAATGGAATGGCGAGCTTATGCATGAGACTCCTCCTCTCGGCGGGCCGGGCTTCCAGCAGGGGGTAACTGGCGAGATGGTCGTAAGACCGCAGTGCAGGGGGAACGTTCCAAGTATACAGGAAACTAGTACTAGGCGCACGCGTCAAAGCGAGGCGTCAGGCGTGCTCGTTCTGGGAGCGCTGCGCAGACAGCGAGAGCGTATGTCAGCGACACCGGTTCTGGGTAATGAGTCTCTTGGCCACTTCTTGAAGCCCTCCTGAATGTCTCGGCTTCGCCTCGACGCCAAGTCGCCCGGTGCCGTGCGACCCACAGCCCGGGCCACATCAGGACTTGGGAATCTCCTTCGTCGGATCGACGAACGGCTTCTCGACCACCGTGGCCTCTTCAATGCCCGCCGGTGTCTGGACCCGCAGCCGGGTACCGAGTGCCGCGTTCTCGGTCTGTATCATGGCGTAGCCGATGTTCCGTTCCAGTCGGGGGGAAAACACGGCAGACGTGATGTGTCCCACACGCGAGTCGTTCGAGAACACCGCCCAGCGGTCCATGTTCAGGTCCAGGGGGTCGCCGCCGATCTCCACGCCGGCCAGAATTCGGCTCACACCTTCGGCTTTGATCCGGGTCAGCGCTTCGCGGCCCACGAAGTCGGCCGCCTGGTCCAGGTTCACCTGCCACCCGAGGCCGACCTCGAACGGATTGTTCTCGATCGTCATGTCGATCCCGTAGTTCAGGATTCCGGCCTCGATCCGCCGGATATCCGAGGGGCCCGTGGGAGCGATGTCATACGGCTTGCCGGCCTCCATCACTCGATCCCACAGCTCGACGCCGCGGCTTCCGTCACGCAGGTAGATCTCGTATCCCACCTCGCCCGTCCATCCCGTCCGGGTGACCACGACGGGGATGCCGTCCACTTCCGTCTCCAGGAACCAGTAGTACTTCAGGTCCAGCACTTCGTCTCCGAAAAGCGCGCTGACCACTTCCCTCGACTTGGGGCCCTGCACCTGCAGGGGGGACACATCGGGCTCGCAGATCTCGACGTCGAGGCCCGAATTGTATGCGATCCCCTTGGCCCACAGCAGCACGTCGCTGTCGGCCAGGGCGAGCCAGAAGTGGTTTTCTCCCAGCCGCAGCAGGACCGGGTCGTTGACGAGACCGCCATCCTCCGCCGTGAGGATCACGTACTTGCCCTGTCCGACGGCGCACTTGGTGAGGTCGCGCGGGGTCAACATGTTGGTGAGCTCGAAGGCGTCCGGCCCCTTGATCTCCACCTGCCGCTCCACGCTCACGTCCCAAACGGTCACGTCTTCGAGGAGGCGACGGTGCTCGGATTCCAGGTCGGCATACCCGATCGGCAGGAACATGTGGTTGTACACCGTATATCCCCAGCAGCCGTCGCGCAGCGTCGCCTCGAAAAAGGGCGACCGCCGGACGCGGGCGCCGCGCTGCACCTTCGACATGTCAAACGTGCCGGACATGTGAGCCTCCGTTTCAGTGATACCGCCGCTACGTGCTTTCCCGAAAACGTCGAATCCGATCATACCGGATGTGAGGCGGCCGAACCATACGCCGATGGCTGGACAGACGGCCGGTGTGAACGGTACGCCGGCCCTGTTCGTCAACGGCATCCCCATCGAAGGGGGAGCGGTGGCGTTCGAGGTCGTGGCCGAGGCGCTCGATAGGGAGCTGCGCCGCACCGGGATGTAGCTACCGGACCGTTCCATCACAGCTGATCGCCGATGGCCTTGGAGCCGGCCCCGATCTTGCTGCTCCACCGGAACGCCGCCCACTGCCAAGTTGTTGAGGCTTGCGGCGATCGTTAGGTTCGCCCGCCGATATTGCGAACGAACCACATGCTGTGAGCCATAGAGAAGGAATCGAAATGAAGATCGGAATCTGGCCCGTCCTTGCCCTTGTAGCCTTCACGGCGCTCATCACGTGGGGTATTTCGAGGCCTCAGTCGGCCAATGTCCTGCCGCAGGCCACCCAGGGCGAGGTTCTGGCCAACGTCGGCGGCTACGAGATCACCCGCCAGGAAGTCGAGGAGATCGCTCCCGACCAGTTCATCCAGGCGAAGCAGCAACTGTTTGACATCACGCAGCGCACCCTGGATCAGGCCATCGACAGGAAACTCGTGGACCTGGAAGCAGAGAAAGAGGGAATCGACGAGGATTCTCTGGTGTCCCGGGAAGTCCTGGCGAAACTGAACGAGCCCAGCGAAGAACAGATCGACTCGGTCTATAACGCGTATCGGGCTCAGCTGAACGACGCTCCTCGGGACAGCGTCGCTCCCCAGATCATCGATTTCCTCACCCGCCAGCAGCGCGGCGCATCGATGCAGATCTATCTGGCCCAGCTCCGTTCGCAGTACGAGATCGTCAACTACCTGGAGCCCACCCGTATCGAGGTAGAGGCGATCGGCCCGAGCAAGGGCCCGGCTGAAGCGCCCATCACCCTCGTGGAGTTCTCTGACTTCGAATGTCCGTTCTGCGTGCGTGTGCTGCCGACCCTCGAGCAGGTGCGCGAGACGTACGGCGATCAGGTGCGGATCGTCTACCGTCATTTCCCGCTCAACGCCATTCACCCGAACGCCCAGATCACCGCCGAGGCTTCGCTGTGCGCCGACGCGCAGGGCAAGTTCTGGGAGATGCACGACGCGATCTTCGAAGTGCGGGGTAAGGCGGGTGCGGGCGAGCTGAAGACGATGGCCGCCGACCTCGGGCTCGACACCGAGGCCTTCGATGCCTGCCTCGACGCGCGCGAGTATCAGGGCCAGGTCGCAGCGGACATGGAGGCGGGGCGGCAGGCCGGCGTCACCGGCACGCCCGCCCTGTTCATCAACGGTCGCTTCCTGTCCGGCGCGCAACCGTTCAACGTCGTCTCGCGGGTAATCGACGACGAGCTCACGCGGGTCGGCGGCTGAGGTCGGATACACGGCGGTGAAGTCAGGCCTGGGCCGCGCGCTGCTCGTTGCCGCGATCGTCGCCGCGGTCGTGTTCAGCGTCTTCCCGGATATCGACCTGTGGATGTCCGGGCTGTTCTACCAACCGGCCGGTGGCTTCCACCTGAAGGATGCCTGGTGGGCCGTCGCCATCTACGAGTCGATTCCGATCATCGCCATCACGGTGGGCGTCGGCAGCCTGCTCCTCCTGATCCACAACCTGGTCCGCAAGCGCCAGTACGGGGCTCTTTCGAACCGCTTCCTGCTGTTCGTCCTGGCGGCGCTCGCGATCGGTCCGGGCCTGGTGGTCAACGCGGGTTTCAAGGACAACTGGGGGCGGGCGCGCCCCCGCGACGTGACGGAATTCGCGGGCCAGAAGCACTTCACTCCGGCGCTGCAACCGACGGACCAGTGTGAGCGCAACTGCTCGTTCGTCGCCGGTCACCCATCGGTCGTGTTCTGGCTCGCCGCGTTGGGATTCGCCGTGGCAGCAAGCCGGCGCCGGAACCTGATCTTCGCGGCTGCAGCAGCGCTCGGTTTGGTCGCGGGGCTCGGGCGCATCGTGCAGGGAGGTCACTTCCTGAGCGACGTGATCTTTTCTGGAATCTCGGTGTTCGTCGTGGTCTGGGTGCTCGCCACCTACGTCTTCAGGCTGGACGACAGACGCGAGGCCGCGGGACCGTAGCTCAGCGCAACACGAACTCGGCCAATCTCGCCCTGTGGTCCGAGCCGTGATCATCCACGACCACCCGGTAGGAGCCCTCCACCAGGTCGAACGGTCCGGTCCCGGCCCTGAAGAACAGGTGGTCCGGAGGCCAGTTTCCCCTCGTCTTCTCTCGACCCGGATCGGGTGAATCTGGGTAGGTCACCAGCATGCGCTGGATCACCGTTTCGCGGGAGGACCACGTGTTGAGATCACCGCCGACGATGATGGGCAGCGTTCCCTGCGGGTCCAGCGAATCCAGCGCCTCGGTCTGGCCGTCGTTCTGGCGCACGCGCATCGATCCGCCGGTGCTGAGGACGCGCAGGACGTTGCTGGCCACGTCGAAATGAACGCTCGCGACGCGAAGCCGCGACTCTTCCGGCCCGTGGACGTCGGCCGCTACGGTGACCCGACGCTGGGCTTCCAGCGGAAGCTCCACGGCCACCGGGTTCGACAGGGGCAGGGTCGAGAGGATCGCGCTGCCGCGGTCTTCGCGACCCGCCTCTCCGGCTTCCTTTCCGTTCCTGGTCGATGGGGCGTAGAACAGGGCCAGCCCACACTCTTCCGCAACCTGCACGATGTCGCGGCGCGGCCCGTCCGGCGGCCGGCTGGCGATCCGGTCGGAGACGATCGCGCCCTCCGGCGCAACGGGCACGGTGGCAGACGCCCGGTACGCCTCCTGGACCAGGAGGACGAAGTGTGCTCTGAATCCTGTCGGGCCGTCGACGCCGCACTCGAATCCCATTTCGGCGCGCAGGAATCCGGGCAAGTCGCCGCCGCCCACGTGGACGTTCCACGTGCCGACCGCGAGCGTCGAGTCCGCGGCTGGCGCGGGCTGGTGACGTGCGGGTTCGGGGATGAACTCGACGGGGCCTACCGCCGAGCACCAGGCGGCCAGGGTCCGACGATCCGCTTCCCGCTCGGGTCGGATCCAGCGCACGGCTTCGCCGTCACCCGCGGACCTGGCCGCACATGCGAAGTCCTCGGATTCGCCAGCCCGGACCCCCTGCATGCTATGCGACACGGCGCAGCCTGACGTCAATATTCCGACCAGGCCGACCCGGATGACCGCGCAGAGACGCCGTCGCGTCCTGGCCTCAACACGGACCCGGCGCGCGGCTACCAAGGCACCCCCACGTCGAACCGGAGAAGCGGAAAGTCGGTGGTGGCGGACTCATCACCCGCGTTCACGGCACGGATGATCCACGAGGTGAATCCGCCCGCCGCCATTCCGATGAGTCCGAGACCGATCGCGTCAGGCAGCTCCACGCTGGGGATCAGCTGCCACAGGCCTATGCCGACGCCGGTTCCGATCACGAGTCCAATCCACGCCCCGGACCCGCCTGCCCCGATGGATGAGCCGATGACGGCTCCCGCCCCCACGTCGCCCCAGCTCCACCTGTCCACGAACGGCTTGAGAGCCAGCACGGCCACTGAGCCGGCGACCAGGCCGACCCCCGCCCTCTCGTAGGCGTGCCACACGGCGTCGGCGTCCTGTCCGCCGAGGGTCAGACCGGATGCCAGCCCGATTCCCGCGCCGATCGTAGCTACAGCTCGCACACACGAAATCCCGGCCATGGTCTGGTTGCACGGAATGATGGCCGACAGGCCTCCGAGCGCTGCGCCGGCATACAGACCGAGAGCCGCTCCCGCGACGGTCGCGCCGTCCGATCCGCTGACCTCCTGGGCGCGGACATGTGACGCCGAACCCGGCCAGATCGTCAAGGCGAATGCGGCCAGGATCAACGTGGCCGGCGGGCGTAAGACGCGTCGGGTCGCGCTGAGGCGACCGACCAGTCGAACCAGGCTTGCCTCCCGTACGGGTCCGTGAGACCGTGTGCCGTGTCGCCACACGTTGCGGCTGCGAGCCCCCGATGGCAACGCATTCACGTTGCGCCACAGGCCCGACAGAGCGACAATTCCCAGCCTAACCAGCGCCAGAGAGGTAACGATGCGCCAACGCCTTCTCGGCATTGCGTCTGCCCTGCTCCTCGCGGTGTGTGCGGCGCCGACTGAAGCTCAGGTCGTTCTTCCGCCCGAAGAGGGCGGGGAGATCATCTCGATCGGCCAGCCTCCGCTGTGGAAGCCGTACGGAGGAGGATCGCTGGGGAGCTACTACCCGGGCGACGCCTCGGACATGACGGCCTATGTCGATCTCGGGGTGGACAAGGACCTGATGAATCCGGTGGTGGGTGGCCTGATGCTCGGCGGGGAAGTATACGGGGGGATGCAGGGCAGCCGGATCGACGGCGGGTTGCGGGCCCTCGCCAACATACCGTTTCTGCGACTGGGATTCGGTGTGGATTGGAATTTCCGGGACGGAGACCTGCCGTTCCTCCTCCGGTTCGCCGGGCCCGTGCGCCGTGGCGGCCTGCTGGGCCGGGGCGGTCTGCTCACGATCGACTGGCTGCCCGCGAGGGGGAACTCGTTCAACATCGGGGTGAAGCTTCCGATCAATCAGCCGTGGCGCGGGAAGACCCGACCGGCGACGATCGCCGTGAAGCTGGAGCCCGTCCGGCCCGACCCGCTTCCATTCGACGATCCCGATCCCACGCTTGTCGAAGCGCTCGACAATGCCACAGAGCTGGCCTGGTGGATCAACCGATTCGTCACGCCGGGTTTCGACCAGCGAGGCCGGACCCGGGAGCAGGCCGTCTCGAACTTCACGGCCGACGTACAGGAGATGCGCGACCGGCTCGCCGCTCCGGATCCCCTCTTCGGCGGCGGGCACTCGGCCGAGGACGAAGTGAGGGCGTTCCACGCCGAAATCGAACGGGCGTTCTCGGTCGCCGTGTCCGGCGAGCCGATGCCCTTCGGCCAGAGCAGCGCCCTGGGGCGCGAGGTCGCGGCGCAGGCGAGGGAGATTCTTCTCGACCGGGTGCTCTTCCCGTACAACCGACTCCTCGGCGTCAAAAAACAGAATGACTCGACCCGCGAGTTCTCGGCACGCGCCGGCGGTGCGTTCAGCCGCTGGGCGATTCACTCGGAGCGCGTTCCGATCGATCGGCTGGCGGCCGTTCGATGGGTGTTCCAGCGGATGCTGGACGGTATCGAGGAAGTCCGGGCCTTCAACAAGAACGTGTGGAAGGACGAGCGCCTCGTGTGGCTCCCTCTGCAGTTCGGCCTGCTTCCCGAGGAACACGACTCGGGGCCGGAGCTGGATCGGATCCTGGAACGGGCCCTCGACCGGAAGTTCTACGACGGGAACCGGGGGGCGTACGTCATCAACTCGCAGTTCCAGTTCGAGCTTGCCAATGCGCTCGAAAGCGCCGAGGACTACCACGTCCTGTGGATCCACGACTTCCGGGGCATCAACGCGGCCGGCGATCCCGACCGGGTCGGCCTGTTCCACACCAACCTGTACATCCAGACGCTCGCTAAGCAGGTGCGGGACTACGACCGGACCGGAAAGCTGGCGCTGTACTTCCTGTTCATGGACCAGCACTACTACGAGATCAACAAGGCGCGGCGCTGGGTCAGCTATCTCGAAGACCCCATGCACTACGAGTTCGATTTCCCTTCGGGCTACGAGTGGATGGCGGACACACTACGGGCGAGTCAGGCCGCCCTCCGTGAGGCGGTCGCGGGCTCGACACTCCTGCAGGCCGAGGCCAGCCAGTACGGCAAGGAGTGGCTGCGCAACCGGATCAAGGTCAACGTCAGCATCACGAATCCCGCCGATCCCACGTACTGGGCCAGTGAACCATTCCCCGTGGTCTCGTGGCCGGACAACGTGATGCGCGATCACCGCAAGATCGCTTTCTACGACATCACGGAGGCCGATCCGTACAAGGGTATGGTCATGTACTCCGGTATGGGAATTGGCGAGCACTACATGGGTCCGACGTGGGAGGACCGTGCCGTGATGCTGCGGGGGCCGTCCGCTCTCGACATGAAGAATGCAGCGCGGGAGTTACTTCTCAACCAGGGGTTCCGGCCGGAGGAGATCCCGCCGCCGCTCAAGCCGATGGACTTCGCCGACGACTACTGGGAACGGGTCGAGGCGTACAAGACCGAGAACCTGGGTGGAATCCGCGCGCTGGAAATGCACTCCGAGACGGGCTACGAGGCCAAGCCGATCAACGTGGCCAGGGCGGTGCTGTACACGCTCGCCCCGCCCGGAATGGTGCTCATCCTGCCGGACTCGCTGTGGCACGGTCCGCTGTGGGCTTCGATGCTCGCGGGAAGCTGCCTGCGCGGGGCCAGGGTGCTGATCATCCACCCCTCGCAGCGTAACGCTCCGGGCCAGGCCTTCATGACGCTCTCCCGGGCCAACGAGATGTTCGAGCGCGCAATCATCTTCCGCCACGAGATGGAGGATCAGATCGAGGCGGTGGGTGGCCAGTATAGAGTCGGCCTGTACGACACGGACATCGACGTCGCCAACGTGCCGGCACGGCTGCAAGCGGCGGCTGATGGCTTGAGGATCCCATGGCTGCGGGAAACGCTCCAGATCCCCGAGGACTGGGAGCCCATCTTTGCCAACGCCGACTCGATCTTCCCCGATTTCGAGATCAGCTACATCGTGGAGGACGTCGAGGACCGCCGACCGAAGCTCCACCTGAAGACCAACCTGTTCGTCTCGGCCAGCGTTCTCCGGGCCCTGCTGGCCGCGCCCGAGTGGCGCCCGTTCGTGCTCAAGTACGCCGAGGAGCGCGTCCGCGACGTAATCTCGGAGGAGACCGTCGAAGGATACCGGAGCGCGAAGGAGCTGGGCCGAGCGCTGCGCCCGGAATTCGTCGCACTGGTCGAGTCCGTAAACCGCTTTCTCACCCAAGATGACGAAGATACGGCGGCCATCTACAACATGGTGGGCTCCCCGAACATGGATTACCGGTCCATGCTCATGGACGGCGAGGTCGCTCTCCTGATCTCGGGCAAGGGCTCGATGGCGGGCTTTCTCGACGCGGTGATCCTGGCCGGTGCGGCGCGCTGGATCGATGACGTGGAGGTGCTGGACCAGTATCTGCCGCGCTACGAAGGCTTCGAGTGGAAGACGAGCCGCTGGATCAAGAACATGCTGTAAGAGCTACGGGAAGGCCCAGCCCGACCCGAAGCTGATCACCCATCGGCTGCCGGTCACGTCCTGCCCGAAGCGATATCCGAGGTCGATTCTCCCTGTGTCGGCCGCCGATCCGCGAGATGAGCCCGTGCGGATTCCAATGCCCGCAGCTCCACCCCACCGCGGGGCTTGGTCCTCGTACCAGGCCCCGCCGTAGTCCACGAAGCCCACGAGCCCGATGCCGAACAGGTTGAGCACGTTGTCCATCGCCCACCAGCGGTGCTCGAGCGTGCCCGACAGCGACCGGGTTCCGACGAACGAGTGCGGTTCCCAGCTCCGCGGCGGGAACGCGAACCCCAGGTCGTACTCCCCACTCGGGGGAGGATTCTCCATCATCCCGGCGCGCGCGTGCAGCACCGTGGCGTGCCGCCGGGCGAGCTTCTGGGCGACGGTCACGGCGAGGTTAACCCGCCCGGAATCGAGTCCGGCCGCGTTGAACAGACCGTTGGCGCTCAGCTTGCCGTGAACGAACCCCTCTCCCAGCGAGCCTCCCGCCTGCAGGAACATTGAAGGGCCGAGGCCGAAGCTGTCATATCCGAAGGCGTTCGGAGCGATGTTGAGCCCGAGCGATACGGTGGCGCTGAGGTCGATGTCCTCCTCGGCGAACCCGTTCATGAACCGCAGGACCCGGAACTCGGACCGGCGGTACTCGCCGAACACCCCGACGAAGGCGAGCACGGTATCCGGGACCAGCTGGGAGGTGTCCTGCACGAGCACGTACTTCTGGTTCCTGATCTCCCCGATCACCCCGAACCGCGTGTAGTACCGGGGGGTGGCATTGGTGGCGAAGCCCAGGATTCCGCGGTGCGAGTAGTTCTCGTGCCAGTATCGGGTCGTGTCCCGGACGGAGCTCGACTCGACCCGGTACTGGATGGCCTGCCGATCCGCGGCGTCCCCGGCGTATACGATGGCGCGCCTGTCGTTGAAGGACCGCCACGGGTCGCCTATGAACCAGTCACCCCAGTTCCCGTCGGACAGGTTGTAGTACTGCCCGCCCACGTTCACCTGGGTACCGGCGAGTCGGCGCAGCTCACCCGAAAGCTCCATCCCATCGCGATCCACGTCCTTCCGGTAGGCGATGTGAGCGTAGTTGCCGGTACCGAAGATGTTGGTCTCCGTCAGCCCGAGGCGACCCGTGATCGTCCCGTCCGACTGGAAGCTGAGCTCGATGAGCGGCTGCGTGCTCCAGGCGTCGCGGGTCCGCACGGTGCTGACCAGCTGGCCGTTCTCGGTCACGGTGTCCACGCTCACTTCAGCGAACAGCCCCAGACTGCGCAGATTGCGCTCTGTCTCCTCGGTCAGAAGCGAATCGTAGGGCTGGCCGACTCTCATGAGCAGCTCGCGATCGACCACCCACTCGCGTGTCTTGAAGCGCAGCTTGTTGGCAAATCGGAAGATGCCGGTGTTCTCCGCCTCTTCGTCCGTGAAGACGTTCTGCGTGATGATCGCGATCGAGTCCACGACCGGGGCAATGGTGTCCGAGAGAGCCGGCGGCGTCTCCTGGCCGTTCGCCGACGCGACGGGCAGGCCAAGTAGAGCGGCGAGTATCCAGGCCTTCGGGCCCGGGCGATATCGCAGCGGTGGAGTCAACGAGTCTCCGGGATGTCTGACAGCAACCTCGACGGTCCTGCGCTTAAGGACTCAAGCAACATAACTTAGTGAGGTACCCGCCACACCAAGATGATGGCCGTCTGGGGCGGACGCATCCAACGGGAGGAAAACATGCGCTGGAGGTCGGTCGCCGTCGCCCCGATCGTGCTCGTTCTCGGCTGCGCTCCGGCCGAGCCTGACTTCCCGGCCCTACGCGCGTTCGGCAACGAGCCGTTCTGGAACGTCGTGATCCAGGCTGGAGACGAGATCGTCTATACGCGCCTCGGAGGCGAACCGGTGGCGTTCGCGTACGAAGCTCCTCGCACCGCCGCGGGAGACTCGAAGACCTGGGTGTACGGTCCCATCGAGACCGCGGATGGCGCACGCGAGATCGAGATCAGGATCTCGCAGCTCGATTGCCAGGACACGATGGCCGACGCCGTCCATCCGATGCGCGCGGCCGTGACAGTGGACGGCGAGGAACTGACCGGTTGCGCCAGGCGTCTGGACGATCCGGCCCCGGAATCGCCCTAGTCCTCTCTATTGCCGGGAACCGAGCCAGTCTATGAACGTCGCGGACTCGTAGATCAGCCTCACCTCGTCCGTCCCCCTCTGGACGATGACGGTGGCCACGGATCCGCTCGACGGATCCGTCCACTGGTTGCCCCACTCGCCGTTCCCGTTCCGGATCGCGGTGCAGAAATCGTCCGTGAACGGATAATCGTAGTTCTCGATCGGAGCGATCAGGGGATAGGTCAGCGTCACATGGTCGCGGTACACCCGGTACTGGCCCTCGCAGTTTCCCTTCTCAGGCTTCAGCTTCACCGTGTGCTGACCCTTGACCAGTCCATACCCGCCGAGGATGGCGTACAGGCTCACCACCGGTTCACCGAGCAGGGACTCGCGATAGGACAGGACCACGATTCCGTTGTCCAGCGAATCGACCTGCGCCGGGTCGCCGAACTCCCCAACGATATCGGCATCTGAAGATCCCCAGGACATGCCATTGAACCCGTCTATCGACATCGAAACGCGCTCCTGTGCGCCAACATCCGAAGCCCCCGTCGAGACGATCAGGAACGCCAGGAAGGGTGTGATAGGGCTGGTTCTCATCCGTCTCTCCCGGGAGGGTACGGCCTCGCTTGCGCGCATGGACTTCCCCGTTAGATTACCCACCCCTTCGCAGGCGGGGTCCGGTCAAAGTCGATCAGATCGTACCGGTCCGCAACGCGGGGGGTAAGTCTTCTCAGGATCCTGGAGGCGATCGCCGGGCCCACTCGGGCTGAGGACATGGGAAGCGTACGCTCGGGTGGCGGAATTGGCAGACGCGCAGGGTTCAGGACCCTGTGGGAATAATATCCCGTGGGGGTTCGACTCCCCCCCCGAGCACTTGCCCAGGTGGCGGAATTGGCAGACGCGCTAGCTTGAGGGGCTAGTGCCCTTTGGGGCGTGGAGGTTCGAATCCTCTCCTGGGCATGCCTGCCGGACAGAAAGACGCGGCGAAAGCGCGGTCCTCACGCGCAACGCCGCGTTTCACGCGAGCGCCCGTAGCTCAACTGGATAGAGCACCTGACTACGGATCAGGAGGTTGGGGATTCGAATTCTCCCGGGCGCGTTTCTAACTTCCGTTGTGACAGCTGGTTGTTGGATCATACGGTTGACCGCTTGGGGCGACCGTCCCGCGCTTTGTCGATGTCGGAGCATGAGCGACGGATCCAGCCGATTACCGTCGATCGTCTCGCCGGAAGACCAGAGTATCACCTTCGTCGTGCCGTTCTGGAACACCGCGAGAACGGTCGCGGGATGATCTTCGACCTCTGACCCACCCATCAATCGAGAGGGAGCGTGACACGTGAGTCCCATCGAGCCTCTGCAAGCGTCGGACCCTACAGATTGGCCGGAACTTCCTCACTCGGAGTGGACGGACACGCTGGAGACACTGCACATGTGGGCGCAGATCGTAGGGAAGATACGCATGGAGCTCTCTCCGTGGGTCAACCATTCGTGGAGCGTGCCGCTGTACGTGACCTCGCGTGGCCTTACGACTTCGCCGATCCCGATCAAGGGTCGAACGTTCGAGATCGACTTCGACTTCGTCGATCATCGGCTCCCGATACGCACCAGTGACGGCCAGACGCAGTCTCTCGCGCTTGAGCCCAAGAGTGTGGCGCAGTTCTATCGCGAGGTGATGGGGACCCTGTCAGAGATGGGCATCGACGTGTTGATCCACCCAGTACCCAACGAGCTTCCCGAGCCGATCCCCTTCCCGGACGACGAGGTTCACGGGACTTACGACACCGAGCACGTGAACCAGCTGTTGGGCGCGCTCGTTCAGTCCGATCGCGCCATGAAGGCTTTCCGCGCGCGTTTCACCGGTAAGGTCAGTCCGGTTCACTTCTTCTGGGGAAGCTTCGACCTCGCGGTGACGCGGTTTTCGGGCCGGGAGGCACCGCAGCACCCCGGCGGTATCCCCCACCTACCGGACGAGATCACCCGGGAGGCGTATTCGCACGAGGTCTCGAGCGCCGGCTTCTGGCCGGGAAACCGTGCGGCCCCCGATCCCATCTTCTACGCGTACGCCTACCCCACGCCCGAGGGATTTGCCAAGTCATCCGTCAGTCCCGAGGCGGCGTTCTGGCTTCCGGACCTGGGGGAGTTCGCCCTGCCCTACGGTGCCGTGCGCGCAGCTGCCTCGCCAGACGACATGCTGGTGGCCTTCTTCGAGAGCACGTATGCCGCGGCCGCGGACCTGGCAAACTGGGACCGAAAGTCGTTGGAGTGGGAGTCCGACTTCCGGCCCCTGCCGCGTACCCGGCCGTAGCCGGCCGCCCTGGCTCCCGCGCTTCACCTACTTGCTCGGCTTGGGATGCGAATCCTCGTCCGTCAGATCGGCGGCTGCGGGTTCCTGAACTTCGTCACTTTCAGAAGAGCACAGGCCTCCTGCCGCGTAGTCGCCTGCGGGGAGGCAGGCCGCCCTGTTCACATCGCCACTCACGTCGGGTCCAGTCAGTGCGCTGCCGTCGCATGCTCCGATCGCGAACAACAGAATCACCAGGCTCGCGCACTTGAGTCCTTTGTATAGCATGATAGGCTCCCTTCGGCGTCGGTGGTCGGTTGCTGC
>JBDGXI010000170.1:0-4153 GCA_039584685.1 Gemmatimonadota bacterium | reverse complement strand
TGATTCGATGATACTTCACTCACGGCTCAGGCCACCGAAAACTCGGCCGTCTCGATTGCCCGGTCTTCTTCGTCCGTAAGATGCACGCCCGCCGCAACGATCGAATCGAGGGCGTGCGCAGCGGTCCGAGCGCCCGGGATCACGATCACGTTCGGGGCCCGGCCGAGGACCCACGCCAGGACCACCGCGTGCGTCGAGATACCGCGCGATCCAGCGATTTCCGCGACCACTGCGTGATCCGGGAGCTTGCGGTTGAGCCGCCCGCCACCAACGGGGCTGTACGCCAGGAAGCCCATTCCCTCGCGCGCCGTGTGCTCGACCACGCCTTCGCCCAGCGCTTCTCGGAAGAAGGGGCTGAGCCGGTTCTGCACGCTCGCGATGGGCACGATCGCCGAGGCTTTGCGGATCTCTTCCACGGACACGTTCGATAGACCCACCGCCCGTATCTTCCCTTCCGCCCGCAGCTCGGCGAGAGCACCGACGCTGTCTTCCAGGGGCACTTTCGGATCGGGGGCATGCAGCTGGTACAGGTCGATCGCATCGACCCCGAGCGCCGAGAGCGAGGCCTCGCAGGCTGCTCTCAGTCGGTCGGGGCGGGCATCCCTGTCCCAGCGGCCGTCCGGTCTCGTGAGACCTCCCTTTGTGGCGACGACGACGCTGTCGGAATCGCCGGGCCATTCCCGCAGGGCGCGCGCTATCAGGCGCTCGTTGTGCCCGATGTCCGAGTTATCGAGGCAATAGACGTCTGCCGTATCGATCAGTGTCATGCCGGCGTCCAGGGCCGCGTGCAGGGTACGGACGGACTCCGCGGCGTCGGGCCGGCCGGCCGTGGAAAGCGGCATTCCACCGAAGCCCACACAGGTGACCTGCGGGGCTTCCGCCCCGAGCGATCGGACTTCCATAAACCTCCTACCTCCCCATGATCTCGAGCATGCGATCTACTCTGACGACCTTCACGCGAGGTCGTCCCTGCTTCCCGCCTTCCATGGTCTCGACTCGATCGAGCTTCCGCCAGTCGTCGAACGTCACGTACCGGATCCCGCGGGACTCGAGAAGCTCGAGTACGGCCGCCGGCTCCGGTCGCTCGGGAGTCCGCGTCCGGTTTTCCGCCACTTCGGTGAGCATGCCGGCCACGGTCTCGGCTGCGTCCGGCTTGTTGGTGCCGATGATGCCGCTCGGCCCGCGCTTGATCCAGCCCGCCACGAACTCGCCCGGAACGACCGGCCCGCCCGGCTCCCGGGTCAGGCGGCCGGCCAGGTTCGGAATCAGGTGGCGCTCGCCATCGAACGGCACTTCCGGCAGGGGGACTCCGCGATAGCCCACCGAACGCAGGACGAGTCCAGCCGCCAGGGTGTCGACCGCTCCCGTGCCTTCGCTTCGAATGTACCCGCTCTCGGTCTGCACCAGACGGTTCCGTTCCACGAGCACGGCACCCACCTGGCCGTCGGATTCCAGGATCTCCACAGGTGAGGACAGGAACCGGAGAACCAGGCGGCGCTCGGCGCCGGTCGGCCCGGCGGAGGCACGGTCCCGGTCGGCGAAGTCCCGCAGGATCTCGAGGTTGCGCCTCGCTGCCCGGTCGTCAGCCGCGGCCGCCTCGCTCGCCGCGTCCAGCTCTAGGTCGGCTGCATCAACCAGCACGTCCACGCCGGCCAGGCGCCCCAGCTCCTTCAACTCCACGCTCGTGAACTTTCCCTGTGCCGGGCCCCGGCGACCGAGCATCACGACTTCGCGCACCCGGCTGCGCCGCAGGGCATCCAGGGCGTGATCCGCGATGTCGGTGGCCGCCAGCGATTCCGGGTCTGTGACGAGGATCCGGGCGACGTCCACCGCCACGTTGCCGTTCCCGACCACCACGGCCCGCTCGTGGGACAGATCGAACGAGCGATCCGCGAAGTCCGGGTGGCCGTTGTACCAGGCCACGAATTCGGTGGCCGGGTGGCTCCCCGGCAAGTCTTCTCCGGGAATGCCCATGCGCCGGTCTGCCTGCGACCCGACAGCGTAGACGACCTGGTGGTAGTGGCGCAGCAGGTCGGCTCGATCGATGTCCGCCCCGAACGTCACGTTGCCGAAGAAGCGCACGTTCGGCTCCGACGCTATTCGATCGTACGTGGCGGTGACCTTCTTGATGGAAGCGTGATCGGGGGCCACGCCCTCCCGCACCAGCCCGTAGGGAGTAGGGAGTCGATTGAACAGGTCGACCGAGCAGGTGAGGTCCGGGGCCTTCAGGAGGGCGGCCACGGTGAAGAAGCCCGCCGGCCCGGCTCCGACGACGGCCACGCGAAGCGGATGTTCCTGGGTCCCTACGAAGGCGCTCACGAGTCTGGTGCCGCCTGGTGTGAGTGTGGTGGTGGCAGCAACCGTCGCCGATTCCCGGGCGGCTGCCGAAAGATACCGGGCCACACTATTCCGACGGTGCCCGGGTCGTCAAACGAAGACGGGCCCCACACGCCGTGGAGCCCGCCTCGCGCTGTTCTCTCGACGGCCGTCCAACTCAGAACGTCGAGGTCCACCCGATCAGGAAAGTCCTCCGCGGTTGCGGCCGGAAGAACGTGGCATTCGAGAACTCCGCGTACAGGGCGTCCGTGAAGTTCTCCAGGCTCGCCGTGAGGTAGTGAGAAGTACGCCCGATCTGCGCGATCCGGAGACCGGCCCTGACGCTGTGAACGTTGAACGACGGAAGCACGTAGCCGACGGCCGGCTGGACCACCTGGGCCTTGCAGGTGTCGTTCGTGTCGGTGCAGATGGTGCTCTCTCCCTGGAATCGGAAGTCGTACGATGCCCACCACTGACCGCTGGGCCGGCGGTAGGTGACATCGCCGTTGAGTCGCGTGCGGTAGCTGTCCGCGATCGGGCTGTTTTCGTCCAGCACGTCCTCTGCATCGAGGAAGCTGAAGCCGGCGCCTACCTGCAGGCCAACGATCGGAGCCCACTGCCCGCCCACTTCGAAGCCCCGGTAAAGGAGCTCGCCGAAGTTCTGGTTCTGGAACACATCCAGCTCGCTGATCGCGGAATCCGGCACTGCAGTGATCCGGATCCCGTTCCGGATATCGTTCCGGAACACGAAGGCCTCGAACGACACGTTACGGCGCGAGTACTTGACTCCGAGGTCCACGTTCAGGCTGGTCTCCGACTCGAGGCCGGTGTTCGGAATCAGGTAACCGGACCCCTCGGGCGTCGGACCGTTGAAGTAGAGCTCGATGATGTTCGGAGCCCGAAAGCCGCGACCCACCGTGCCGACGAGGTTGAGGGACGGCAGCACCTCCCACAGGACGTTGGCCGACGCCACGACCGTCTGCGCGTTGTTCGTGATCCCGACCACGAGCGGGTTGTCCAGGTTCTCGGTCGGCTTCGTCTCGGAACGAACGTTCTGCCAGCGGGCCCCGGCAACCAGCGAGAGCTTGCGTACGATCTGAAAATCGGCCTGTGCGAAGACGCCGAACCGGTTGTACGTGGCGTTCGGCACGTTGGGCGTGTTGTCGACTTCCGGGTCGGTGGGGAACGGCGCGCCGGTGAGCGTGCTGATGGTCAGGTCGGTGTTCTTCGAATCATCGTGATAGAAGTCCAGCCCGTAAGTAAGCAGGTGCCTGCCGCCCAGCAATTTCGCGGCCTCCGCCCGCGTCCCGATGCTCGAGATATCGGTGTAGTTCATCGAGTTGATGTCGAGAGTCACGCCCGATCCGGGGCCGAACAGGTCCGGAATGCCGATGTTCTGCACCAGGTCCCGTTCGTTGTTCATGTAGAAACCGCTGACGTCGAGGCGGTCCGCGATGCCCCAGCTCAGGTCCTGGGCCCGGTATCCGGCGGTCACCTTCCCGACAGACTGGTCGGGGTATTGGATCACGATGGAAACGTCGTCCGGTGTGCCCAGGTCGGCGTTGGACACGTACCCGAATCCCGCGTCTTTGGCATTGTAGTATTCGCCCTTGACGAACAGGTTCTGGTCTTCGTTGAAGCTGTAGTCGAGGAGGAGGCTGTAGTTCTGATCCTCTACGCCCGTGTCGTTCACCTCGGTATTGTCGTCCAGCGTGATGTCGCCAAAGCTGCCCGAGGGCGCGAAGTAGTTCTTCGCGTTCCGGTACGAGGCGCTGCCTCTGAACCCGACCTTTCCGATCCGCCCGAACAGGTCCACGGTCGGACGCAGTTGCTCGCC
>JBDGXI010000169.1:0-4491 GCA_039584685.1 Gemmatimonadota bacterium | reverse complement strand
GAACGGCACGTGGTACAGGCCGAAGGCCACGGTCACCAGCAGAACCGCGATCCACGGCGACCCGGTGAGCCTCTCCACTCGCGTCTGCAGGAAGCCACGGAAGAAGAACTCCTCGGTGAAACCGGCGGTCAGGAAACCGAATGCCGCGGCGAGCGGAAACAGATACAGCGCCTTGCCCGTGCGGATGAGCTCCCACAGCTCGGGACCGGCACTCCTCTGTGTCAACTGGAACAGGCCGAGAAGGACTCCGATGACGAGGGCCCAGACGAGGCCGGTACGCAGGTTCCCACGCCGCAGTCCGAACGAGGCGAGGACCGGAGCGGGGCGGCGCGTGAGCGGGTCCCGCGCGCGCAGGAGAACGACCATGACCAGGGGCCCCGCTACCAGGGTCAGGTAGTTGCGCATCTCCGAGCCGGGACTCCAGAAGCTGAAGGCCAGGTAGAGAGCGAAGTAGGCGAGCGCCGCGAGGGACTCGCGTGTGGTGATGCCGTCGGTGGCCCGATCGGATGGACTCATGGGTCGCTCCTCACACGCAGGATGGTCAACTGCTCCTACGGACCGATGGCGGCTGGAGTGTCAGCCGGTCCCCATCTATGTTTCCTGGACGCTTTCATGTCCTCGAACGGGAACAGCCGCCATAGACTCTCTGACACCGGATCGCCGCGCCGAGCTCAGGTCCCTCGCTCATCCGCTCAAGCCGATCTTCCAGGTCGGGAAGGAGGGAGTGACTGAGCGGGCTATCGAAGCGGTGCGCGAGGCCTTCAACACGCGAGAGATCCTGAAGGTGAAGGTACTCGACTCGGCGCCGACGGATGCCCGGGCCACCGGAGAAGCCCTGGCGTCGAGCATCGAGGATGCCCACCTCGTTCAGGTGATCGGCCGAACGGTCGTGCTCTACCGGCCAGAGCCGGAGGACCGCGGAGGCTCCCGATGACCACGATGTCATCGGATCTCGCAGCCCGCTTTCACGGCCTGCGCCGCCTCATCGGTAATACACCTCTCCTCGCGGTCGACTACACGTTTCGTGGGGAGAGTCGCCGCATCTTCGCCAAGAGCGAGAACCTGAACATGACCGGGAGCGTGAAGGATCGCATGGCCCTCCACCTCCTTCGGTGCGCGTACGAGCGGGGAACGATCCAGCCCGGAGCCCTCATCATCGAGGCTACCAGCGGCAACACCGGCATCTCGTTCGCCGCCGTGGGACGGGCCCTGGGACATCCGGTCGCCATCTTCATGCCCGATTGGATGAGCACGGAGCGAGTGAATCTCATCCGTTCGTTCGGGGCATCCATCCACCCCGTGACCCGGGAGGAAGGCGGATTTCTGGGCAGCATCGAGAAGGCTGAGGAACTTGCGAACCAGACACCCGGCGCATTCCTTCCCCGCCAGTTCGCGAACGAGGACAACTGCGAGGCCCACGAGTCGATGACCGGCCCGGAAATCCACTACCAGTTGGATTCGCATGGGCTGAGGCCGGATGCATTCGTCGCGGGCGTAGGTACAGGGGGAACCGTCATGGGGGTCGGTCGATACCTCCGCGTTCATTTCCCCGACGCGACGATCCACCCGCTCGAACCTTCGAACTCGCCCACGCTACGGATGGGGTGCCGGACCGGACACCATCGCATCCAGGGAGTGTCCGACGAGTTCATTCCGTCCATCGTGGACCTGTCCGAGTTGCACGAGATCGTCGACGTGGATGACGGAGACGCGATCCTCATGGCACAGAAGCTGGCCATCGAGGTGGGCCTGGGAGTGGGGATCAGCTCAGGCGCCAACTTCATAGGAGCGGTGATGCTGCAGGACCGCCTGGGCGAGGACGCCACGGTCGTGACCTTGTTCCCTGACAGCAACAAGAAGTACCTGTCCACGGACCTCATGCACGATGAGCCGCCGAAACCGGACAATCTCTCACCTCACGTCGCCCTGCACGGCTTCACGGCTTTCAACAGGGTCTGTACGGTGTGCGACCAGTCCGAGGAGTGGCTGAGGACCATGCGAATCCCCCGGGAGACAGGGACACCTCTGCCCCAGGCTTAGCGGCGCGGCCGACGTTCCGTCGACCGGCGTTCGAGCGTCAGGCAGTCGAGCTTCCAGGCCGCAGCGGCGGAACTGCCGTCGAGATCCAGAATGCGATCGAACACCCGGGCCCGCCCGAGCAGGCTGTCGCCCACCGATCGCAGAGCCAGGCCACCCCCTGCCCGCCCGTCGGACCAGATCAGCCATAGCGTGTCGGCGCGCACCACCCAGCGCATGTAGTCGCCGACGCGTGGATCGTGATCGCCCGTCAGCGGAACCGCCCGGTACGTGACCCTCTCGCGGCGCCACTGGTCGGTCGAGTCCGCGGTCAACCGAACCCGGGTGGGTGGCGTGAGGAACGCCGGCGTCTCCACGCCCGACGTATCCGGGATCGGGGGAGCCCACTCCCAGGGGTCCACGCGCACGGCGTAACAGCCGGGCACGGCCCACTTCACCAGGTCCGGGCGTTCGACGGCTTCCTGGGCGACCGGCTCGGGTGGCGACCGCAGGCGATCGTACGTCCGGAGCAGGGTCGCCGCGACGATCGCGACCAGCACCAGCGTGGCGATGCGCTGAGGTAGGGACTTCTCTCTCATTTCCCTCTCGGCTCGCGGAACGGCCCTATTCCCACTCGATCGTGCCCGGCGGCTTGGACGTGATGTCGAGCGCCAGCCCCGATACTCCCTCGAGTCCCAGAATCCCGGCCCTGAATTCGTCCAGCAGGGCCGTGGGGAGCTCCGCCGGGGCGGCGGTCATGGCGCGCTTGGAGTACACGGGTCGAATCACCACGAGTTCTCCACCGTCACCCTTCAAGTCCAGAGGGATCAGCACGGTCGGGCACTGCCAGATCTCGTCGTACAGTCCGTGCGCGCGCAGGCCTTCCATGACGATGTGGTCGGCTTCTCTCAACAGGTCGAGGCGATCACGGGTCATCGTCGCGCGCAGCGGCTGGGCCGTGCGCGGAGTTTCGCGATCGAGGTTCCAGACGCAGCGGTTGATTCCCGGCACGTCGGCCGTGAGCACGGACGCCGCCTCGATCAACCGGTTCCAGTCCGCGGGTCCGCTGACCAGGACCGGGTGCTCGTAGGCCCTCAGGTCGGCCTTGACTCCGACCGAACGAATCGGAAGAGGCAGGGCCTCCAGCCCGAAGTCACGTCCGACTCCTTCTACTACTGGCCCGATCGTCTCGAACCCCACCCGATCGCCTTCGCCGTCTCCGCACAGGCAGCGCACTCCGAGCCCCGGACCGGGGAACGGGTGCCGCCACACCAGGTCATGGGGGATCCCCAGCTTCTCTCCCAGCTCGCGCACCTCGACCTTGTACAGCTCCTTGAGGGGTTCGATCACCCCACCCTGCTCGATCATCTCCTCGATGATCGGCACCCGGTTGTGATGGGTCTTGATCGTGTCGGCGCGCTTCGTGCCTCCGGTCTCGATCGTGTCCGGATAGATCGTGCCCTGGCCGAGCAAATGCCCTTCGATCCCCAGATCACTCGCCTGGTCCCGGAACACCTCGATGAACGTGTTACCGATGGCCCAGCGCTTCTTCTCGGGATCGATGAGACCCTCGAGAGCCTCGAGGAACTGATCGCTGGCGTCCACGAAGTGCACGTGCGATCCGAGCCCGAGGCCGGCGAAGAAGTCGAGCACCCGGGCACTCTCATCCTTCCGCATCAATCCGTTGTCCACGTGCAGAAGGTCCACTCGTTCGGGGCCGAGCGCCTGCGTGAGCAGGGTCGCGGCGACCGTGGAGTCGACCCCACCAGAGGCGAGGAGAAAGACGGCGCGGTCGCCCACCTGCTCCCGGATCTTCTCCATCTCCTCAGCCATGAAGGCCTCGATCGTCCACGACGGCTCGCACCCGCAGATGTCGAGGACGAAGTTGGCGATCATCTCGTCCCCGTGAACGGTGTCGTCCACCTCGGGATGGAACTGGAGCCCGTATCTCCGAAGCGTGTCCGAGCCGATCGCCGCATACCGGTGGCCGGGACCGTCCGCCGTCGGCTGAACCGGGTCCAGGCCCTTGAACAGCGGGTGCTCGCCCGTCAGATGGAGGTCGGTGCGTCCCCACTGGCGGCCTCCGTGTACCACGTGGCCGCCGTAGTGCTGGGCGATTTCCTGGTGCCCGAAGCAGAAGCCGAGAATCGGAACATCCAGGTCGTATATGCCCTTGTTGTACTCCGAGTCCTCGCCGTGCGAAGCGAGGGCCGGGCTGCCTGAGATGATGATCCCCCTGTACGGCGCGAATGCCTCCAATGGATCTTCCGGTTGGCGGATCTCGGCGAGCACGCCGTGGCGTCGCACTTTGGTCGCAATCAGGTGGGCGTATTGGCCGCCGAAATCGATGACGGCGATGGTGTCGTGCTGCATGGGCCTCGATGGTGGCAGTGAACGAGTTCGTTGGCTGGGAAATGGGGCGCGATCGGGGGGCGCGCAAGGGCGTTGCGGACCGGTCTTCAGTCTCCGGAGCGG
>JBDGXI010000168.1:0-4228 GCA_039584685.1 Gemmatimonadota bacterium | reverse complement strand
TAATCGGTCGGGATGTCCTGCAGCGACACCCCGCCGTCGAGCCCGATGAACCGGTAGGGAATCGTCTCTCGCGGGTACATCGTCGGATCGAGGGTCGTGGTAGCCACCCGCACGGGCGCGGCTACCACGCGCCACAGGACGTCGAAGGGCGGAAGGAAGCTGATCACCGGCAGCGTGGCGTTGAAGTAGCCCCAGTCGTTCGAGAACGCGTCCTGCAGGTCGGTGGGGAACAGACGCGGCAGAACGTGCGGCACGTACGCCTTGTACTGGACGTTCTCGCCGGATCGGTTCCAGCCCGTGTTAAACGCCGGCCCGACTATCGACAGGTTGCCCGTTTCCGCGTTCGAGACCACTCCGGCGAACGGAGACTCGACCGCGGGATATCCCCAGCGCATCGGAAGGACGAGCCAGCTCCAGGTCTGGCGTACCTCCGGGTCCGTGAGCACGGGATCGATGACCCTCTCGTAGTCGGGCACGACTTCCACCGTCTCTTCCTGGCCCAGGAAGATCACGCCGCCTCGGTCGAAGCGGTTCATGCGCGCCACCGTCTTGCCGTCGCCGGCGAAGAACTTCTGGTGATCGAAGAAGTCGGAGATCGTCTCCGAGGCGCCCGCGGGCCCGATGTCCTTGAACAGTCCGGGCATCGGATACGTACCGTGGGAGTCCCGGTTGGTGCCTCCAGGCGGCGACAGAAGCTGATCGAGCCCTTTGTTGTCGGCCCCGATATAGCCGACCGGGTTCGTGTTGATCTCGGTCTCGGCGGCGTCACGCCAGGCCATGTGGCGAATGTACTTTCGAAACAAGTCGTCGCCGGACAGCTCGATGCCCAGTGAATCGGCCTGCCTCTTCCACTCGTCCCGCGTGGCGTAGGCGTTGGGGACGCCGAATTCGAAGCTGGCCACCTTGCTGTGGAAGTAGTACTCGACTCTCTTCATGACCAGTTGATCGTCGCCGGTGGCATCGAGCCATTCGCCGTCCAGGAGGCGCAGCATGTCGGCCTCCGACATCGCGGTCTGCTCGACGAGATGCCTTGGGCTGACGATCACGTGGATATGCTCCCAGTCACCCTCGTGATTGTTTCCGCCGTCGTTGTACGGGTAGAAGAACCAGTACTGGAGCACGAGCTGCACTCCCCTTCTGCCCTCCGGCCCCGAGACGTCTTCGAGGAACGGGTGCACGTACGTCTTCATCAGGTCCCGGTACTCGGACCGCAAGCGCCGGGAGAACTTGTTCCTCCAGTGCTCCTTCCAGCTCTCCGGGTCGTGTCCGGGCATATCGATCCACAGGACCTCGAAGGGCTTGTACTGTGGATCCTGCGCCCCCGTATGCTCGACCGCGTACAGTGGATCGTCCGGATCGTACTTCTGAAGCAGCTCGAGCAGTCGGCAGTCGTCTGAAGTCGGGTTGGCGTCGTGACACGGATCAGCTGCCACCTCCATCCAGTGCACCGTCTCCTGACGGATGAGATCGAGCCCCATGGCTGTGTTCCAGGTGTCCACGTACAGAGGATATGGTCCTCCCCATACCGTCTTGTGGTCCATGGGGATGGCTTCCGAGTTTTGCACCAGGAACGGAGCGAATCGTACGGAGAGGTCCTGCAGCACCTGGTGCCGGCGGTCGTCGACACCGTCCAGCGGGGCAACGTCAATGTAGTCGGGGTCCCGGCGGTCGCCATACAGATGCAGGCGCTCGCTGGCCGGCGTCTGCCGGATGATGCGGGGTACCTCCAGCGGGACGTACCGCAGGTACTCATCGCGGGGGATCTGCTGCGCGGCGACGGGCGCCGGCCAAAGAACGGCCAGGGTCGAAATGGCACCGGCCGTCGTCATGATCTTCCGTCTCATCGGGACTCCCAGCGTCTCCGTTCCGTGCACGAGTGGCAGGAGCATATCGCTGAGAAGGCTAGTAGATTGGGCCTTCGTTCGCCACAAATAGGAGGTGCGAGGATGTCCGACACCAAGACGATCAAGGTGGAGCACGGCTTCGGAGGCTTGTGGTACGTGGGCTGGCTGTTCACGGTGGCCATGGCTCAGCTCTCGCTCGGCAAAGCGCTGCTGGCGCTGGCCATCTGGCCGTGGTACCTGGGCGTCGCGTTGCGCTGATGAGCGAAGTCGCAAATCGCATTCTGGTGCTCTTCGCCCACCCGGCGCTCGACAAGTCCCGCGTCAACCGGGTGCTGATCGAGGGGCTGGGCGATCTCGAAGGTGTCACGTTTCACGATCTGTACGAGGCGTACCCGGACTTCGGAATCGATGTGGCGCGGGAGCAGAGCCTCCTGCTGGAGCACGATCTCATCGTGGCTCAGCACCCCATGTTCTGGTACAGTACGCCGGCTATCCTCAAGGAATGGCAGGATCTGGTACTCGAGCACGGTTGGGCCTACGGGAGCGAGGGCACGGCGCTGGTCGGCAAGCTGTGGCTCAACGTGATCACTACCGGTGGGCGCGAGGTGGCGTACGCGGCGGCCGGGCACAACCGGTTCACGATCCGCGAGTTGCTACGCCCGCTCGAGCAGACGGCGCGGCTATGCGGCATGGAATTCCTGCCTCCTTTCGCCGTGCATGGGACGCACGGCATGCGGGCGGATGAGATCCAGTCCCATGCAGGCGAGTATCGCCGACTGCTCGTCGCCTTTCGAGATGGCCAGGTGGACCTCGAGCGGGCCCGAGCGGTGGAGCGGCTGAACGCCGATCTGGCCGCGATCATCCGGCGCAGGGAGGCCTAGCTCATGCACGGACAGGGGTTCTTCTTCCAGGCCTTCGTGTACCTGGCGGCTGCCGTGGTCGCCGTTCCGATCGCCAAGCGCCTCGGCCTCGGCTCCGTTCTCGGCTATCTGATAGCGGGCATGGTCATCGGCCCCTTCGGCCTGGGGCTGATCGGCGAGGAGGGCCAGGACGTCATGCACTTCGCCGAGTTCGGCGTGGTGATGATGCTGTTCCTGATCGGGCTCGAACTGCGCCCCGCCCTCCTGTGGCGAATGCGCGGACCGATCCTCGGAACCGGCGGCCTGCAGGTGGGCGTCACGACGGTGATCCTCACCGCCATTGGAATGCTGCTCGGCCTTCCCTGGCAGACCTCGCTCGCCGTCGGAATGACGCTGGCTCTCTCGTCCACCGCCATCGTTCTTCAGACGCTGAACGAGAAGAACCTGATGGGGACGGATGCGGGCCAGAGCTCTTTCGCCGTGCTCCTGTTCCAGGATATCGCGGTCATTCCGATGCTGGCGCTCATGCCGTTGCTGGCCCTGGGCCACGGGTTGGCGGCAACCTCCGCGGACGGCCACGGCACCGAGGCCGGCACGCACCCGGCTACCTGGGTGGAAGGCCTGCCGCCCTGGGAGCAGACGCTGGTGGTCCTGCTGGCCGTGGCCGCCATCGTGATTGCCGGACGCTACCTGCTGCGTCCGATCTTCCGGGTAATCGCATCCACCCGGCTGCGGGAGTTGTTCACCGCCGCGGCGCTTCTCCTGATCATCGGGATCGCGCTCCTGATGACACAGGTCGGCCTCAGCCCGGCCCTCGGTACGTTCCTGGCGGGCGTGGTCCTGGCGAACAGCGAGTACCGGCACGAGCTGGAGAGCGAGATCGACCCGTTCAAAGGCCTCCTGCTGGCGGTCTTCTTCATCGCGGTGGGGGCCTCGGTGGACTTCCAGCTGATCTTGGATCGTCCACAATTGATCCTGGGCATCGTCGGCGGGCTGATGCTGATCAAGTTCGCCGTGCTGTTCGGGCTCGGGCGGGCGTTCAAGATGGGCCTGGATCAGAACTTCCTGTTCGCCTTCGCGCTGGCCCAGGGCGGCGAGTTCGCGTTCGTGTTGTTCTCCTTCGCCTCTCAGAACGCGGTTATCCCGGACGACGTCACGGCGCCCCTCATCGCGGCCGTGGCGGTGTCGATGGCACTCACGCCGGTGCTCATGCTGCTCAACGAGAAGCTCATTCAGCCGCGCTTCGGGACCCGCGAAAGCGTCGGGCCGGAGCCGGATGAGATTCACGCCAGCAGCCCGGTGATCATCGCCGGTTTCGGTCGTTTTGGCAGCATCGTCGGCCGGTTTCTGCGCGCCAACGGCGTGCGCCCTACGGTCCTGGAATACGACTCCGACCGGGTTGAGTTGCTACGCAGGCTCGGCCTGGAAGTGTTCTACGGAGACGCGTCCCGTAAGGACCTCCTGGAGGCGGCCGGTGCGCGTGACGCCCGGCTGCTCGTGATCGCGATGGAGGATCATACGCGC
>JBDGXI010000167.1:0-4238 GCA_039584685.1 Gemmatimonadota bacterium | reverse complement strand
AGCTTCCGCTCGACGAGGCGCTGCGCATCGCTCGCGAGGTCGCGGACGGGCTCGACTACGCGCACGAGCAGGGTGTCGTCCACCGCGACGTCAAGCCAGGCAACATCCTGCTCTCCCGCGGGCATGCGCTGATCGCCGACTTCGGAATCGCCAAGGCCGTCGATGCCGCCAGCGAGGGTGACCGCACGGCCACCGCGACGGGCCTCACCGTGGGCACGCCGCGCTACATGAGTCCGGAGCAGGCCGCGGGGACGGTCGAAGTCGACGGCCGCAGCGACGTCTACGCCCTCGGCTGCGTGCTGTGGGAAATGCTCGCCGGCGAACCGCCGTACGACGGTCCCACGCCGCACGTGATCCTCGCTCGGAAGGCGACCGAGGAGCCGCCCGCGGTGCGAGTCGCCCGCAAGACCGTACCGCCCGCCCTCGAGAACGTGCTGGTGAAGGCGATGGCCGTCTCGCCGGCAGACCGGTTCCAGACGGCGGGCGAGCTGGCGAGGGCACTCGAGGCGCCGGAGACCGTCGGCCGGGTCCGAAAGCGAGGCAGGCTCGGGAGGCGTCTGGCTGCCGCGGCTGTCGCGGTCCTGCTGGGCGGGGCGGGAGTTTGGCTGGCGCAGACGTTAGCGGGTGGAGGAGGCCCGGGCGGTTCGAGAGTCGAGCTCGACCCGGACTACATCGCCGTCCTGCCGTTCGCCGAACCGGGCGGCTCCTCGCCCGAAAGCCTGAGCGGCCAGGAGGCAGCCTACCTGCTGTACGCCAAGCTCGGCCTCGGGGAATTCCGGAGTGCGTCACCCTCGGACGTGGCCGCGGCAGTGGACCGCGACTGTGGCCCGATCACAGACGCCGAATGCGCCGCAGCCGTCGGCCGGAGTCTCGGGGCCGGGATCCTGGTGACGGGAGAGACACTCGAGGTCGGCGGTCAGCTCCATCTCTCGGCCCGCGTGCACGATGTTGCCGGCGGTGAGACCACGGAGCCCGTCTCCGTGGAAGGCGATCCGTCAGGAGCTTTGCTGCTGGTCAACGACCTGGCCCGGAGACTGCTCCCTGGAGTCGCCGGAGACGACGCGGAGCGCCTGTTCTCCATGGCACCGCTGACGACCGACTCGCTCAGGGCCGCGAAGGCCTTCTTCGAGGGCAATCGGTTGATGCGCGAGACCTCCCATACAGAAGCCGTGGAGGCTCTGACCGAGGCGGTCGAGATCGACAGCACGTTCGCTCTCGCCTGGTATCGCCTGGCCCTGGCAGCGGATTGGGATGGTCAAAACGAGCTTTCATTGCGGGCGGCAGCCCGGGCGACCGATCTGAGCAGGAGCCTGCCGGCCAGAGAGCGGAGTCTCCTAGAAGGCTTTCATCTCCTCAAGTCGGGTGAATCCTCGAGGGCCGAGGATGTCTTCCGCGGAATCCTCAGAGACTACCCGACAGACAACGACGCCCGCTTCTTTCTGGCGTGGGTGCTGCATTTCAGCAACTGGGCACAGGGCCTCCCGGTGGCGGAGGCCGTGCCATACCTGAGAGCCGCGGTTGTCGACGATCCGGGATTCGGACCGGCAGCGGCGCACTATGTGGCCGTGCTCGGTGCTGCGGCGGCGTGGGAGGAACTGGACTCGGTGTTGAGTCTATCTGGGGGCGAGGACTACGAACCACGGATCCTGCTGGCGGCCGCGTCTGGCGACACGTCTGCACTGGAGCAGGCTCTGGCTGAGACTCGGGCTGCGCTGCCTGAGGGCGTCGCCTACCACGTAATGGCGTGGGCGGGCATCCATTTCTTCGACGTCGTCGGGCACGCCGGCATGGCACGATCGCTGTTGTTGGAGCCGTTCCTTCCCAGAGCATGGTACCGGAGAGGCTACCCGAGTCTCGCGTTCGGTAAGCTCGAGGAGGCTGAACGGGAATACCGGGAGGCGGAGGAGCGGGGCATCGAGCCACGGCGCGTGAATCCACTGGTCGCGCGCACGTGGCTCCGCACTCTCCCCTTCCTCCCGGTCGAGGGAAGGCGTGCGGATCTGTACGACCTGGAGGAGTTGGACGGGTGGCTCTCGTCGGGGCTGCAGACGTCGGCGTACCTGCCGGCTACGTACTGGCAGGGTCTCTACGTGAAAGGGCTCCTGCTGGCCATGCGCGGTGGGCAGCCCAGTGACGTGATGGAGATCATCAGCGAGCTCGAGTCGTATGCCGGCGCGGACACGCTGCGCATTGCGGCGAGATTCGCCCTCGGCCTGCGCGCGCAGCTCCACTGGCAGCGAGGCCAGCTGGAAGAAGCGCTCGCGACGATCGAATCGATGCCGGAGCTCCGCCGGGAAGGCTCCGGCATGCACTGGCCGATGGCCGGCGGCTGGCGCGAAATCTATCTCCGAGCCGAGATCCTGCGGCTGCTGGGCCGCCTCGATGAGGCCGAACGCTGGTTCCAGCACTCCGTCGGCTACCGCTTCCCCGCCGAGTCTTTCCTCAAACGCGGAGAGATCGCCGAGGAGCGCGGCGACACCGAGGCGGCCATCGAGTGGTACGGCAAATTCGTCCTGCTGTGGGAGGATGCGGACGACTGGCTTCAGCCGCGCGTGGAAGAGGTGCGAACGAGGATCGAGCGACTGGAGGCCGGGGCCTGAGGCGGCCGAGAGCGGGGTGGGGGCGGCCCTAGCAGCGGCCCGCGCACGCCCCGTGTGGGCTTGGCCCCGCTCCCGGTATGTGTGACTACCCCTATAGACGTGATCCGTTCTGTTTCCCGGCTGAATCCGGTTTCCGATACACGCTCACGTGCGACCCGCTGTCCGCCGTGAACGGCTCCTCGTTCCAGCCGCCCCAGCGATGCTCGAGCTCGAGGCCTGCCAGCCGGGCCATCAGGTCCAGCTCCGAGGGCCAGCAGTAGCGTACCTGCAGCGGATAGAAGCGGGACCCGCTCTCGGTCAAGGAAACGACCTGCGCCTTCACTCGCTGTGCGACGGGATCGTACATGGATGCTTCGATCCGAATGGCTGCGTCGTCTATCGCCGCGACGGATAGTCGCTGTCCCCGGTCGAACCGGCCCAGGTCGGGAACGAAGCACTCGAGCAGGAAACGACCGCCCGGTGCCAGGTGTTCGGCCACGCACTGGAAGCATCGCACCTGGTCGAGTTGCTCCAGGATGCCGAAGAACGTGTTGAAGACTACGAAAACGAGGGAGAAGCGTCCTTCCAGGTCGAATTCGGCGAAGTCTCCGACCGTGACCGGGATCGACTCCCCGCCCGGCTTGGCGCGCAGCTTCTCGACCATGGCCGACGAGGCGTCGATGCCGTGAAGCGCCAGCCCGGTGGCCGTCAGCGGAATCGCGATCCGTCCGGTTCCGATGCCCAGCTCAAGTACCGGTCCGTCGCCTGCCAGCGCCAGCAGCCGTTCGACGATCGGGGCCGGGTCGTCACCCTGATACCAGGCGTCGTACATGTCGGCGATCCCGTCACCGTATGTAGACGAATCGTAGTCGCCCATCGCAATACCCTCCTCCGACCGACCGTGGGAGCCTGTGGTCACTTCATGCGTTAACATAAGGCAACCGAGACACGGGTGGAGTCATGAACGCCGAAGAACAGGAAGCCGATCTGACCCTGTGGGCCAACGGGGTCGCCGAAGTGCTGGATGGCAAGGAGCGGCCCGAGCTCGCGGCCGTGTTTCGGGCCCTCGCCCGACGGGACGCGGAAGCCGTGCGACAGGCAATGGAGGTGTTCCCGCCGACGATGCTCGAGGCCCTGGCGGAGATGATCGAGTTGGAGCAACGGGACCGGGCGGAAGCCGGGCAGGAAAGGGCGGTCGAGATACTCGACTGGCTCGGGGACCTGGTCGAGCAGGTCCACGACGAGTACCGGACCATCGACCTGGACCCCGACCACGCCGGTCCGGTCCAGTAACTGGAGGAGAGTTGGACCCACGAACGCAGCTTCGAAGGAGCGACCGGGCCGCGGACGAGACATGGATCCGATCATTCCTGCACGAATCGGCCGTGGGCGTCCTCGCGACCGTCCACGGCGGCCAGCCGTTCGTGAACTCCAACATCTTCGTGTACGACGAGGATCGGCACGCGATCTACATGCACACCGCGCGCACCGGCCGCACGCGCGACACCGTCGAGGCGAACCCCAAGGCCGCGTTTACGGTGTACGAGACCGGTCGCCTCCTCCCGGCCGAAGAGGCGCTCGAGTTCAGCATCGAGTACGGTGGCGTGGTCGTGTTCGGGAACGCGTTCGTGGTGGACGACCCGGACGAGGCCGAGGGCG
>JBDGXI010000166.1:0-4239 GCA_039584685.1 Gemmatimonadota bacterium | reverse complement strand
CGGGATCGCGAAGGTGGCGTTCGAGGAGGCGGACGGCGGCACCCTCATGAAATACCGGGCCGATCTCCAGGTCGGAGGGCGCGTGGCAAGCGTGGGCCAGCGACTGCTCGAGTCGGTGGGAAAGATGATGAGCAAGCAGGGGCTGGAAGCGGTGCGCCGATCTCTCATGGAGCGGCAGGCTCCGGAGGGCGCGGGGGCGGCCGTGGCGGCAGGGGCGGGGGCGGCGACGCCGGGGGGTGCGGACCTGACGGCCAGTTCCCAGGCCCGTCCACCGGCTACACGCAAGGCTCGCCTCGGGCTCTTCCTGGTCGTGGCGATCCTGATCACCCTGGTCATGTTGATGCTCCGGTGAAGCCGGCCCCGTTCCGCTACGTCAGGCCGTCCTCCGTGGACGAGGCCATTTCCGTACTCGCAGCCGAGGGGTACGGAGCCAAGCCGCTGGCCGGCGGTCAGAGCCTGATCCCGACGATGAACTTCCGCCTCGCCCTGCCGGCGGTTCTCGTGGACCTCGACCGGCTCGACGAGCTGCGGGGAATCCGCGACGGCTCGGAGGGTGGAGGCGCGAACGGCCTGTACATAGGAGCGATGACCCGGCACTCGGAGGTCGAACGCAGCGCGGCCGTGCGGGAGAGAGCGCCACTCCTGGCCGAAGCGATGCCGTGGATCGCCCACCCGCAGATCCGCAATCGAGGCACGGTGGGCGGAAGCCTGGCGCACGCCGATCCGGCCGCGGAGCTGCCGGCCGTGATGCTGGCCCTCGACGCGCGGGTTCACCTGCGCGGGCCGGGGGGCGATCGCTCGGTGCAGTTCTGCGATTTCTGCACGGGCTTCTTCAGCACGGCGCTGGCCCCGGACGAGCTCGTCACGGGCGTCGAGATCCCGACCCTCCCGGCCGGCACGGGCACTGCATTCGAGGAGATTTCGCGCCGGAAAGGCGATTTCGCGCTGGTAGGCGCCTGCGCCGCCCTGTCGCTGGACCCGGGCGGCACCTGCACGCGCGCCTCGGTGACGCTGCTCAGCGTTGGAGACGGCCCGGTGAGCGCGAAGACCGCCGAGGAAGCGCTGCGCGGCAGGGTCCTGACGCCAGACGCTGTCCGGGACGCCGCAGAGGCCGCGGCGATGCGGGACATCGATCCGCCGGCCGACATTCACGCCTCGGCCGCGTACCGTCGTCGACTGACGCGCGTGCTCACGGCACGGGTGCTGGAAAAGGCCGGGCGGAGGGCAGTGGGCGCGTGATCGCACGGCCGTCCGCCGGGGAAGCCAACGACAGCCGCCTGATAAACAAGGACCTCGCCCCCATCCCGCCGGGCGATCGCACCTGGAAGCTGTGGCACTACGTGTCGCTGTGGGTGGGGATGAGCGTGTGCATTCCCACCTACATGCTGGCCGCCGTGATGATCGAGTCGGGGATGACCTGGCGCCAGAGCCTGCTCGTGATCTTTCTCGGCAACACCATCGTCCTCCTCCCACTGTTGATCAACGGCTTCGCCGGCACGCGGTATGGGATTCCGTTCCCGGTGTTCGCGCGAGCATCGTACGGATTGAGCGGAGCGCACATCCCCTCCCTGCTGCGCTCGGTGGTGGCGTGTGGCTGGTTCGGTATCCAGACGTGGATCGGCGGCCTGGCGATCAGCGGCCTGGTCGGAATCCTGTGGGCCGGCTGGGGCGGGATCGGCGGCGGCTGGTCGTTCATGGGTCACGGTGCCCCCGAGTTCGCCGGATTCCTCATCTTCTGGCTCGTCAACGTCTATTTCGTGTGGGCCGGCACGGAGAGCATCAAGTGGCTGGAAACCCTGGCCGCTCCGTTCCTCATCGCGATGGGGCTGGCCCTGCTTTTCTGGGCCACCAGCGCGGCGGGCGGAATCGGCGCGATCCTCTCCGAATCCGACAGACTCGCCACTGCCCGCCAGGACATGACCCTGGCGGTGTTCATCCTCACCCTGTTCATCCCGTGGCTCACGGCGATGGTCGGCTTCTGGGCCACGCTCTCGCTGAACATTCCCGACTTCACGCGCTACGCGGGCAGTCAGCGCGACCAGATGGCCGGACAGGCCGTGGGACTGCTGGTCACCATGCCACTGTTCTCCTTCATCGGAGTCGCCGTGACCGCAGCCACCGTGATCCTGTACGGCGAGGCGATCTGGAACCCGGTGGACCTGGTGTCGCGCCTCGCGGCCGAGGAGGGCAGCGTATGGCTGGGCGCGCTGGCCATGATGGCCATCGTGGTCGCCACGCTGAGCACCAATATCGCGGCCAACGTGGTGAGCCCCGCCAACAGCTTCTCGAACCTCGACCCCAGGCGCATCGGATTCAGGGCCGGGGGCATCATCGCGGCGCTCATCGGGATCCTCATCTTCCCCTGGAAGCTGCTCGACCTTTACCAGACGTGGCTCATCAGTTACTCGGGCCTTCTCGGCGCGGTGGGCGGCGTTATCTTGTGCGACTACGTGTTCGTGCGGCGCTTCAGAGTGAACGTCGAGGCCCTGTACACGGAGGGGTCCGAGTACGCGTACGGCTCGGGCTTCAACCGGGCAGCCCTCGCAGCGACGCTCGCGGGAATCGGCGTGGCGTTCCTCGGACTCGCCTCACCGTCGCTCCGTTTCCTGTTCGACGGAGCGTGGTTCAGCGCGACGGCAGCGGCGGGACTGGTCTACTGGTGGCTGATGCGTGACACGGCGAGAACGCTCGGGAAACTGGAGGGAGCCAGGTGATGGATCGTCCGGCCGGGGAAGAAGAGCACATGCCGCGACCGCTCGCCGGCCTCCGCATACTCGACCTGACGCGCGTCCTCGCTGGCCCGTACTGCACGATGATGCTGGGGGACATGGGGGCCGACGTGGTGAAGGTCGAGCGGCCGGGAGCCGGCGACGACACCCGCGGTTTCGGACCGCCGTTCGTGGGTGGCGAGAGCACGTACTTCATGAGCATCAACCGCAGCAAGCGCGGCATGACGCTCGACCTCAAGCACGAACGAGGACTGGAGATCCTGCGCCAGATGCTCGAGACGGCCGACGTCGTCGTCGAGAACTTCCGCCCCGGACTGATGGACCGCCTCGGGTACGGCTATGAGGCGGTGCGGGAGCTCAATCCGCGGCTCATCTACTGCTCGATCTCGGGTTACGGCGGAACTGGACCCGACGCAGCCCTCCCTGGCTACGACCTGATCATCCAGGGCGAAGGCGGGATCGCCAGCCTGACGGGAGACCCTGAGGGGCAGCCCTTCAAGGTGGGCACATCGCAGGCGGACATCGTGGCCGGGATGATGGCCTGCCAGGGGATCCTGCTGGCCCTGATCGCCCGCGAGCGCACCGGGCTCGGGCAGAAGGTGGACATCGGCATGCTCGACTGCCAGGTGGCGCTGCTCACCTACCAGGCCGGCATCTACTTCGCCACCGGCGAGAGTCCGACCCGACTCGGAAACCGGCACCCGTCAATCGTCCCGTACGAGACCTTCGAATGCGCCGACGGCTACCTGAACGTGGCGTGCGGGAACGAATCCATGTGGCGGCGATTCTGCAAGGCGGCCGGTATGGAGGACCTGGCGGACGACCTCCGGTTCCGGTCGAATGCCGACCGGGTAGCCAACGCGGACGTCCTGCGCTCCGTGCTGCGCCCCGCGATGTCGGGACGGACGACCGCGGAGTGGCTGACTGCACTTCGGTCGGCCGGAGTCCCGGCCGGCCGCATCGACACCGTGCGCGACGTGTGCGAGCGCCCGCAGGTGATCGCGCGCGACATGGTAGTGGAGCTGGAGCATCCGAAGGCCGGACCGATCCGAGTGACCGGCGTGCCCGTCAAACTGTCCGACACCCCGGGGGCCGTGGAATCGCCGCCGCCCGTGCTCGGCCAGCACACGGAAGACGTGCTCTCCGACTGGCTCGGGATGAGCGAGGTAGAAGTGGCCGAACTGCGCCGGCAGGAGGTCGTGTAGAGCGGCCGAAGACCACGAATGGAGGAGTCATGAAGCTGTACGATCTGTCGCAGCCGTTGAACCAGGAAGTCTTTTTTTGGCCTTATTATCCGCCGTTTGAGGTAAAGTACATTAAGAGGAAGGTCGAGCACGGCGTCAACGCCCAATACATCCAGACCTCGAACCACATGGGGACCCACCTGGACGCACCGCGACATTTCGTCACCGGCGGGATGACGATCGACCAGATTCCGCTCGACTGGCTGTACGGACCGGGCGTCATCGTCGACCTGCGGGACGAGATGGACGAACTGGCTGCCTACACT
>JBDGXI010000165.1:0-4361 GCA_039584685.1 Gemmatimonadota bacterium | reverse complement strand
ACCTGCACATCGTCGCACGCGCGGATGCAGCGGTCGCACAGGATGCAGGACTGGTGGTCCACCCTGATCACCGGCGAGGACTGGTCGATCGATCGACCGTTGCCGGAAGGGATGCCGGCGACCGCCGCCGTGCGATCGCCGTTCGAGCCAGCAGGAGGCCACCGGACCCCGTACTCCGCTGCCAGGGCCAGGAGTTCGTCGTCGCCGGTCTTCGAACCGGACTCGGAATCCGCCGGATAATCAGAAAGCAGGAGCTCCGCGAGCCCCTTCCGACATGCGTCGATCTTTTCGTTGCGCGTGGTGACGGTCATTCCGTCCGACGCTTCGCGCACGCACGAAGCCGCCAGTTTCTTCTCGCCCACGTCCACCAGGCACACCCGGCACACGCCGACCGGATGGAGACGGGGATCGTGGCACAGGACCGGGATCTCGACTCCGGCCGCGCGCGCCGCATCCCAGATCGTGGTGCCTGCGGAAACCTCGACCTCGCGGCCGTCGATCGTCAGACGGATGGGCGTGGCCACGGCTTCCGGCTCGCTCACGGTTCGCTCCTTCGCGGCAGGACGGACCAAGCGATGAAACCGCCCAGGCCGATCACGAGCAAGCTGACGGCACGAAGGACCGGGTCATCCAGCCCGGCCCCCCAGTCGGCAATCCTCCGCATGCGCTCCAGGCCGACCACAGGAAGGGCGAACGCCGAGAACACGAACAGGGCCCCCAGGACCTTCAGTACTCTCGGCGTCCGCGACACGCCCGCGCTCGTCCACAGGAGAACGCCCACCACGAGCCGTAGCACCACGGCTACCCACAGGCCGGTGCTGGTCAGGAACAGGTCGGCGAACTCCACCAGTCCACGCGGCTGGATCAGCACCCAGAACCCGAGGCACATGAACAGTGCCCCCCAGGCGACGACGAACCAACGCGCCATCATGGCGGGCCCCCGTTCCCTGCTCCGGGCACCTCTTCGGGCCAGTACTTTGCCACCGAGAGCAACGGATTCAAGGCGACGTAACCCAGGCCGCAGATCGAGGTCTCGGTGAGCAGCAGGTTCAGCCTGTCGATCACGTCCATGTCGATGGCCTCGCCCGTGGCTTCGGCACGCTCGAGCAGGGCGGTCGCCTTCTGGGTCCCATCCCGGCACGGCACACATTTCCCGCACGATTCATTGCGGAAGAAGCGCACGATATTAGTGGCCAGGGGAAGCAGGGGCGTGCCCTCGGCGACCACGACCAGCGCGCCCGAGCCCATCATGCTGCCGGCCGCATCGAGGGCCGTGAAGTCCATCGGCGTGTCGGCCCGGTCCGGCGGCAGGAACAGAGACGAGGCGCCGCCAGGGGCGAACGCCTTCAGGGCCCGTCCACCGCTCACGCTCCCGGCGATCTCGATCAGCTCGGCGACGGTCGTACCCATGGGGATCTCGTACACTCCCGGCTTCTCGACGTGGCCCGATACCGCCACGAACTTGAGTCCGGCGCAACCGTTCACTCCGTGCTCCATCCACCAGTCCGCGCCCTCCCCGGCGATCGCTGCGGCATGGGCGAAAGTCTCGACGTTGTTCATGAGGGTGGGCAGTCCGTACAGGCCCTTCTGTCCCGGGAAAGGCGGCTTGTTACGGGGCTCCCCGCGCCGGTCCTCGAGCGCCTCGAGAAGGGCGGTTTCCTCGCCCAGGATGTAGCCGCCGGGCGAGATGAACACGTCCACATCGAAGTCGAAGCCGCTGCCCAGGATGTCCTCGCCCAGCCACCCTATGTCGCGGGCGCGCTCGATCTCGGTCTCGAGGGCGGCCCGGGCGGACGCGTACTCGTGCCGCAGGTACACGATGCCGCGCGAGGCTCCGATCGTGAGGCCGGCCAGCATCATCCCCTCGATGACGAGATATGGAAGGTCCTCCAGGATCACCCGGTCCTTGAACGTTCCCGGTTCGCTCTCGTCCGCGTTGCACACAACGTACTTGGGCGTCGCGGTTTCGGACCGTACCAGCTTCCACTTGAGGCCGGTGGGGAAGCCCGCGCCTCCCATGCCGCGGAGCCCGCTCTTCTCGAGATCCGCGATGAGGCGAGCGGCCGCTTCATCAGGGTCCGACTGCGCCAGGGCCATGCGGATGCCCTCGTAGGCGCTCTCGGCATCCCCGTGCGGATCCGTCTTCCAGGCGCGGTGCGGCCTGAGCTCACGCTTCGGCCCTCCGTCCCGGATCACCTCGACAAGGCCATCCAGGTTCGAGGCCTTAACGGGGATCCCGTTGATCCGGACTCCGGGAGCCCGCTCGCAGCATCCGAGGCACGAAGTCTCGGCGACTTCCACGTCGTCCCGGTCCGCAAGCGCCGCCTTCAGTCGGTCCGCCAGACCATCGGCTCCGGCCAGATGGCAGCTCATGTCCCGACACACCGCGACCTCGATCGGCGCCGGCGGCGTGGTTCGGAAATGCGGATAGAACGAGACCAGCTCCTGCAGGCGGAACTGGGGCACCGACAGCCGGACGGCCAGCTCGCGCAGGTCGTCCTTTTCCAGGTGCCCACGCTCTGCCTGCAGTGCTTCGAGTTCGTGGATCAGGCTCATCCAACCCATCCATGAGGTGATACCGAGGCTGCGCGGATTCAATCCAAGCGCAAAGTTAGGAACCGGCGAGCGGGACCACAAACGACGCAACCGTTTCAGAGGTCGTCGTGTCCGATCGGTTGAAGGCGCCGGGGAAGGCCCGGTGGAAGCCGAACGGGCGACGACAGGAAGAGCTCGAGCGAGTGGAAGACTCACAGCTTCTGGCAAAGGTGCGAGCGGGAGATCCCGCGGCTGAGCGCGCCCTGTACGACGCCCACGTGGACCGGGTGTACCGGCTCGCGTACCGGATGACGGGTGACGAGGCCCTGGCCCAGGACTTCACGCAGGAAGCCTTCATTCGCGCCTTCAACAAGCTGCACACGTTTCGGGGCGATTCGGCCCTGTCCACGTGGATGCACACGGTAACCACCTCGGTGGTCCTGAACGGGTTGCGAAAAGTGAAGAAGTTCCGGACGACAGAATTCGATCTCGAGAAGGCCAGGGCGGTGGCGGGCGAACAGCCCCGCGCCGAGCCCGACCTGCGCGATCGACTGCGGCAGGCCGTGGACGGTCTGCCTGACGGATACCGGACCGTCTTCGTGATGCACGATATAGAGGGATACACACACGACGAGATCGCCGGCGCGCTTGGCGTCGCGAGCGGTACGTCGAAGGCCCAGCTCTCACGGGCCAGGGCGAAGCTCCGCGTCGAGCTCGCGGACTTCGCGGAGGAAGTGGTGGCATGAACGACCAGAATCAGAACGACACCGAGCTGGACGAGACCGTGAAGGACCGCTTCGACGCGGGCGTGGCCAGGGTGGCGAGAGAGTCGTACCACACGCCGCCCGAGACTCCGCGCGACGACATGTGGGCCATGATCCAGGCTGCGAGAGCCGCGGACGTAGTACCCATTCGGCGCTTCCGGCCTCAGCCCTGGTGGGCCGCGGTCGCTGCGGCGCTGGTGATCGGGGTGGTGCTCGGGCGTGGCACGCTCACGGGTCCGGACGAGGCCATCACGGTGGCGGACGGAAGCTCCGAGGTTCCGGCAGCCGTGGACGGAGCAACCCCAGGGGAGACACCGGACGGAGCCGCCAACGCGGTGCCGCGTTCGTATCGCTTCGCCGCGGCCCGGCATCTCAACCGCACCGAGACCTTCCTGACGATGTTCCGGATGGACGCTCGTTCGGACCAGCTGAACGACGCGGACATCGGAACGTGGTCGAAGCGTCTCCTCACGGACACGCGGTTGCTGCTCGATTCGCCGGCCGGTGGCGATCCGGAGCTCCGGAGGTTGCTGAACGACCTGGAACTGGTGCTGGCGCAGATCGTCCAGCTGCGGACGGGCGATCCGACTGAAGTAGAGATCATCGACGAAGGACTGGAATCCAGTCAGTTGCTGTTCCGGCTCAAGGCCGCCCAGGCGACCGCACCGGGTACGGTGAGACTGTAAGTCGCACAAGGAAGAGGAGAGAACAATGTCGAAGAAGATGACGATGGGATCGGGGGCTCTGCTCTGCCTGGCAGTCCTGCTGTTGCCGGGACGCGTGAACGGGCAGGACGAAGCCGCGGTTCAGTACGAGGTCGCGATGGCCCAGGTCTCCGAGGTGGCCTACCAGGCGGCGATGGCCGACACCATCTACCGGGCGGCCCGTCGCGCTCTGAACGAGTCGCAGTACCGCAAGGCGATCGAGCTGTTCGAGGTGTCGCTCGAGGAGGAGCCCGAGTACTCGGCCGAGGCCCTGTACTATCAGGCGCTGGCCTACTACCGGATGGGTGGCCGGAGCAACTACGACCGCGCCTACGCCAAGCTGAACCAGCAGCTGTCC
>JBDGXI010000164.1:0-7634 GCA_039584685.1 Gemmatimonadota bacterium | reverse complement strand
TCGAAGTCGAATAGCCTCACTTCGTGTCCATGTGCCGCCCAGTCGAAGGCGACGGCCGTGCCGCCTGCACCCGCTCCGAGAACCGCGATCTTCATGTGGTTTACTCCGATCTTTGGCCGTGCCCCGCCTCGTGGATGAGGAGATTCACGCCGTCGAGAAAGTGGTAGCGATAGCCGAAGGAGAGCCAGGCTACGTATGCGCCGAGGGCAAGGACGGCGATGCGGCGGGCATCCCTACGAGTCCCATTCATCAGCTCAGTATGGGACCGCCGGGCGCGCATGCGGAAGGCCCGGCCGACCCCACACCGCAGCCACAAGAAGATGGGCGACCGCGGCGCGTGCCGCGGTCGCCCTCGAGGTGGATCCGTCGAGGGGCTAGATGAGCCCTCCCGCGCCGGCGCCTACGGCGAGGATATCTCGATGTTCCAGAGATAGTCGACGTGGCCGTTGCACACGTTCGAGAACTCTCCGGCCAGGTTGGCAGCATTGTCGCCGACCCACTCGAGCACGTTGTCCCGCGCAGTCAGCAGGTCGTTGTGAGTCGCGCCGTCGGTCACCAGCAGGCGCCTGTACTTGTCGCCTATGAAGTGGGAATACCAGGACCAGGAGTCGACGAGACCCGCCTCCACCTGTGCGTTCCACGCCTCGGCGAACACTTCCTCGGAGAGAAGGTCGATCAGTGGTCCCCTTCCCTCGTCGCACACCCAGTATACAGACATTCCAGCGGTGGGACGCTCCTGGGCGACCTCTTCCGCCGGCCTGGATCCGTGGACGTAGGTCCACACGTAGTCTTCGTGCTCGTCACAGAGGTCCCAGAACTCGGCGGCCGCCTCCGGGGCAGTCTCCTGCCACTCGACAACCATCTCCTCGACAGACGTGAAGAGCTGGGCCCGGTCCATGGCCACATGGTAGAGGATGCGACTCCACGGACCTCCGCTGTGGTGCGTTGCCGAGCCCCAGGCCGTCAGGTCGCCCGAGTCGACGCGCGCCTGGGCGAGAGGGCCCCAGCTGTCGCGGATGAGCTCGCTCGCGCGTTCCGTCGCGCCCGCATCACACGTCAAGTACACGCCGTACACGATCGGCGTGGGCTCTTCATCCTGGGCTACCGCGGATTGTGGGATGCCTGCCGCCAGCAACAAGGTGCAAACGAAAGCGGCAGAGAAACTTCGAAGCCTCATACAGATACCTCCCTGATAGTTGGGTCGGCCACATGTTCCCGGTTGGCAAGAGCCCCCTGAAACCCGGCCTGTAGGCGGAACGCCGCCCGCATTCCGACCCCAGGGTACTCAAACGGTTCGTTGTTGAGAAGTGCGGTGGGGGGCCAAAACGCTACATGTGGATTCGGGAAGATATCTTCCCGAAAACGAACGTCGCGTTTCGGACGCATGTGTGGGTTCTCCCGGCGGCGCCGTGTCTACCCGCGCTTCGGTGCCGCGCCTATAGTACGGCATGACTCCCGACCAAGAGATCCCGGACGACTACGAGCTTCCCGAGGACGACACTGCACTCCTCGTGGAGTGCCGCGTCGAGACCTTCCGGTCCGGCGGCCCGGGCGGACAGCACCAGAACAAGACCGAGTCGGGCGTCCGCCTGACACACCTGCCGACGGGGATCACCGTTACCGCGCGGGAATCGCGCAGTCAGCATCGCAACCGGCAGATCGCGCTGGCCCGCCTGCGGACGGCGATCGCGGAGGCGGCCCGCGAGGAGAAGCCGCGCGTTCCCACGAAGACCCCCACGCGGGAGAAGCGGAAGCGATTGGAGGAGAAGCGTAAACGTTCGGAGGTGAAGCGAGCCCGCCGGAAGCCAGACCCGGAGGACCTGTAAGGCGTTGACTGTTGCATCCTTACCACACCCAATCACTTGCAGATTCGAACGATTCTCCGCATTCTCTGGACACCTCTTCGCGGGACACATTGCGGGTCGCGAAAGAGGGGTACATAGTCGTTGATGAGTCGTTGATGAGTCGTTGATGCCCGCGCTGAGTCGCTAAGGGAGGCCATGGAAGAAAGCAGCAGGACCGGGACGGAACGGAGGCCGGCGTGGCTCCCGAAGGAAGTCGACGACGCCCCGGTCGACACGTACCACATCTGGGCGCCGCGGCCGATCGACCGCAGCATCCTGTGGAACCCCATCGGCGAAGCGCGGCGCAAAGCCCCGGCTGGTGCGTACGAGGTATTCGTCGAGCAGCGAGTGCTCGAGGCCATGTACAGGCACGTATGGGGTGCCGGCCATGCCGACGAGCCCTTCGGCTACCTGTTTGGCGACCTGTGCGAGGACCGGGAATCCCAGAGACGGTACGTCGTCATCACTCGAGCCGTCGCCTCCACCTACCCTCTTTTCGAGGCCGATTCGCGGCAGATATCTGCAGAGGCCGCGATGGCCCTTCGGCGCGAAGAGGGCAGAAACGGGGTGGTGCTCGCGGGTTGGTACCATCGTCACAGAGAGGGCCCGGTCCAGCTGTCCGAGGAAGATGAGGCCACCCATCGCGAGCACTTCGGTGAGCCGTGGCAGGTAGCGTTCCTGTTCGTAACCGATCCCGATCGGACGGAGGGCGGGTGTTTCCAGCCGCGGACGTACGGCGTCACTGCCCACACACCTCTCCCCTTCTACGAGCTGGCGGGCGTCGCCTCCCTGTTGGCGAAGGGTGTTCGCCGGACCCGCGTCGACTGGGAGAACGTCGAGACAGACACGAGGATCGTCGCCGATGCGCCGCCGCGTCCCGAAGTGCCACGCGAGGAGCCCGAGCCGGTAGCCGTAGAGGACCAATCCGAGGCGGAGGCCGCGGTCGAAGCCGAGTTCGACTCGGTCGAGCCCGAGCCCGTTGAACAGGTCTTCGAGCCCGAAGACCCGGAGTCCGGGGACATCGATCGGGAACCGGTGGAGGAACCGAGCGAAGATGTTGAGGTCGATCTCCAGCCCGTGTCAGTGGTCTTTCACGCTCCTGTCTCTGATATCCGGTGCGATCTCGTTGCGACGCCTGAGGAGCAGCCCCTGGTTCTGGAAATCCGGGCTGGAGTCCGTGGGCGAGACTGTGGCCGAAGTCGACTTGGAAGTAGACTCTGGTGACCGGCGGGCACCGGAGGCGGAAGCCGAGGCCGAAGTCGAGGCCGAAGTCGAGCCCGTAGTCGAAGCCGAGCCCGAGCCGGAGACCGCCGCGGTAGCCGTCAAGGCGGCAATCGTGTCTACGGCGGTCGTCTCTCCGCAGCTCGTCTCTCTCGTCTCTCCGCAGCTCGACAGTCCGGCAATCGGCGGTCCGGCAATCGTCTCCCCGACACTCGACTCTCCGGCGCTCGACTCTCCGACGCCGCACCACGAAGTGAACCACGAGAGGCGGCGGAAGCTGGTTGCCGTCGTGGAAGGCGTCCTCGCAGCGGCCGCGATCGGTGCGGTCGTCGCCGGGGCCTGGCCGCTCCGGTATGGGAATCCCACGACCACCGACCAGCCGGGCCTCGCGACGGCGCTGGCTGGATTCGTCATGCCGGCCCGAGAGACGGTCCCGGCGCTCGATGAGTCCGAGGCGAGCGATCCCATCACGATGCTTGGACGCGGCGTACGAGCAGCGGCGGGCCGGTACCGTACGGTCGCGGAAATGTACGCCGCCGGACGCCTGGGGTGCGCTCCTCTGCGAGAGGCGCACGACGAGGTCGCTGCAGGCTGGACCGCATTCGGCGACAGGCTGGCTCGGGTTTCGGACGAGCGCTCGGAAGGACAGGTCTACTTCGACGGCATGGTGAACGCGGAGGCCCTGGCCGTACAGGCAGATTTCACCGCCTCGGGGTGCGAGCAACCCTAGCTGCGCCCGGACGCATCTCCCCATCCGCGGGTGCCGGTGATATCATCCGCGCATGAACTCCAAGATGATCCTCGCGGCTCTGCCGCTCGTTCTGATGATCGCCCTCCCGGCCCGTGCCCAGGACTCCTCTCCCGGAATCGGGGACAGCACATACGTGGCGGGCGAATACCGGGTGTTCACGGGCGCTGGAGAGCCTGCCTCGATCGACGATGTCGTCGCTGAGATGGGGCGGCACGAAGTGATCTTCGTCGGCGAGGCTCACGACGACCCGACCGCTCACATGCTCGAAGCCGAGCTCCTCGAGAGGGCATATCAGTCGTACGGGGCCCCGGGGTCGAACGGAGGCACTCCGCGGCTTGTGGCCCTGTCGCTCGAGTTCTTCCAGCGAGACGCGCAGCCGATAGTGGACGAGTACCTGGCCGGACTGATCACCGAAAAGTACTTCCTCACTGACAGCCGGCCGTGGCCCAGGTACGAGACCGACTACCGGCCGATGATAGAATTCTCGAAGGAAAACGGTGTGTCGGTGATCGCGGCGAACGCCCCGCGCCGGTACGCGACCCGGGTGACGATGAACGGGCGCGAATCGCTGGAGGCTCTGGGCCCCGAGGCCCTGGCGACGCTCGCTCCCTTGCCCTACGGACAGCCATCCGACGCGTATCGGAGCCAGTGGATCGAGATCATCTCGGAGGTGATGGAGGAAGAGGGGATGAAGTGCGGCCTGCCGATCCCCGAGCCCGAGGAAGGCGAAGAGGAGATCGTGGCCCGCGCCCCCGTGGGTTCACACGGAAACATGGGTAACCAGCTGCACAGCCAGGTGCTGTGGGACGCCACCATGGCCTACTGGATCTCGGAATACCTGGCCCAGGAGCCGGACGCGCTGGTCCTGCACATGGTGGGCGGGTTTCACGTCGAGCGCGGTACCGGCACGCCGGAGCACCTGGAGGCGTATCGCCCCGGCACGAGCCGAATGATCGTGGTGCTGCAGCCCGTGGAAGATATCGACACGTTCGAGCCCGCCCCGGAGGGCGAGTGGGGTGACTTCGTCATTCAGACGGAGCTCTCACGGACGCTCGAAGAGATCGAGTGCCGGGCATACCTGGCGGAGCTGGAAGCGGAGTAGGCGAGCAGGCGCGGCCCCCGCCGCGCGGGAGGGGATCATGAGCTCGAATGCAAGCCGGATCGTGGTGCGAAGTTGCTCGATCCTCATCCTGGCGGCTCTCGCCGCCGCTCCAGCTCTCACGGCGCAGTCCCTGTTCGACGCGGTACGGGACGACGACGTGGGCGCGGTAGCCAAACTGCTCGAGTCCGATCCCGCGCTCGTCCGCGCCACCGACGACGACGACCGCACCGCCCTGCACCACGCGGCGACGTATGGACTGGTCGACGTAGCCCTGATCCTGGTGGACGCCGGATCCGACGTGGACGCGCGCGAGCAGGATGGCGAGACTCCGCTGCACTACGCGGCGTGGCGGAGCGAGCTGGAGGTCGCCGGCCTGCTGATCGAGTCCGGCGCCGACCTCGAGATCCGGAACGATTGGGGCCGCACCCCCCTGCTGATAGTGGCTCGCGAGACGGGAAGCGCCCCGATGGCACGTCTGCTGATCGACGTGGGCGCCGAGGTGAACCTGCGTGACGAGGGCGGAGAATCGCCTCTCGACCTGGCGGCGTGGCGGGGCTTCCGCGACCTCGTCAACCTCCTGCTCGATGAAGGAGCCGAGCTGCCGCCGCCCGAGAGCGTGCAGGGCCGCTACCTGGCCATGTTCGCGGCCGAGAAGGGACTCGACCGCCTGTTCGGTCTGCTGGCCGACGCCGGCGTGGACCTGGGCCTGAGGAACGAGAACGACGGGTCGCTGCTCCACTCGGCCAGCCAGGGAGGATCGGCCGAGGTCGTGGCGCGCCTCCTGGGCGAGGGATTCGACCCGAACGAGCGCGACCGCTACGGGCGAGCGCCGCTCCATTACGCCTCGGAGATGGGACACCAGGACATCGCCCGGCTCCTGCTGGACCACGAGGCTCAGATCGATGCGCGGAGCCTGAGCGGGGAGACGGCGCTGAATACCGCGGAGTGGGTGGAGCGACCGGAGATGGCGGACTTCCTGGCCGCAGCCGGAGGCAGCACCGAGGCCCGCCGGTTTCCCGCTCTGGCCGGTCCGTACCTGGCACCGGATCCGCCGCCTCCCGGCGCGGAACCGCGGCTGTTCGCGCCCGACATCGTGTCCACACACCGGTTCCAGCATGGGACGATCGCCTTCGCCCCGGACATGGACGAGGCCTACTGGTCGTCGCAGATCGCCCTGCAGGAGACCGGCTACTCGCGGGGACTGATTCTGTATTCCCGGCTTGCCGACGGACGCTGGACCGAGCCGTCCCCTGCGCCATTCAGTCGGCTCGGGTTGGGCGACGATGTTCCCATCTTCGCGCCGGATGGCGACCGGCTGTACTTCCTGTCCGGCCGGCCCGTACGGGGAGAAGAAGGCGGAGGCGGCGAGCGTATCTGGTACGTCACCCGCTCGGCGATCGATTCGGCCGGATGGTCCGAGCCCGAGATCGTGGTCGACGGGCCCAATACCCTCGACCTGCACTGGGAATTCTCGGTGGCGGCCGACCGCAGCCTCTACGTCCCGAGCCGTGGAGACCTGTACGTGTCGCGGCTGGAGGGGGGTAGCTACCAGGGGCCCGAGAGCCTCGGGGCCCCGATCAACAGCGATGCCGACGAGGCGATGCCGTTCATCTCCCCCGACGGAAGCTACCTGCTGTTCACCAGGTTCGGCCATCCCGACAACCACGGGTTCGCCGACCTGTGGATCAGCTTCAAGGACGAGGCGGGTGGGTGGAAAGAGCCGCTCAACCTCGGAGAGAGGATCAACTCGGTGGCCGGGATCTGCCCGATCGTGTCACCGGACGGGGCGTACCTGTTCTTCAACGCCGCCGGAGACAACTACTGGGTGGACGCGGGCGTGATCGAGGAGTCGCGGGCAGCCGCGGCCGCGCGGTAGGGCCGCCCGCCCCGGAGACCTACCCTACTGCTTTATCAGCGTGAGGACACCGGACTCCACCGGACCGCACTCGGTCTCCTGTTCGGCCGTCCAGTCGTCCGGCCGTACCTCGTCGAACGTCGCGAACAGCGTGTCCGCCTCGAACGTCCCCTCGAAATCCCCGTCCGACGCGCACAGGCTGGTCGAGGTCGTGACCGTGAACATTCCCTCAACGGCGTGCCCGTTCTCGGTGCCCGAAACGTGCCACGACGTGGTGTCGTGAGCTGCGATACTCGCCGTACCGGTCAACGAGTTGCCGTTCTGCGCGATGATCATGGTGATCGTGACCAGCCCCTGGCTGCTCGGATCGGTGGATCCGCCCTCGCCCACCCACGTGCCGGTGTGCTGGCTGCTGACCTGGCCGCCGCTGATGGAGAACTGGAATTCGTACTCGTCGCCCCGCTCGACCTCGGTCAGGACGAAAGCGCCGCTGCCGTCGTCGTGGAAGAACAGCACGTCTTGTGTGCCGATGCCGAAGTCGCGCAGCCTGAAGTTGCCGTTCACGTCCGTCTCGGTGGACTTCGTGCCGATGGAAACCGTGACGCCTTCGGTCGAGGCCAGAGCGAACCCGCCTTGCACCACCTGCGCCTGAACGTCCGTTACGCTTCCCTCGAGTAGGGTCCCCGTCTGCTCCTCGTCCGGGCCGTTGTCGTCCCCGCAGCCGACGCAGAGGAGGACGGCCAGCAGGAGGGCAAGCGCCTGATGGTAAGTTCGAAACGTCTTCTGTGCGCTCATAACGGATACTCCCTGCGTTGGGTGATCTAAAGCAGTCTAGTTGCCCCCGCCCCACGAAGGCTGGAT
>JBDGXI010000163.1:0-4418 GCA_039584685.1 Gemmatimonadota bacterium | reverse complement strand
CGACCTCGCCGCCACGCGCCCGGATCTTCGCGACGTCGGCCGCCACCTGCTCCAGCAGTGCCTCGAACGCGGCCTGTGCCACCTCGGGCGGCGGAGGTGGTGGCAGGTGCTCGAGAATGTCCTGCCAGGTCCAGGTGACGATCGCGTTGAAATCGGGATCGTCCTCGACCCGATTCCACATGTCGGCCTGCCGGTCCCTGCGCATGTGCTCGATCTTGCGCACTTCGGTCTGCTGCCAGGGAAGCCCCGGCCTGTCCGGCCACCAGCTCTGGCGAGCCAGAACGAAGAAGAGCTTGGTGTCGATGTTGTAGAACGCGAGTCTCGTCTCCAACGGGTACGAGAGCTTGTTCCCGAGCCACTGCGAAGGCGTCTCGTCGAAGTAGTGCTCCACGGCGTCCGCCCGGAGCCCGATACCCGGGAGGAACACGAGCGGGGGCGTGATCCCCACCACGAGCAGGCCCGCGAAGTCCTCGTCGTCGGCGATGTGCGTCAGAATCGGTATCGCGTTCGATCCCTCGAGCGCGAGCTGGATCCCGTGCACGCCGGTCTCTTCCTCCCACACGTCCAGATCGATGTCGAACTGGGTGCGAGAGGAGCCGATGAACACCGTGGCATTCGGCTCGCTCCGGTCCACCCGGCGCCGGGTCTCGGCCCATTGCCCGTCGCTGTTCCGGTACGAGGGCTCGTACTGCTGGGCTACGCGCCAGTACGCTTCCCACGCACCTACCCCGACCAGGGCCATCGCCGCTGCCACGACCGCGACGCGCGGCCAGCTCATCTCCGGAATCCGCCGGTGGAAGACCGGCTCGGACTCAGAACTGGAAGTAGATGAAGGCATCACCAGATCCTTGAGTAATCACGATGAGGAAGAGCATTCCGGCCCACACGAGCCCTGTAAGCCACCACGGGGCTCTCGCCACGACATCTTCGAGACGGCGGCTCCGCATGTACCAGTGGACGGCCAGCATTCCCACCGTGACGGCGATCACAGTGGTGACCAGGAAGGTCGAGAGAACCAGCACGCTGCCCTCCACACCAAAGCCGAGCATTGTCCGGGTCATGGTCCACGCCTGGCCGAAATCCTGGGCGCGGAAGAAGACCCACGTGATGTTGACGAGGAAATAGGTCAGCAGGGCCAGGAAGAACCGGAAGCCGGCCGTGGAAGCGACCTTCGCATGACCCCAGCGTCCACTGATGAACCTCTCGACCCCGAGGTAGAGCCCGTGCAGCCCGCCCCACACCACGAACGTCCACGCCGCTCCGTGCCACAGGCCCCCGAGCAGCATGGTGATCATCAGGTTGATCTGGGTGCGGTGCCAGCCCTTACGGTTGCCGCCGAGCGGGATGTACAGGTAGTCCCGCAGCCACGTCGAAAGCGAGATGTGCCAGCGGCGCCAGAAGTCAGAAAAGCCGATCGCCGCATACGGAAATCGGAAGTTGTCCGGGAGGGAGAATCCGAGACACAGCGCGATCCCGATGGCCGCGGTAGAATAGCCCGCGAAATCGGAGAAGATCTGACCAGCAAAGGCCAGGGTCCCCAGCCACGCATCGCTGAAGGGAACCGCCGCTTCCGCACCAAACACCGCATCCGCGGCCGGCGCCAGCGCCCCGTCCGCGATCACGATCTTCTGGAACAGGCCGAGTGTGACCAGGCCGAGGCCCCACAGCAGCTGGTCGCGGGTGGCCCGAACCGGGTTCTGGAACTGGGGAATGAGTTGAGTGGGCCGTACGATCGGTCCCGCCACCAGCTGCGGGAAGAACGTGACGAAAAGGGCGAAGTCCAGGAACGAGTCCGCCGGCTTAGCCCGCCTCAGATACACGTCCAGCGAGTAAGCCATCGTCTGGAACGTGTAGAACGAGATCCCCACGGGCAGGACGATGTCCCACCCCGGTGCCGTCCACGTCACGCCGATCGTGGACATGAGGGTCTGCCAGTTCTCGAGTAGAAATCCGCCGTATTTGAAGTAGCCCAACAGACCGAGGTTGACGGCCATGCTGACGGCGAGCCACGCACGCCGCCGCGACTGCCTGTCCGTGGCGTAGATCTTCTTCGCCACGTGCCAGTCGGCGATCGTCGAGAGCCACAGCAGGATCACGAACGGGGGGTTCCAGGCCGCGTAGAATATGTAGCTGGCCAGGAGGAGGTTCGTCTTCTTGACCTTCCACGGGAGCGGCGCGTTGTGAAGCGCCAGCACCACCGCGAAGAACGCGACGAACGTCAGGGAGTTGAACAGCAAGGGCGCATCTCTCCCGGATCGAGAATCAGTCGTTCACTATCTTGAATATTTCGCCGATGTCGGCCACCTCATTAGTCGGCGCAGCCCTGGTGGCATTCCCGCCTCACCCGGCGAGGTCGCCGCGACCAGTAACGCCAAAGAGTCGGGGGGTTGTCAACGGTGGGGGTAGTTCCTGGTCCGTGCCAGAACTGTCACAAGGCTTCTTGACAGCCACTGAGGGCGTTTCCGCGGAAGCGTCCCTGGAGATATCGGTCAGCGGAAGGCCCGGGACTCACTCGCTAGCGCCCGCTCACGCCCCCTCGATCCGCACGGCGAACCCTCCCCCGCCATGAAGCCCCGCCCACTCCGCCACAACCCGGCTCAGGTCGTCCTCAAGCATCTCGCGCACGAGCCCCGGCAGGACGGGCGCACCCTCCGAACGGGTCCCTTTCCCGGTGATGATATGGACGACCCGGCCGGGAGAAGTCACGGCGTGGCGCTGAAGGAAGAAGCGAACTCGCGTCTCCGCCTGCCGGGCGTTCATTCCGTGAAGATCGAGCTTCTCGGCGGGTGACTCCACCAGCAGGAGCGCGATGCCCCTTAGCTCAGGCGGGGAGGCGAGACCTTTCCCGGTCTTCTTTCGCTTCTTTCTGGCAGCCATCTCACCAAACTCGGCGTCTGCCCACCGGATCGCTACCGGCCCAACTGGTCCCCGCTCCCGCTTCCGCCCATACTCTCCCCATGGCCCACAAACCTCACCCGGTCCGTGGCCGCCTGAATTCGTGGTTCCTGGCGGCGGCGGAGAAACAGATGCACCGCGAGTATGGAGAGCGGAAGCTCCGCATCTTCGGCGAGCTCCCGCCGGTGATCGTCGAGCTCGGACCCGGATCCGGTGCCAACTTCCGCTACTATCCGCGGGGCACGCGCGTGATTGCGGTCGAGCCGAACCCGATGATGCTCAAGCGCATGTACGCGCAGGCGGCCAGGCACGGCGTCGAGATCGACCTGCGGCATGCGGGCGCCGAGGGTATGGAAGTGGAGTCGGAAAGTGCAGACCTGGTGATCTCGACCCTGGTCCTGTGCAGCGTGCGTGATCCCGAGCAGGTCGTTTCCGAGGTCAAACGGGTCCTTCGGCCCGGCACCCGGTTCGCCTTCCTGGAGCACGTGGCGGCCGAGCCCGGCACGCGCCTTCGCAGGGTGCAGGAGGCGATCCACCGGCCGTGGCACTGGCTGGGTGAGGGCTGCAACCTGAACCGCGACACGGCCTCCACGATCGAGGACGCCGGGTTCAGCGAGCTCGAGCTGGAGCGATTCGACGGCTCGGGCCGCACGCCCTACCAGCCCCACATCTCGGGGTTCGCCATTCGCTGAGCCGCGGCAGAAACTGGCCCAAGACCGACAGATCGCCTATCCTCGAAGCGTGGATATTCGCACCAAGCTGGTCTTCGCTCTCGTCGCAGTAACGCTCGGCAGCATGGCTGCGTTCGGCGCATTCATGTACCGAACCGCCAGGAACATGGTCGACGAAGCCGTAATGGAGCAGCTCGAGGGTTTGGCGGAGTCGAGGGCTGACGCCCTGGAGAGCGTGATCGACGGGTGGCAGGAGCGCGTCCAGCTCGTCGCCAGCCGCACCCAGCTTCGGATCAGCCTTCGAGACTTCGATCGGTCCGGTGATCCCGAGGCCCGCGCGCGAATTCAACGAATTTTAGACGATGCCACAAATTCGGTTCGTACGGTGGCCGCTCTGGCTACGTACGCGACAGACGGCCGTCTCGTGGCGCAGTCCGGAGGGCCGGCGGACTCGACTCTCGGCGAACTGTACCCGATGTCCAGAGCCGAGTCCACCGACCGGGTTCGCTTTCTCGGGGTCTCGTTCACATCCGAGGGCTACCCGAGGGTAGCGTACGGCACACGGCTCGTCCTCGAAGGTGAGCGCGTCGGATTCCTGTTCGTCCTGCTGAACGCCAGGCGGCTCGTCGATCTGGCGAGCGACACGGCGGGCCTCGGCGAAACGGGCGAGCTGATGATCGTGATGCCCGATCCGGAGGGGCCCAGGACGCTCCACCCGGTTCGGAGCGGCGAGACTGGTGTCCTGGGAGCCGTCCTGCTGGATGGCGAGGCCGACCCGGCAGGACGAGCACTCGAGGGCCAGGAAGGTGTGTTCCGGGACGGCCTGGTGGACTACCGGGGCGAGGCCGTGTG
>JBDGXI010000162.1:0-7757 GCA_039584685.1 Gemmatimonadota bacterium | reverse complement strand
GAAGCCCAGGTGCTTCGTGAACAGGCCTATCCGTCGGAGGCCCTGGACCAGGCGACGGACAGGCTGTTCGGGCAGTTCTTCTAGATTCCGGTGGCGCATGCCCCATCACACGACAGGACATGACCGGGTCGTTATACTATCTGGATGAGATGCGGCCGGAGGGCCCGCGCCGCCTGCCTACCCCCTTCGAAACTCCAGGAGGAACAGCCATGTCAGAGAGCGTCTACAAGGTCATCGAGCTGGTCGGCACCAGCACCGAATCCTGGGAGAAGGCCGCCGCCGAGGCGATCAAGCTGGCGGGGAAGAACCTGCGGGATCTCCGCGTCGCCGAGGTCGGAGACCTGGACATGCTGCTGGGCGATGGCGACGTGGTGCGCTACCGCGCCAAGGTGAAGGTGTCGTTCAAGTACGAGGACTAGGACCATCGAGAGGCCCTGGCTATCCGCCAGGGCCTCGGCTGGACCTGAACAGCGCGTGCTCCGCGCTGGGCCCTAGGTTTCGGGCTCCCCGGGGCTGAAGTCGGTGTGTGCCCTGCGACCGCCGGAGACGTTCCTTGAACGGGAGATCCCGATGAGTCAGGCCGCTCCCCTCTCTCGCAGGTCGTTCGCCCGTTTCCTGGCAGGCAGTCCGCTGCTACCCCTGCTGGGATTCTCCGCGTGCACTCCGGGTGAACCGGAAGACTCGATCCCAGGAGCGGCGATCGGCGAACTGTCCGACCTCATCGACTCTCCGGGTGACGCGATCAACGTGTTCGACTTCCGCGATGTCGCCCGGAATGCGCTTCCTCCGGCCCATTACGGCTACCTGGCCACCGGCGTGGACGGTGACGAAACACTGCACGCCAACCGGGAGGGCTTCGGGCGATTCGATCTGCGAGCTCGCCGGCTGGCGGACGTCCGCACCGTTGACACAGGCGTGGAGCTGCTGGGCGAGCACTGGGAAACTCCGATCGTCCTCGCCCCGGCGGGAAGTCAGAAGGCGTTCCATCCCGAGGGAGAGCTGGCTGCGGCCCGGGGTTCGACGGCCCTGGGCCACCACCAGATCCTCTCGACAGTCACCACCACATCAGTCGAGGACGTGAACGCGGTTCGCGACCGGCCCGTGTGGTATCAACTTTACCCGACGTCCAGCTGGAGTGTCACCCAGGCTCTTCTCCGGCGGGCCGAGGGGGCCGGTTGTCCGGCCCTCGTGTTGACGGTGGACCTTCCGGTCGACAGCAACAGGGAGACGTTGAAGCGATCCGTGAGGGCGGATCCGCGCGACTGCTCGACGTGCCACGAGGCTGCACCGGCCGGCTGGCTCCGCCGAAAGCCCATGTTCGACGGGCTCGACATGAGCGGGGTGGAATTCGACACACCATGGATGACGTGGGACTTCATCGATCGGCTGCGAGACGACACGGATATGCGGATTCTGGTGAAGGGCGTCGTTCGCGATGACGATGCGAGAAAGTGCGTGCAGTACGGAGTCGACGGCATCATCGTGTCGAATCACGGTGGCAGGGCGGAAGCGAGCGGGAGAAGCTCCGTCGAGAGCTTGCCGGAGGTCGTGGACGCCGTGAGCGGACGTATCCCGGTGCTCGTGGACGGAGGATTCCGGCGAGGTACGGACATTCTGAAGGCGCTGGCCCTGGGCGCGGACGCCATATGTATCGGCCGGCCATACCTGTGGGGCATGGCCGCCTTCGGACAGGCGGGCGTGGAGAAGGTCCTGGAGATCCTGCGAGCAGAGCTGCAGCTGGCGATGCAGCTTCACGGAGTACCTTCGCTGGCCGATCTGGACCGTTCTGTAGTCGTCTCCGGCTGATGAGCTTCACCCGAACGTGAGGTTGGGACATGTACTTCCTGACGGGTCGTCTGTCAGTTCCCCTCTCCCTGCTGGCCGGGCTCATCGTCGCGTGTGCTCCGACCGAGGCGGCCCGGAACGAGATTCCCGCGCTCGACTTCGCCGTTCGCTACGAAGGTGAGGTCAACCCCGGCCCGCTCGACGGCCGCGTGATCCTCCTGATCACCGCGAACGAAGAGTCCGAGCCCCGCTTCCAGCTTCGATCCGAGCCGGCTCGCAGCGCGCAGGGATTCGGGATCGACGTGGAACGCTGGCAACCAGGCGAGGCGGCCGTGATCGACGGCTCGACCTTCGGACACCCGATCGAGGCGCTGGCAGACCTGCCGGCGGGCGACTACACGGTGCAGGCGGTCCTCAACGTGTACGAGACCTTCGAGCTGGCAACGGGACACACGGTCAGCCTCCCGCCGGACCGGGGAGAGGGGCAGCAGTGGAACCGGAAGCCGGGGAATCTCTACTCGACGCCGAAGACGGTGCGCGTCGATCCCGCTCGCGCCGAGACGATCGACATCCTGCTCGACCAGATCATGCCCGAGATCGAACCGCCCGAGGACACGAAGTACATCCGGCACATCCGCATGCGCAGCGCTCTGCTGTCGGATTTCTGGGGACGGGACATGTACCTGGGCGCCCACGTGCTCGTGCCCGAGGGGTTCGACGGTCACCCGGAGGCGCGCTACCCGTTGATGGTGTTCCACGGGCACTTCCCCAGGGACTTCGGAGGCTTCCGCACGGAGCCGCCCGACCCGGATCTCGAGTGCGAGTACAGCGAGCGGTTCAGCCTCGACTGCTATAACCGGATTCAGCAGCAGGAGGCATACGACCTGTACCAGAAGTGGGTCTCTCCCGACTTTCCGCGGTTCCTGGCGATCGAGATCCAGCACCCCACGCCGTATTACGACGACTCCTACGCCGTGAACTCGGCCAGCCAGGGCCCGTGGGGCGATGCTCTCACGTACGAGCTGATCCCTCACATCGAAGAACAATTCCGCGGCATCGGAGAAGGATGGGCTCGCTTCACGTACGGCGGGTCTACGGGTGGCTGGGAGGCCCTCGCCGTGCAGGTTTTCTATCCGGAAGAGTACAACGGCGCCTTTGCCGCCTGCCCCGACCCCATCGACTTCCGGGCCTACGAGCTGGTGAATATCTACGAGCACGACAACGCCTACTTCGACATCGGGCCATTCGGCCGCATCGAGCGCCCGGCGCACCGCGACTGGCTCGGCCAGATCTCCTACACGGTGCGCAACGAGAACCACGTCGAGCTGGTGCGGGGAACGAAGGGCCGCTCCGGTGGCCAGTGGGACATCTGGGAGGCCACCTACTCTCCAATGGGTGAGGACGGCTACCCCAAGCGCCTGTGGGACAAGCGAACCGGAGACATCGACCACCAGGTGGCCGACTACTGGAGGGAGAACTACGACCTCCGGCACATCCTGGAGCGCGACTGGGCCGAGATCGGGGCGAACCTCGAGGGCAAGATCCACATCTACGCCGGAGACATGGACAACTACTACCTGAACAACGCCACGTACCTGATGGAGGAGTTCCTGGAGGGTACGACGGATCCGTACTACGCGGGCGTAGTGGACTACGGAGACCGGTTCGAGCATTGCTGGAACGGAGACCACGAGAACTCGAACGCCATATCCCGGCTGCGATACAACACGATGTACCTGCCGCGCATACTCGAGAGGATTCGAGAGGCTGCACCCCCGGACGCGGACCTGACGAGCTGGAGGTACTGATGCGCAAGCTGGTCACGGGGTCGCTCGCGACCCTGATGTTCTGCAACATGTGGGTTGGGCAGGCGTCGGCGACGCCCGTGGAATCGGGCGCTGACACGCTTCGGGTACTCGTCGTCTACCACACCCTGACCGGCCACACCCGGACGCTGGCGGAGGCCGTGGCGGAGGGCGCCCGGCGGGTACCCGGCGCCGAGGTGACCCTGGTGTCAGTGGACGATGTCGTGAACGAAGAGCTCGAGGCCTGCGACGCGCTGCTCATCGGATCGCCGACGTACTGGGGCTCGATCGCCACGCCCGTCAAGCAGTTCATCGACGGCCAACGACCCTTCATGGGGGACAAGGTGGGCGGGGCCTTCGCCACCGGCGGCAGTGACGGCGGAGGCAAGGAGCTCACGGTCCTGGCTCTTCTCACCGCGATGCTCAACAACGGGATGATCGTAGCGGGGCCGCATTACGAGGAAGATGGTATCCGGTTCGGCGGCTTCGGCGTAGCAGCCACAACCGGGTCGGACGATCCCGGCCTGGACGAAGCCGAGCTGTCGCGCGCGAGGCTCCTCGGCGAGCGGGTGGCCACGGTGGCGAAGCGGTACCGGGGATCGAAGTGAACCTCGAATCGACCCCCGGCCCACGGCAGGTCCGCTACGCCGACGCCACTCCCACAGGCCTTCCGCGATCTACGCCGGCACTTATTTCATGGCGTATTTCGGGCCCATTCTCTTCAACCCGCGAACCATGTGGCACGTCCTCAACCAATCTTCCACTCCAGTGGCCGCGGCTTCCATCGGTCTCGGCCTGGCGATCTACCTGCTATCCCGGTTCGGTAGCCTCCGTCCCGAGGTGCTGCTCGACATCGGCCTGGTGTTCGAGGTTGTGGGCGCCATCGGCATCGCGTGGGCCAACATGTGGGGGGTGTGGCCCGAGGCGGGCGACTTTCCGAAGTACTTCCAGATCATTCAGGCCCGGGGCGGATACATCGGGATTCCATGGGAGTGCGTGTGGATCCTTCTGTTTCCTCTCATCGTGCCGAGTACGCTTGGCAAGACAGTGCTCGCGTCTTTTGGCGCGGCCACGGCCGGGCTGGTCGTGATCACGCTGTCGAAGGCGTTCGGAGCCACTGCCGCTGACGTACCGCTCGGTACCATGTTCGGATACTACCTGTTCAGCACAGCACCTACCTGTGCGCTGCGCTAGCTGTGGTGATTTCGCGAGTCGTGTACCGTTACGGGAAGAGACTTGCCAAGGCCCAGGAAGTGGGGAGCTACAAGCTCACGGAGCTGCTGGGTCGTGGCGGCATGGGTGACGTGTGGGTCGCCGAGCACCAGATGCTGGCTCGCCCGGCGGCGATCAAGTTGATCCGGCCGGAGGCACTCGGTGCCGAGGGAGCAGGCAATCGAGTCGTAGAGGAGCGGTTCAAGCGCGAGGCCCGCGCCACGGCCGCGCTTCAATCCACGCACACCGTGAACCTGTACGACTTCGGCGTCACGGAGGACGGGGCCTTCTACTACGTGATGGAGATGCTGGATGGACTGGATTTGGCCACCCTGGTCGGGCGGTTCGGACCTCTGCCGGCGGAAAGGGTCGTCCACCTGGTGCGTGGCGTCTGCCATTCGCTCGGCGAAGCCCACGGGCGGGGTCTGGTCCACAGGGACGTGAAACCGGCCAATATCTTCACCTGCCGGCTCGGGCCGGACATCGACTTCGTGAAGGTGCTGGACTTCGGCCTCGTGAAGTCGACGGGCGGGGAAGCGGGTGGAGCCACCGCCCTCACCCAGGAGGGCTCGGTAGCCGGTACGCCAGCGTTCATGGCGCCTGAGATGGCCCTGGGGGATGGGAGAGTGGACGGACGGGCCGATATATACGCCCTGGGCTGCGTCGCCTACTGGCTACTTACCGGACAGCCGGTGTTCGCGGCAGACACGCCTGTTGCGACCCTGCTGAAGCACGTGCAGGACGAGCCCATCGCTCCGTCGCGCCGCACGGAGCTGGAGATCCCGGCGGACCTGGATGCGGTGATCCTGGACTGCCTGGCCAAGGATCCGGCGGCCCGCCCGCAGACGGCGGAAGAGCTGGAAGAGCGCCTGAGAGCATGCTCGGTCGGTGAGTGGACGAAAGACATGGCGGAAGAGTGGTGGAAACTGCACGGGCGGGCTTTCAGTCACTCGGGTGACGCGTCCTCCGCCTCGTAGTCCGTCAGGTTCAGAGCCACCGCACCCACCGGAGCCGATGTCTGCACCTTCACGATGATTCGGCGCTCGTCGTCCGTGATCCACACGCGCGGCTTCTTCTTCGCCTGGAACGCCCCGATCTCGGGGATGATCGGCTCCACCACGATCGTCTGGAAGCGACCGGCCGGCACGCGGATCTCGTCGCGCTTCAGGACACGTACGACGATGGGATTCGATCGTGGCTTGAAGTACCGCTCCATGCGGTATTCGTCGCCGACCTCGAGCGGCAGCGTTCTCACCAGGTACAGGACGGCGATCTCGTCGATCGCGTCGGCGGGCATCGGGCCGCTCGTTTCGGCGGTCGAGGGTTCGAAGGACTGCAGGTCCTCGGACCAGCGCTCCGCCGTGTAGCTCTCGCTCTCCTGGTCCAGCACGTAACGGTCGCGGTACCGTTTCGGACCCTCCCGAATGTTCCGCTCGAAACGATGGGACCGCATGGACACCGGCTCCGCCCAGCTCGAGACGTCCACCTCCACCCGGAAGAACGGCGGGCCGCCTTCGACGTTCAACGTGGTCCGCATGACCTCGTGGTCCCCGATCGTCTCGAGGCCCTCGACCGAAAGACGAGCCTCGCCAAGCCGGAAGCGCCCGATCGCGACGCTGTAGGTGGCCGTCTCACCCGCAGCGAACCTCAGGGTCGCAGGTTCGGCCGGCACGACGACGATTTCTTCTTCCGGAGCCGAGCCCTGGCCGAACGCCGGAGATGGTATAGACATAGCCAGAAGCGTGGCGAGCGCGACGGGCACACGGAGGCACCGTCCTTTCGTGAACCGAATCATCGAGTTTCCTGAAGAAGGACGGCGTGCGTGCCAGTAGCGCGAACCCCAGTATACGTGAGTGAGCACGGGCACCCAACCTTCTGTCCGTTTCCGAACACTCAAACTCGAGATGAGAGCGCAAGCGGTGGCACCGACAGCCGACCAGGTCCTGGCGCAGCGAATCGTGGGTGTGGGCGACGAGTCCGCGTTCCGCGAGTTGTACCGCCGCCACACGCCGAGACTGTATCAGTTCGTTCTGCGCGTGATGGGTGGCGACGAGCTGGAAGCGGAGGACGTGGTGCAGGACACGTGGATTCGGGCTACGAGGAATCTAGGCGGCTTCCGCTGGGAGTCGCGGTTCGAAACGTGGCTGACCGGTATCGGCCTCAACCTGTGCCGCAACCGCCTGAGGCGCGGCGGCCGGTGGGAGGATCTCGACGAGGACAGGCTCCGGAGGGTCGAGGCGCCCCCGGGGGAAGACCGGATCGACCTGGAGCGGGCCATCGGCCTGCTGCCCGCCGGCTACCGCACCGTTCTCATTCTGCATGACATCGAAGGCTTCAAGCACGCGGAGATCGCCGAGCGTCTCGGCGTTTCGGCAGGCACTTCGAAAAGCCAGCTGTGGTCGGCCCGGCGCCACCTGCGGCGCCTGCTGGAACCCGGCCACTCTACGACGGGAGACGTTCAATGACGGACCACGATACGCCGGCCGAGGGCCCCGAGCCGCTGGATCCGGTGGAGCTGACCGACGAGGAGCGCGCGGCCATCGAGTCGCTGCCGCGCGAGCGCGAGCCGGGCCGCATGCTCGAGGAACGAACGGTGAAGGCGCTTCGGGAAGAAGGCCTGATCGGCACGCCGGGGCTGAACGGCGGACTAATGGACGAACGGCCTGCGGCCGGAGCCGGTGGACGACCCTGGTGGAAGTCGGCCGCGGCGATCGCCGCCGGAATCGCCCTGTTCGCCGGCGGTCTATCGGTCGGACAGATGCTCGGCGCGAGACAGACGGCCGATGCGTTCCAGACCGTATTCGAAGAGGGCGACGCGCTCCTGGCGTCACAGGTTCAGAGAGCCGGATCGGACTACGTCGCGGCCCTGGCGGCCCTGGCGGAGTCCGAGGAGGGTGCCGCGGCGGATACGGGGCAGGCTCTCGAGGTGGCGCTCACAGCGCTGTGGGCAGCGGC
>JBDGXI010000161.1:0-4425 GCA_039584685.1 Gemmatimonadota bacterium | reverse complement strand
CGGAATCGTCACCGCGTGGTCCCCGCCCGCGAAGAAAGGCACGGCCTCCCCCGCAAGGAGGTCCTCGGCCCGGAAACGGTAGTCCTCGCGCGTCCCTTCCCACGAGCTGCCGGGCAGCCAGTCGCCCGCGTCGGATACGAGACCGCCCAGGTCTGCTCCGAGCTCGGTCGTGGAGTTGTAGCACCGCCCGTCGTACGCCAGGCGGATGCGCGATGGGCCTTCGGCCGAGCCACGACGGTAGGTGGATTGCGCATCGCACGGCAAGCCGGCGAAGGCGAGCGGCAGGGTCGGGTCAGGCTCGTCCGAGAAGCACCCGGCGAATGGAATGGGTGTGTCCATGTGTGCCGACTTTCGTTGCTGTGGCAGCTCTCTCAGCGTAGGAAGAACCCCTCGCGCAGCGGGTCCTCGGGATCGATCGCGAACTCGTGCCGGCCCGTGACGTGGGCCGTGCCCGTGACCTCGGGCACGACGGCAGACAGGGCGCCGACTGTCGTCTCCACCACCACGCTGACGTCGAACGAGGAACCGATGATGCTCTCGATCGTGATCGTCTCGCCCGGCGGCAGTTCTCCCCGCGAGTGGTGGATCGCGGCGCGGCCGCTCACGCCGGTCCCCGTCGGGCTCCGGTCCACCTCGCCCTCCGCGAAGACACACACGTTGCGGCTGTGGAAGTCTCCCTCGCCCTGCTGTACGAAGATCGTCCCGTAAAGGAAGTTCAGGTCCCGATCTCCCTGTGGATGCACGATCTCGTACTGCTCCGTCACGGCCCGCTTTACTCTCCGTCCGGCGTCGATGAGCCGGGAGTACGACTCGGGCCCGACCGTGAGACCCATGTCCGCGGCTTCCACATAGGCGTAGAACGCGCCGCCGAACGCGATGTCGCACCGCACGGAGCCGAACCCCGGCACCTCGACCTGGAGGTTCGGCTCGAGCACGAAAGAAGGCACGTTCCGGAAGGAAACGCGCCCGACCCTCGCGGGATCGTCTCCGGGGTGGGCAGTAGCCGTCACCCGACCGGCCGGGGTGTCGATCCTTATGACCGGTCGGCCCTCAGCGTCTCGTTGCAGGCCGGCTCGATCGAGCAAACCGCAATCCAGCCCCACCTTGACCAGGCCTATGATCCCGTGTCCGCACATCGTCGAGTAACCTTCGTTGTGCAGGAACAGGACCCCCACGTCGCCGTCGGCAGTCTCGGGCTCGGTCAGGATGCATCCATACATGTCCGCGTGGCCCCGCGGCTCCCACATGAGGGCGCGGCGCAGGGCGTCGTGGTGGTCCCGGGCGAACTGTCGCCTGGCGAGGATCGTGTCACCCGGAATCTCTGGCCAGCCCGCCGTGATCACCCGCAGCGGTTCCCCGGCGGTGTGAGCGTCGATCGTCTCGATACGTGTCCAGCCAGGCGGTACCCCGAATCCGGCCTTCATCTCACAGCTCCACGGTGCGCGCGAGGCCGGTCTCGGCAGCCCGATTCATGATCCGCGCCGCCGCCACCACGTCCTGGACGGCGTGCCCGACGGACTTGAAGAAGGTGATCTCGGCTCGGCGCGTGCGCCCGGGCTTCGCCTCCGTCGCCACATCCCCGATCTCGGTCCATGCCTCGGGGCTCGTGAGGCCCGCTGCGACTGCCGCGACCAGCTCGCCCGCTTCTTCGATCGCCGCTTCCACGAGATCCACGAACACGGTGGCCCGCTCGATGGTGACCAGGTCGACCTCCCGCCGATCCAGCGTGAACGTGCCGATCGCGTTCAGGTGGGCACCGGAGGCCAGTGTACGGCCGTCGAACACGGGCGTCGGAGAGTTGGTGGCCGTACTGATCACATCCGCACCCGCTACGGCCTCATCTGCGGAGGCAGCTCGTTCGAGGCGGGCATTGACTTCGGGCTGCAGCCGCTGGATGAAGCCGTCCACCTGGGCGGGATCTAGCCCGAAGACTCTGACTGTCGTAAGCTCCCGCACCGCGTCCATGGCCAGAAGTTGCGTGCGCGCCTGCACTCCCGCCCCGATCAGGGCCCCCGTCCTGGCGTCCGGGCGGGCCAGCAGATCGGTCGCCGCCCCGGCCGCGGCACCGGTTCGCCACGCCGTGAGCTCTCCACCGTCCAGCAACCCGATCGGCTCGCCGGAGGTCGGATCGAGGACAAGGACGAGACCCGTGACCACGGCCTTCCCGAGATCGCGATTGCGGTTGAAGATCGACACGGTCTTCGCGGCCAGACCCTCGCCTGGAACGTAGCCACCCATCAGGAGCGATATGCCGTCCACCTCGTCCACCGGTACGACGCCACGCTGCGGCGCGACGACACGGCCAGTCGACAGGGCGGCGAACGCGGACTTCATCGCCTCGACAGCGTCCCTCATGGGAAGCAGTTTGGGAAGGTCCTGTGCAGCCACCGTGAACAGTTTCATGGTGGGCGAACAATAACCCGCGCCACTGGCGCGCGTAAGGTAAACCGGGTGCGAATACTCCACTTCAGCGACATCCACATCAGCCTGGGGCTGGGACGCGTTCCCATGCGTGATTGGCCCGGCAAGCGGCTCGCCGGGGGCATCAACTTCCTCCGGGGTCGCGGGCGCCGGTTCGAGGGGGCACTGCAGAAGCTGGATCGCCTGGCGGATTTCGCGAGATCCGGTGACGTGGACCTCGTGGTGTTCTCCGGTGACTTCACTGCCATGGGCACGCGCGCCGAGTTCGCCACCGCCCGCGCCGCCGTTGAGCCGTTCGTGAAATCGCCGGCCGAGTTCGTGTGCGTGGCCGGGAACCACGACATCTACACCCGGACCGTAGTGCGGGAGAAGCGCTTCGAGAGGACGTTCGAGGGCCTGCTCGAGACGGACCTTCCTGATGCGAGGGTGGACGGCCCGTGGCCGATAGTTCGGTTTCTGGGAGACGACGTGGCCGTCATCGCCCTGAACAGCGCGAAGCCGAATCCGGTGCCGTGGAGGTCCAGCGGCCGGATCCCCGCCCCGCAACTGGATGCAGTGAGGAGGCTCCTCCAGCGACCCGAGATCGGGAATCGTTTCGCATTCATCGTCACGCACTATGCGCCGTGCCTCGAGGACGGGAGCCCGGATACCCCGACACACGGGCTGGAAAACGTCGAGGAATACCTTCGGGTCTGCGCCGATGTCAGACGCGGGGCCGTACTGTGCGGCCACGTGCACCAGACGTACCGCGTCCGGCTTCCCGGCTTGGAACCCGAGGTTTTCTGTGCCGGAAGCGCCACGATGCACGAGCTGGAGGGATTCTGGCTGTTCGACGTACGGAACGGAGAGATCACGGCCACGCGCGGGCGGTGGATCGAAGACCGGTACCGATTGGACGCGCCGTGATCGAGCCGACGGTCAGCGAGATGCGCTTCGTCGCAACTCCGGCAGCTGGCGAGGTCTCGGCAATCCTGCTCAAGCCTCCGCGTGCCGACGCCCTCCTGGTACTGGGGCATGGAGCCGGGGCCGGAATGCGACACCGGTTCATGGATGGAATCGCCCTGGCGCTGGCCGAACGCGGAATCGCCACGTTCCGCTACCAGTTCCCTTACGTCGAGGCCGGCAGCCGGCGTCCGGACCGGGCGCACACGCTCACCGCGACCGTACGGGCGGCAGTCGCCGCGGCGCGGGAGATCGAGCCGGATCTGCCGCTGCTGGCGGGCGGCAAGTCGATGGGAGGCCGGATGACCTCCGCCGCCCAGGCCGACAGCTCTCTTCCCGGCGTTCGTGGAATCGTCTTCTTCGGCTTTCCACTGCACCGGCCCGGAGATCCGTCCGATGCCCGGGCGGACCACCTGCGGGACGTCGAGGTTCCGATGCTGTTCGTGCAGGGAACCCGGGACCGGCTGGCCGAGATGAGTCGTATCGGATCCGTCGTCGATGGGCTTGGGCACCGCGCGCAGCTGCACGTGGTGGAGGATGGCGATCACGGATTCGACGTGCTCAAGAGAACCGGCCAATCAGCAGCGGAAGTCTGGGACCAGATGGCTCTGGCAGTGCGCTCGTTCGTGGAGACGACCCTGCCCTGATGTGCGAGAGGGGGACGCCAGGCGCCCCCCTCTCGATCCTACTGCCTCGCGAACACTATTGCGCGGTTCGGTGTTGCCGAGACCGCATCCGGGCCGAGTCACGCGCCCGGGACCTGCTCGTGTCCCGAAGCTGACGACGGCTCATGTCTCGCTGGGCATCCCGCGCTGACCGGGTCTGGTTCTGACGCTGCGAACGGGCGCGCTGCGCCTGGCCGGACCCGTCGCTGTTTCGCACTCGCTCGTTGACCCGGTTCTCCTGGCGCGTGCGCTGCTGCTCCGTGCCATCGACGTGAATCCGGGCCCTCTCACGCGTCTGAGTGCGCTGCTCCTGCGCTGTTGGATTGGTGGCATCGGCCGGCGCGTCCTGGGCGGAGGCCGGGAGGGCGATCGCGAATACGGCCGCCAGGGTCATTCC
>JBDGXI010000042.1:0-18058 GCA_039584685.1 Gemmatimonadota bacterium | reverse complement strand
CAGGGCACAAACGGGGGTCAGGAGGTCACGTGACTCGTCGGCGGGGGAGAACGCGCGGCAGGGCGAAACGGGCCGGGCTCAGAGGCGAAAGCAGCCGCAGATCCCGGACTCGCGCACCACCGCACCCCGAAATCCGTCAAGTCCCCTTGTGACAGTGCGCGCCGGCAGCGATGGCAGCCGGATTCGCGGCGAGCCGCAAGCCGTCCGCACGACAGGCCAGCTCCGGACTCCGATCCAGTGGGCGGTGCCCGCCTCGCTCAATAATCAGCGGGCAAGGCCCCGGGGAGGAGTATCTCCGCCGCAACGCCGACTGACCGTGCGCGACTGTTTCGCTCCCGGACGCTCCCCTCCCGCCCGGGCGAGCGTCCCGTTGTGCGGACGAGGATCATGCGCGCATCCATTCGGGCTGCATGGTCGCGCCCCGGTATCCGGAGTCTGGCCCCCCTCCTGTTGTGGTCGTGCATCCCGGGCACGCTCTCGGCACAGTCCGGCTGGATCTTAGGGGGGGACGCCGTCGTCCGAAGCAGCTACGTATGGAGGGGGGTCACGCGCAGCAGCACATGGGTTCTCCAGCCTGACCTGTTCTCTTCGGCATCCATGAACCGCTCGAGCATCACCGCTGGATGGTGGAGCACGATCAGACTCGGCTCCCTTGATCCAGCCGACCCGACTGATGCCGGACTCGGAGAGGCCTGGTTCGGTCAGAACGACCTGTGGCTCGAGGTCGCTGGCCGATCCGAGGTGGTAGACTTCACCGCAGGTGTGACCCGATACCTGTTCGCGGATGGAGCGTTCGGTCAGTCGGCGGACGCGGTGAATACCACCGAAATCTACGCCACTTCCACGATGTCCCTGGGTTCGCTCATACCGTGCGTCGCTCTCTGGGTCGATGTGAGTCGCGTGCGAGGCGCCTACTTCGAGACGAGCCTGGACCTCAGGGTGCCGGTGCTCCCGTCCTACGACCCCGTCGTGGCGGCCTATGTCAGTGCCCTCGCCGGCTGGAGCGTCGGCCAGGAGGTGAACCGCCAGGACCCGGATGAGGCGGCCTATTTTCAGGATTCCGGTCTGACGCATCTCGACTTCGGGCTGGACGTCGCGGTCGGCCGCGAACGACGCTACGTAGCGGTCGAGGTGCACGTGCTCGCGGCGCAGGACGGAGGGGCTCGATCGGGATCGGGCCCTTCGGCGGGGGCATCTTGGTGGCTCGGTGTGGGATTCAGCGATTCTCTTGTGCTCGGAGCCCTGTGGTGAGGGCGCGCGCCGTGCCGCGTGCCGCTCCGTGCATTCCGGCCGTTCTCACGGCCGCCTTGTGGCTCGCACTGGGCAGTTGTGCCTCCAGCAGCGTCACGACACCGGCTCCCCGATCTCCCGAGCCCGCTCCGTCCGGAGAGCTGGGTCTCAAGGCCGGGTTCGGGCGCGCTGACATCACCCCTCCGCCCGGACTCGGGCTCAGCGACTATGGGCCGGCAGGAGGAGTGGCGCGGGGTCACCGGCAGCGGCTCTACGCGCGGGCAATGATCCTGGAGGATGGGCGCGGAGAGAGGATTGCCTGGGTGAACCTCGATCTTGGCCAGCCGTCGTTTCTGCTGCACCGGGAGTCTGCGGCTCGGATAGTCGCCGAGACAGGGATCGGAGCTGATAGACTGGTTCTCACGGCGACCCACACGCACGCGGGACCCGGGCATTTCTTCTCCAGCCGCAGCTATAATCAGTTCGCACCGGGAACTCCGGGATTCGACCCGGCCGTCGTCGAGTTCCTCTCGGACCGCGTTGCGCAGGCTATCCGGGAGGCTTACGTGGCGATGACTCGCGCCGTGGCCGGGTGGGTGCAGGAACCCGTGTGGGGCCTTACGAGGAACCGGAGTCTGGAGACTCACGCCAGGAATCCAACCGTGGAGGGCCGACCCTTTCCTCCGCCTGGCCTGACACCGGAACAGAGAGCCGTCGATCCGACGTGGACCATGCTTCGGGTGGACACCATCTCGTCGCGGGGGGACACCGTCCCGGCCGGCGCCTTGAGTGTCTTCGCGTATCATCCGACCGGGAACCCTCCCGCCAACGACCTCTACGACGGAGACGTTTCGGGGCTGGTTGCGCGTGGCCTCGAGCGACACATGGACGCACTGGCCGGCGTCCACCGCCGTTTCGCGCCGGCGAGCGTCCACCTGGCTGCAAACGGGGCGGAGGGGGACGTCGTTCTGGAGGGCAGCCTCGATCACGACTGCGATCGCCCGGCACAGAGAACAGGTGTTCGGCCTGGAGGCCCTCGCACTCCGAGGGCCCTGGACGAGTGGACGTCCGGGGCCGGGGACCCGGGATCGGAATGCGTCAGCAGAGCGCGGCGGTTCGTCAACGAGGCAGGAGATACGCTGGCCGCCCGAGCGATCGGAATTTTCGACCGTGCCGGTCAGGGCCTGCGATCTGACTTGAGCATCAGGAGGTCTTTCCGGACCGTCCGGCTTACCGGCCCCGAGGCCTCGACCGGCCTGTGTCCCGAACCGCAGGTGGGCGCCGGAGCGGCAGCCGGGTCTGAAGGGAGCCAGAGCAACCTGAAGGACTGGAAGGTCCTCGGGCTCTTCCCGCTGAACGCGAGGGAGGGCGCGGTCGACACCCTGAGCACTGGATGCCAGGCTCCGAAGCGCGAGCTTCCGTGGATCCTGCGTCTCGGGCTGGGAAATCTCTACCTTCCTACCGAGTCGCAGTTCATGGTGGTGCAGATCGGAGACCTGGTGGCAGCGGCCGTGCCCCTCGAGCTGACGACCGAAGTGGGCTTCCGAATCCGCGACGCGATGCTGCGCAGGTCGCTGGAGGACGGCCTGGGCGCCCGAGCGACGGCGGTCGTCGGACTGGCCAACGGGTACATGCAATACGTGGCCACGCGGGAAGAATACCAGGCCCAGCACTACGAGGGCGGCTCCACTCTGTACGGACCAGGATTCGCGGAGTACCTGCAGAGCGAACTGGTGGAGATGACCGCCGAGCTGAGGGAAGGGGACCATGCCCGGGTCGACCCCATCTCGGGCGATCCGGGTGCCCGGCGTCAAATCTTCCCGCACAGCGGAGAGCCTCGGCCCGAGCACCTGGTCGTCACCGCTACGAGTTGCGGGAGTGATACCGTGGCGGTGCGCTGGCTGGACGCGCCGCCGGGTTCGCTTCTCCCATCGGACGGTCCGATACTGGAGCTGAGCCGATCGCGGCCGGGGGAAGAGACGATCGTCACATGGGACGATGATCGTTTCGTCGAGGTGCGGGGAATCGAGTCGGGGAACGGCAGGGGGTATCTGTGGGAAACCCGCTGGACTCCTCCCGGGGGCACCCGGGGAGATTACTCGGTCACGTTCGTTCGCTGGACGGACCAAACGAACGACAGGGGGTTCCGATGTCCGTGACGGACGAGGTCTTCATGCATCCTCTGAGTGAGCCTAGATCCGGCACCACTGGGTCTCTTCCGCTGACCGCGGACCGTTCGTTCGGCGAAGAGGAAAGGGCGCTCCTCAAGAGTCGATGCCGTCTCGTATTCGGACTCGGTCTCGCGATCAGTCTCATCCTGATCCTGCTGTCCCGGGGCTTCATAGACAGGCCGCAGCACGCCGCCAATGCCCTCGAAGGCCTGGAGACATGGCTCGACACCGGACACCTCCTCTCGTTCGCTCTTGCCTTCGGCTCTCTGTTCGTCGGAACGCCAAGCGTGAGACGCCTTCAGACCACGGCATTCGTCGTATTAGCGATCAACATGATCCTGGTCGTGTTCAGCATCGGCGTGATCAGCCCTGACTACCCGCCCGAGCTCGCGATCGCGCTGCTGCTCTTCATTCCCGCCGCCGTGATTCCCTGGCGGGTCGGCTACCAGGCAAGCCTGGGTGCGATCGGGGTCGCCGCCCCGGCCTTGGCCCAGGTGTTCAGCTATGCGTTCATCCCCGAGGCGAGGGACTACTGGGCCGGCAGGGGAGGCCAGGAAGCCTTCCAGAACCAACTCGTCGTGACGGGCGTCGGCCTTCTGATCCTGGCGGCCACGTCGGTACTGGTCACGACGACTCTATACAGCTTGCGCCGTAAGGCTCACAAGGCGAGGCAGTTGGGCAGCTACATCATCGAACGCAAGATGGGAAAAGGAGGCATGGGGGAGGTCTTCGTCGCCCGCCACGCCCGAATGTGCCGGCCGAGCGCGGTGAAGGTCCTGCGCGTCTCGGGAGCACTGGACCTGGACGCCCTCGCTCGCTTCGAGCGCGAGGTGCAGGTTTCCTCCAGTCTCACGCACCCCAACACCATCACCATCTTCGATTTCGGTCGGGCAGGCCTGAACACCTTCTACTACGCGATGGAATACCTGGAGGGACTGGACCTTCAACGCATGGTGCGACGGTTCGGTCCGCTCGGGGCCGAGCGAACGATCTTCCTCCTGACACAGGTGTGTGGCTCCCTGGCAGAGGCGCACGGCCGCCACATCGTCCACCGGGATATGAAACCCGCCAATATCTTCCTGACGCAGCGTGGCGGATTGTTCGACTACGTGAAGGTCCTGGACTTCGGTCTCGCGAAGCACGTGGACTCGGGCGATGGGGAGGGCGTGACCAAGGCGGGCCTCATTCTCGGCACGCCTGAATACATGGCTCCGGAAGCGATCCGTGACGAAGGTCGGGTCGACACGCGCGCCGACATCTACGGACTCGGGGCCGTCGCCTACTACCTGCTGACAGGCCAGCCGCCGTTTCAGGCCGAGACCCAGCTGCAGACTCTGGTCGACCACGTGCGGAAACCGCCCGTTCCACCTTCGGCGGTCACGGAAATCGAGGTCCCGATCGAGCTGGAGTCGATCGTTCTGAGATGCCTGGAGAAATGGCCCGAAGAGCGTTATCAGACCGTGGAAGAAATGGAGGCCGCCCTCCGAGCCGTACCCCTGGAGCAAACCTGGAATCTCGATAGGGCAAGAGAGTGGTGGACCCTGCATTCCGACGTCATCCGCCCCGTCCTGTATGAATCGGCGCCGGGGAGAGGCGCCCCCGCCGCACCTGGCGCTTGAGCCAACGGGCCGGCTACCGACCGACCAGTCTCAGTCGTGCAGCATGCGCTCCGGCGGATCGTCCAGGTCGTCGAACTGTCCGTCCCGGGCCGCTTTGACGAACAGCACGGCGAAGATGCCGCCCAGAATCAGGGCGATCGGAAGAAGAAAGAAGATCGAGTTCATGTGCGTCCGCCGTTCATCGAGGCCTCTATACGGGACGAGCCCCAGATCACCATGGCGCTCGACGCCGGCATCAGGATGGCGGCCACCAGGGGATTGATCAATCCCGCCGCGGCCGCACTCACGGCCACGATGTTGTAGGCGATCGATCGCCGCTGGTTCCATCGGATGGCCCGTTCGCAGGCCGATGCCGCCTGGAAGCCAGAGACGAGGGGCTTCAGCGACCACGTGGAGATCACTCCGTCCGCCACCAGCACGCTGCTCGCGGCGCCGGTTCCCATGGCCACACCCACGTCGGCAGCTGCCAGCGCCGGTCCGTCGTTCAGGCCGTCGCCAGCGAACAGGACCTGTTCCCCCGACTCCTGCACGGCTCGCACCCACGCGGCTTTGCCCGCCGGGTCCACCTCTGCCCTGACGTTCGTGACACCTGCCTCCGACGCGATCCGCTCGGCCACGTCCTGGTGGTCGCCGGAGAGCAGGACGACTTCGAGGCCGCGGTCCACGAGCTGCGCGACCGCTTCCGCAGAGTCCGGCCGGACCGTGTCACCCAGCCGTATACATCCCTTTTCGCCGGCTTCGCCGCGTAAGACGACTTCTCCGGGTCCGCCCGCCACGAGGCTCCAATCCAAGCCGTCCACGCGCCCCGCGACGCCCTTCCCGGGCGTCTCCCGCACGGCCTCGGCCCGGGGCAGCGGGATGCCTCGATCGACCGCTTCGGAGACGATCGCCCGGGCGATCGGGTGCATGCTGAACCGCTCGAGCCCAGCGGCGACACGTAGAGCCGCATCCTCCGCGCTCACTACCCGCAGGTCTCCTTCCGTGACGGTGCCCGTCTTGTCGAGACCCACCGTGTCCACTTCCACGAGATCGAGCAGTCCGTCGGCGGACCGGAACATGAGGCCCCGTCGGGCGGCCGCTCCGAGCCCGGCGGCTGCGGCCAGCGGGCGTGACAAAGCCAGGGCGCACGGACAGGCCACGACCAGTACGGCGACACAGGCGCGCAGGGCGGTGCCGCTTTCCCCCGCGAGCAGCCAGCCCGTAGCCGTCAGCGTGGCCGCGACCAGGGTGGCCGCCGTGAACCAGGGCGCGATGCGGTCCGCCGTCGTCAGGCGCACCGGCCGGTCGGCGGCGGCCCGGAGGTCCGCGGCCATGCGCTGCAGCGTGGTCTCGTCACCCGTTCGCTCCACGCGGACCGTGAGAGCGCCGTCCACCAGCACGGCGCCCGAGACCACTTCGTTCCCGGCCGAAGCGACCACCGGTTCGGCCTCGCCGGTAATCAGGGCCAGGCGCACCGTCGCCTCGCCTTCCGCCACCACGCCGTCGGCGGCGAACTCTTCTCCCGGCCCCACGTCGATCAGGTCGCCCGGGGCCAGGTCCGCGGCGGGAACCACCTCGACCGAGTCTCCGACACGCCGGCGGGCCGTGGCCGGAAGCGCAGCCGCGAGTGATACGGCGGCCTCAGCGGCGCGGCGGCGGCCCCGGCCCTCCAGCATGCGGCCGGCGAGCAGCAGGGCGACGAGCATGGCGAGCGAATCCAGGTACGTGTCCGTACCCATCACGGTGGCCACGACGCCGTGCACGTACAGGACGGCCACGGCCAGGGCGATCGGGAGGTCCATGTGGAGGACCCGGTTCCGCAGCCCCTGAATGGCCCCGGAGAAGAAGGGCTCGGCGCACCACAGCGCCACGGGCGTGGCGAGGAGCAGCGACGCCCACCGGAAGAGTGCCGCGTAGCGCTCCTCCATGGCCGACACCCAGCCGAGATAGAGCGCCGCCGACATCATCATGATGTTGAGGGCGGCGAACGTGGCGACGCCGAGCCGGATCACGAGACCCTGGTCCGGCCTGCTCTCCTCGCCCAGGAGGCGCGGTCGATAGCCGAGCGCCGCGACCTTCCCGGCCAGGGTCCCGAGATCCACGGTCTCGGGATCCCACCGCAGACTCGCCCGACCGGTGGCGTAGCTCACGGTCGCCTCTTCGACGCCGGGTGTGGCCTGCAGGATGTGCTCCGTGACCCATACGCAGGAGGCGCAGCGCAGGCCATCGAGGACCAGTCGCACCTCCGAAGTGCCGTCGTCGCAAGTGGTAACCGGGACCGAGTTCCAGCCGGGCCGGAGAGGACCCGGTCGCGGGGCGAACTCCTCGCGCTCCTCGTAGTAGCGCTCGAGGCCGGCGTCCCGGATTATGGCGGCCGCCATCTCGCACCCGTGGCAGCACCAGGTGTCCTCCGGACCTTCGACAGGGGTGCCGCAGTGGGGACAGCGAGAAGTGATCAGCGCGATTCCGTATGGTACGACGGAACGACCTCGTCTCGATCGGACACGGCCACGTAGATGAACACCGCGTTCATGATGATGACGATCAGCAGCCCGACCACGATCATGATCGGCCACAGGAGTCGGTCGAACTTACGAACCGGTTGAGCCAATCTCAGCTCCAGTCTTGAACGTGGGATGGAGCACGATTTCTCCGTCGCCGTCCGTAACGCTGACCTCGAATGGCGTGGTTCGGCTGAGCTCCGACGTGGGCGGGACCCGGACGATCAGAGGCACCGTGCGGGTCTGGGTCGATCCGAGCTCGACCGGTTGCGAGATCACTTCGGCGCCGGCCAGGCCGGAGACGACGATGTCGTACTTCACGGGGGTCTCCCCCGGGTCCTTGTTCGTGATCTTGAGCAGGAACGTGTTTCGCGTCGAGCCATCCGTGTCGACCGTGTACAGCGAGCCCGGCGCCCGGTTAACCGTCGCCTCGAACGGCACCCGGCGCGCCAGAAGCACCGCACCCACGACGGCGATCGCGACGAGGATCGCCCCGTACACGAAGGTCCGCGGACGCCACCGCCGCACCTTTCGGCCCTCGGACTCGGCGATCGTCGAGTATTCGACGAGCGTCGGGTGACCCAGCCGCTCCATCACGCTCACGCACGCGTCGATGCAGCGGGCGCACTGGATGCACTCGAGCTGGAATCCGTCCCGGATGTCTATACCCTGCGGACACACGGCCACGCACTTGTTGCAGTCGATGCAGCGGCCGTCGAGCGCCGCCTGTTTCCCGGCCTCCCGGGGCTCACCGCGCTGCGTGATGTAGCTGACGGTGAGCGACTCGTCGTCCGCCAGGGCGCTCTGAAAGCGGGCATACGGACACACGTAGCTGCAGAACTGCTCGCGGAACCAGGTGAAATCCCAGAACCAGAAGAAGGTGAAGATGGCGGTGAGCGAGTACTCCACCGGACCGGCCTGCCCGGTCCACAGCTCCCGTGCTCCGGCGAAGATGCTCATGCCGGCCATCGCGAGGAACACCGAGACCGCGAGAAACACCGACCATTTGGCTGCTTTGCGCCACGCCCGGTCGAACGTCCACCCTTTTGTGTCACGCCGCTTGCGCGTCAGTCGGTCGCCTTCGATCCACAGCTCGATCGGCCGAATCCAGGACTCCAGAAATACCGTCTGCGGACACGCGTACCCGCACCATATGCGGCCGAACACGGCAGTGAAGAAGAACAGGGAAAAGGCGAGGAACCACAGCACCAGCAGGAGGAAGATAGTGTCCGAAGCGGTGAAGATGTTGCCGAACAGGAAGACTCGGCGCGCGGGAAGGTCAACCCAAAGCGCCGGGTTGCCGTTCACCATGATCCACGGGGTGATCAGGAGCAGAAGGTGCAGGCCGAGAAAGGTCCAGCGCCGGATCGTGGTGAACCGGCCCTTGATGGACTGCGGGTACACCCAGTCCCGCGTTTGTGAGAAACCCAGCACGTCTATACCAGCCTTCGGCGACTGGCGCCCGAACGGGTGGAAAGGCGCCCGCTCACGCCATTACTCGCCGACGTAGTCCGCGTTCTTGTCCAGAACGTACGCTGCCACCTGGTTGATCTTCTCCGGCCCGAGTATGGGGCCCCAGGTCAGCATACCCTTTTCCGGTACGCCCTCGGTGATGATTCGGATCACGGTCTCGGAGTCGCCACCGTGAATCCACTCCGCGTCGTTCAGGGGCGTACCGATCCCGCCTTCGAGCTCCGCCCCGTGACACATGGCGCAGTTCTGCGTGTACACGGCCTCGCCCGCGGCCACGGCTTCGGGCGTGATCGCGAACGACACGGCCGCGGCGGCTTCTACCGGCCAGCGGACCTCGGCGGCCTGCATCTCCGCCGCCAGATGTCCTTCCTGTGACCGGTGCCCGATGAAGTGGTAATGCACGCCGTAAGCGACGGCCCAGATCACCGTGAACCACAGAAGCCCTAGCCACCAGTCAGGGAGCGGGTTGTCATATTCCTCGATGCCGTCACTCTCGTCGGCATGACCGAGTACCCTGTTCGTTTCCTTGCTCACCTGTCGACTCCCTCCTCGAAGGGCAGCAGGGCCGCGTCCTCGAACTTCTGCTTGTTCCTGGGGGTGTAGGCGTACCAGACCCAGGCGAAGAACGCGACCATGAACAGAATGGTCAGGATGGTAGCCAGCCCGCCCATTCCAATCGATTCCGAAGCCTGCTGAATCAGCGGATTCATCAGTATTCGATCCCCTGCTTCTGAAGCGCCGCGCGGCCGTCCACTCCGAGTCGCTGCAGGTACGCGATCATCGCGATGATGGCCCTGTCCGGCTCGGACTCGATTCCGGCGTCGCGCAGTCGCCCCACGATCTCGGTTCCCTGCAAGGCGAGACTCGCCTCCACCCCGGCTATATCCGCATCGGAGTATGGAGTTCCCGTCTTCCGCAGGGCCTTCATCGAAGCCCGCACATCGACCGCGTCGATGCGGTTCCCGAGAAGCCACGCGTAGGACGGCATCACGCTGCCGGGCGTCGTGCTGCGTGGATCCCGCATGTGCTCGTAATGCCACGCGTCGGGGTACTTGCCCCCCACCCGGTGCAGGTCGGGCCCGATCCGACGCGAGCCCAGCTGGAACGGCCGGTCGTACTGGTACTCCCAGGCCCGCGACCACGGGCCGTACCGCAGGATCTCGGCCCGCATCGGCCGCACCCACTGCGAGTGGCACAGGTAGCAGCCCTCGGAGACGTAGATGTCTCGGCCCGCCACCTCGAGCGCCGTATACGGGGTCACGTCGGGTGAGATCTCCGTGCCGGCCGGCGTGAACATGGGGACGATCTCCACGATGCCCCCGATGAGGATCGCGATCGTCGCCCAGATGGCGAAGTTCACGATGTTGGCCTCGAACACCCGGCGGTGGAACTGCCCGTACTTCTTCTCGGAACCGTGGTCCTTCATTTCGTCTGCCATCGGTGCCTCGCGATCAGGTGGCCGGGACGGGCGCCGAGGCGTCCGTCGAGACCGACTCCGGTCCCCGGATGGTCTTCCAGAAATTGTACACCGCCATCAGGGCGCCCACGAAGTAGAGCGTCCCGCCGAGCAGCCGCAGCCAGTAGAACGGCTCCAGGCGGTGTACGATGTCGATGAAGATCGGGTTGGCGAGCTGGCCGCCGTCGCCGATCGCCCGCCACTGCAGGCCCTCCATGAGGCCGGCCGCCCACATCGAGACCGTGTACAGCACGATGCCGATGGTGGCGAGCCAGAAATGCTGTGTGGCCAGGGCAGGCTTCGCCAGCGGCTTGTTCCACAACCTCGGGACCAGCCAGTACAGCACGGCGAACGAGATCATGCCGTTCCAGCCGAGGGCCCCGGAGTGCACGTGACCCACGACCCAGTTCGTGAAGTGCGCCAGTCCGTTCACCGCCCGGATCGACATCATCGGCCCTTCGAACGTGCTCATGCCGTAGAAGCTCACCCCCACGACCATGAACTTGAGGACCGGGTCGGTGCGCAGCCGGTGCCACGCTCCGCGCAGGGTGAGCAGGCCGTTCAGCATTCCGCCCCATGAGGGGGCCAGGAGCATGATGCTGAACACCATCCCCAGGGTCTGCGCCCAGTCAGGGAGGCCCGAGTACAGGAGGTGGTGCGGGCCGGCCCAGATGTAGAGGAAGATCAGACCCCAGAAATGGACGATCGACAGCCGGTAACTGTAGATCGGCCTCTCCGCTGCCTTCGGGAGGAAGTAGTACATCAGTCCGAGGAACGGCGTGGTGAGGAAGAAGCCCACCGCGTTGTGGCCGTACCACCACTGTACCAGCGCGTCCGTCATGCCCGAGTACAGCGGATAGGAGCGCAGGAACGTAGCCGGCATAGCCAGGTTGTTGACGATGTGGAGCACCGCGATCGTGATCACGAAAGACATGTAGAACCAGATCGCGACGTAGATGTGCTTCACCTTCCGGATCGCGATCGTGCCGAAGAAGTTGATCGCGAACACCACCCAGATCAGGGTAATCGCGATGTCGATCGGCCAGATCAGCTCGGCGTACTCCCGAGACTGCGACAACCCGAGGGGAAACGTGAGGGCGGCCGACACGATGATCAGCTGCCAGCCCCAGAAGTGGATCTTCGAGAGGGTATCGTTCCACATGCGCGTCTTCAGCAGACGCTGCATCGAGTAATAGATCCCCGTGAAGCAGATGTTGCCGCCGAAGGCGAAGATCACCGCGTTGGTGTGCAGGGGGCGCAGCCGCCCGAAGGTGGTCCACGGCAGGCCCAGGTTCGCAGGCCACCACGCCAGCTGCAGGGCGATGATGACTCCGACCAGCATGCCCACGGCGGCCCAGAGGATCGTCGCGATCGCGAACTTCTTGACGATGTCGTCGTCGTAGATCGCGGCGGGCACACCGGTACCCGCAGAAGCGGATTTTTCCATGTGAAACCCCGGAGATATGTCTGGTTGAGACGGCCGAGCCAGAGGGGTATCCTACTGAGCACGGCACGGCAGGTAAAGTAGTACTCGCGTACCTTCGGAGACCCGCCGGCCGGAAGCGGAATGGAGCAGTCTCAGGATGATCGAGCTGATCGCAGGAGCCGGCGTGGCCGGCCTTATCGGCAGCATTCATTGCATAGGGATGTGCGGCTCGTTCGCCGTCGCGTGTGGAGGAACGGCGAGGGAGTCGTTCTTCTGGCATGCCGGCAGGCTCACCACGTACATGGTCCTGGGTGCCCTGGCCGGTGCCTTCGGGGGCTCAATCCCGGGACCCGGCTGGGTGGCTGGCGTCGTCTCCACCGTACTCATCGTCTATTTCGCGGCCGTACTCGCGGGGTTTCTGCCGGAGCCGAAGATCAAGATCCCGGGAGTACAGCGAGCGGCCAGCCACCTCATCTCACGTCCGGATGCAGGAGCGCGCTACCTGTTCGGCCTCGTGAACGGGCTCCTGCCCTGCGGCCTCGTGTACGCGACCCTGGCCGTTCCCGTGGCGCTGGGCGAGCCGGCGGCCGGCGCGGCAGCCATGCTTTTGTTCGGGCTCGGGACGGTGCCGGCGCTGGCGACGGTGACGTTCGGCCTGCGGAAGATCGCGTTCAAGGACATGCGCGTGCGCCGGCTGCTGGCGGCAGGAGTTTTGCTCGCCGGCCTGTGGTCGATCGGGATGCGCCAGGGAGTCCTGGGCTCCGGCCATGGGATGCAGCACGGGCTGGACATGAACGACAGCGACGCGCCGGCCATGGAGCACATGCAGCACGAGATGACGCCGGGCCAATGACGACGTCAGCGTGGCGCCGATCCGGCCCGCTGGTAATCGGGACCATCCTGGCCCTCGGGTCACCCCTCCAGGCCCAGGATGTAACCACCGTTCTGGTGGTCCGCCACGCGGAGAAGGCGTGGGAGGGTGGCGACCCGCCGCTCAGCGATGTCGGATGGGAGCGAGCCGGGGCACTTCTCAGGATCGCCGAGGAGTCGGGCGTCTCGGTCCTCTACGCGACGCAGTACCAGCGCTCGAGCCAGACCCTCGAACCGATGGCGGAGAACCTGGACCTCGAGATCCTGGTGCACGACGCACGCGACTCGGAAGGTCTGGCAAAGCGGATCCTGTCAGAGCACTCGGGCAGCGTCGTCCTGGTTTCCGGCCACTCCAACACCGTGCCTGAGATCGTGGCCGCCCTCGGGGCTCCCGAGCCACCTTCGATCGACGACGCCGAGTACGACAACCTCTACGTCGTGTCAGTGAGCCCGGGCACCGGCGAGGCGACCGTGCTTCGCCTCAACTTCGGACGACCAGCGAGCGGACCGAATCAACCGGCCGAGGTCCAGCCCTGACCGGGAGTGCCGTCACGTGTCGCCTGGAATCCAACCTCACACAAGCACTTGAATCGGTTCAGCACGTTGCTCGTGACCCGGTTGTGAATCGTCTCCCAGGTCCGTCTGATCGGCCTGATGCTCGACAGCAAGCGCCTGCCGTAGGGATTGAACCCGACCGCGAAAAACAGCTGAGTCGGCTCGATCTCGTCCCGAGCCGCGATCGGAGATCTCGCGAACACCGAGAAGATGCCGATGGGATAGCCTCCGCTGCAGTCCCACAGCAGGTATCGAGCGTTATCCACGTCGGCATCGCCGGGCACCTGGCGAACCGTCCGCGCGTGCATGCGGAAGAGAGTGCCCAGGCGGCCCCCGGACACGGATCCCAGCCAACCGCCGATGGACCTGCCGAGGGCCACAACGCGCACGTTCTCGGGTCGCCCGGGCAAGATCTGCAGGGTCGCAACGTGATTGGGCCAGTAGGGCGAGTCACCCTGCCAGGCGATGAGCTCCTCGAACACGTACCGCACCGGTGCGTCGATTCCGATTCGGTGGATATTCAGGACCGAGTACTGTGACACGTCGATCCCCACTCGCTGCGCTATGCGCTGAGTGTAGTCCTCCCTGACCTCATCGGTGCCGAATTCCACGAGCGTGGGAATCGGCGGCCGGTGGATGATGTAGTGCCGGACGTCGGAGAGCAGGCTCCGACTCACCTCGGGCGCTACGTTTGGTCCGGTCACAGAGCTTCAGATCTCTAGCGGAAATCAGCCTGACGCGGGGATGCGCCCCGTGAAGCCCGCAATGTGGTCTCGTGGAGGCTGGCGGGCAACGAACTGGTGGCTGGCATTGGACAGGGTCCGGCCGGTTCTCCATCGTGGGGCGCGCGCCAGACCTGAATCGGTACGGACGACATGGAAGTCACGACACTCTACACGCTGATCGGCTACCTGGGCTCCGCCTTCGTGGTGGCTTCGCTCGCGATGCGGTCGATCCTCAAGCTTCGCCTCATAGGCCTGGCCGGTGCGATCACGTTCGTGATCTACGGCTACCTGATCGGCGCGTGGCCCATCGTGTGGACCAACGTGGTGATCGTCCTGATCCATCTCCACTTCCTGGGCGAGATCAGGCGCTCGGACGAGTACTTCAAGGTCCTCGCCGTGCGGAAGGAATCGAACTACCTGCGATACTTCCTCGATCACTACGCCGAGGACATCGAGAACGCGTGGCCCGGTTTCGAGTATCGCCCCGAGGAGAACATCCTGACCCTGTTCATCCTGCGTGACCTGGTCCCGGCCGGCCTGTTCGTGGCGAAGGTGCTGGACCAGGAAACGCTGGAGCTCGAGCTGGACTATGCGATCCCCGGCTACAGGGACTTCAAGATCGGACGCCACCTGTATTCGAAGCACGCCCTGCGCGAGCGCGGGTACTCGAAGATCGTGGCCAGGACGGGAGGCGACCGGGCGGCCGACTATCTGGCGAAGATGGGCTTCTCCCGCCAGGCGACGGCGGGCGGCGACTCGTGGACGCTGGACCTGGGTTAGGATCCGCCCGCTGCTCGCCGGGTGAACTCGGCGAACGATCCAGCCGACCTCCCGAGCAGTCGCTCGAGATCCGAGGGACTGCCCACGAATCCGTTTCGGTCGTACCAGGCGAACATCTTCAGCAGGGCGTCGATCGCGTAGTCGCCGAGACCTGACGACTGCGCCCGACGCTCCCACTCCGCCGGATCGATGGAGACGGCTTCCACCGACCGCCCGAGGGCGGATCCGAACGTCCGGGCCATTCGGCGGTGAGAGATCGGCTCCGGACCGCAAAGCTCGTACGTGTTTCCCTCGTGCCCCGACTCCGAGAGGACCTTCGCGGCCGCGGCGGCGACATCCCGAAGGTCGACCACGCTGAGCGTCGCCTCGACATCGTAGGGGACCTCGAGCCTGCCGTTCGCAGCCATCTTTGGAATCTGAGGCAGCAGGTTTTGCATGTAGGCACAAGGCCGCAGGATCGTGAATGGCAGACCGGATTCCTTCAGCTTCTGCTCCACCCTAAACTTGAGCCAGTGATGCGGCATGGCTTCCACGTCCGGATAGAGCACCGAGTGGAAGACGAAATGGTCCGCGCCTGAGCCCAGCGCACCGGAGATGACCGCCTCGCCGATTTCCACCTCTCGAGGATGAACGTTGGGGCAGATGTGATAGACGGCCCGGACTCCGTCCAGCGACCTCATCAGGCTGGTTTCGTCCAGGAGATCTCCAACCAGGACCTCGTGCGCACCGAGTCGGACGATCGCGTCCACCTGGCCCGGGCGGAAGACCATGGCCCGGACTGTTTCGCCCTCTTCGGCGATCCGCCGGACCACCTCCTGGCCGGTCTTTCCCGCCGCGCCTGTGACGAGGATCATGGGATCCAGGACCTTTCCCGGCTGACGAATGGCCGTCTCGGTGCCGCCGCCTGGCTCAGTATAGCCCCGAACGGGGGCGTCCTCATACAATGTGCCCCCATGATCTCAGTCTCCGGCCTCGCGAAATCGTTCGGCGCCCAGCCGCTGTTCACGGACGTCTACCTCGAGCTCAACCGGGGTGAGCGCTACGGGCTGGTAGGCGCCAACGGCTCGGGCAAGACCACACTCCTCAACATCATCAGTGGTCACGAGGAACCGTCCGCCGGGTCCGTGACCGTACCGAAGAACGTGAAGCTGGGGGTCCTGCGCCAGGACCAGTTCATCTACGAGGACGAGGAAATCCTGGGAGTTGCGCTCCAGGGCAATCGGGAGCTGTGGCAGGCCATGGTGGCGAAGGAGGAGCTCCTGGCCGAAACCCATGGCGAATTCGACGCCGAACGATTTTCGGAGCTCGAGGAGACGATACAGCACCACGACGGGTATGCGGCGGAAGCGCGGGCCGCGGAGATTCTCGAGGGTCTCGGATTTCCGACGAGCGTTCACCGGCAGCCCATGTCCACTCTCTCGGGCGGCTTCAAGCTCCGGGTCCTCCTGGCCCAGGCGCTGGCCGGGTCGCCCGACGCGCTGCTTCTCGACGAGCCCACGAATCATCTGGACATCCTTTCGATCCGCTGGCTGGAGAAGTTCATCCGGGACTTCACCGGGCCGGTGGTCGTGATCTCACACGATCACCGCTTCCTGGACAACGTCTCCACGCAGACCCTGGACGTGGACTACCGGGCGGTCCTCCAGTATCCCGGCACGTACAGCGACTTCCTGGTAGCGAAGCAGGAAGAGCGCGAGCACCGGGAGAAGAGCATCGCGAGCCGTGAGCGGGAGATCGCCCACCACCAGAAGTTCGTCGATCGCTTCCGGGCCAAGGCGAGCAAGGCGCGGCAGGCGCAGAGCAAGCTGCGGCTGATCGAGAAGAAGGCGGAGGGCCTGGAGGAGCTGCCGGCCAGCTCACGCCGCTACCCCAACTTCCGTTTCGAGGAGAAGCGGCACAGCGGCCGCGAAGTCCTGGCCATCAAGGGCATTCGCAAGGCGTTCGGCGATAACGAGGTCCTGCACGGCGTGGATCTGACGGTGGCGCGGGGGGACCGCCTGGCGATCATGGGACCGAACGGGATCGGGAAGTCCACGCTGCTCAAGATCGTGATGGGCGAGCTCGAGGCGGATGCGGGGACCGTAGAATGGGGATACGAGACGCACCCGAGCTACTTCGCGCAGGATCACCAGGAACAGTTCGAGAACGCGGACCACACGGCCGAGGCGTGGATCACCGGGTTCTGCCCGGGGAAGACGTACGGTTTCGTGAGAGGCGAGATGGGCCGGGTGCTGTTCTCGGGCGACGACGGAAAGAAGAAGCTGGGCGCCCTGTCGGGAGGGGAGGCCGCCCGGCTCGTGTTCTGCAAGATCGCGATCGAGAAGCCGAACGTGCTCGTGCTCGATGAGCCCACGAACCACCTGGACCTCGAATCGATCGAGGCGCTGGTGGATGCCCTGAAGGACTACGACGGTACGCTGATCTTCGTGTCGCACGATCGCTGGTTCGTATCACGCCTCGCGGACCGGATCGTCGAAATCACGGCGGACGCGATACGGGACTACCAGGGTACCTACGAGGAATACGTTCACTTCTGCGGCGACGACCACCTGGACGTGGACACCGTCGTGCTGAAGGCCCGCACGGAGAAGAAGGTCGAAAAGACCGAGCGTCGGAAGAAGGGCCCGAAGGCAGCCGGCGGGAAGGCCGGAACGGCGGGCCGGGAGGGGCTCGAGCGGAGACTGGATCAGATCACCGGTCAGATCGAAGAGACCGAGAGCCGCGTCACGACCATCGACGCCAGATTCGCCGACCCGACGTTCTACGAGCACACGGGGCGTGACGAGGTGCGGGATCTCGAAGCGGAGCGCGCCCTCCTCCAATCCGAAGTCGAGAGCCTGATGGAAGAGTGGCAGCGGATCGAGGACGAGCTGGGGGCACCGGAGTAGCCGAAGCGCCGACTGTGAGTCACGCCGGGAACCATTGGAAAAACCTCACTGTTGAAATGTCCGGACCGGGCAACCGGATGCGCATTACCTGAAGAAGAGATACGCATCGCCCCGAGCGCCGAAAGATGGAGGAAGACAATGCCTTTGCATCAGCAGCATGCGGGAAACTGCCCGGCCGTTTGGAGGGGCTTTTATCTAACACTCTTCGACCGGGTGCCGGAGGATGCTCCCTGTACGTGCCGTCGGGAGGCCGGGAGCTCCAACCACCCTTCCACCTCGGCCGGTGGCCGCCGGCGACCGTACAGGTAGTCGTCTGCCGCTAGCGCTGCGCGCCGCGCCAGCCCCGAGTTCCGGATCAGCCACCGCACGGAGTTGTGCATCAGGT
>JBDGXI010000041.1:0-18071 GCA_039584685.1 Gemmatimonadota bacterium | reverse complement strand
GGCGCTCGGCCACTCGTACTGGGAACATCGGATGGACGTAGATGTGGGGCCGGAATACGCGCAGCTGGCCCGCTGGATCGTCACTCAGTTCGACCACTCGGGAACCGACGCGCTATTTCATCGAGTCCTGTCCAGCACCCTGTTCACGTTCTCGACCAATCGCAGGATCTTCCGGGGTATGATCCGGATATCGGGCAACGAGAGCTGGCATTCGATCTTCGATACCGTCGTGGACAACTCACGTTGGGATCTCGATCCCACGGAGGTCGTTCACTACCAGCGATACGGATTCGAGATGGTGGCCGACTTCCTCCTCAGGGACGAACTGTCCCGAGCCGCAGCGGAGGACCCGATCGGGGACCAGAGTCTGAACGATGCGAAGAAGATTCGCCGACGAGTCCTCCTCGCCGGCGGATGGCAAAGCCCGGAGGCGATCCTGGCCACCGCGGACCAGCACTTCCCCCTCCCCTCGGGAGCCACCCACCTGTGGGAAGAACGTGGGGCGACGAGCGGCGATGCTATCGATTCGGTAGAGCGAGCGATCAGCGAGAGCGGCACGAGCGCGCCCCCAGAGATGGATACCATCTTCGGCTGACGACGAGGCCACACGCACCCCTCTGGAGATGATCGTCAGGCGGGTCTCAGCCCCGCGTGCGCGACCATGACTTTGCGGCGAACGCCATCCTCGAATTCGATCTCGGCCCTGGTCTGTCTGCCTTCGCCCGAGACGGAGAGTATCCGGCCGCCGCCAAACCGGGGATGGACCACCCCCGCGCCGACTTCCAGTCGCAGGTCTTCCTGCGAATCCGCATAGTCGTATCGAAGACCCTGCCCTCCGGAGCGAGACGAACGCTTCCCACCCCGGTGCCACTCGAACCTCGATCCACCGCCTTCCTGCCAGACGTCTCCAGCGGAGACCGAGCGGCTCGGATGGCCAAAACCACCGGGCTCGGGCCGGGTCGATCCTGACGAAGCGTGTCGCCGCGCGCGCCCGCCTTGCGGTGACCTGCCTCGCGATCGCACCGGCATCGATCGATATTCGACGGGCCCCTCCGGCAGCTCCGCCAGAAACGAGGAGGGCTCGGCGGGCATTTCGCTGCCATATCGCCACCGCCGATCGGCATGCGTGACTAAGAGGCGGTCTTCCGCCCGTGTCACTCCGACGTAGAACAGCCGACGCTCCTCCTCCAGTTCCTCCCGGCTCTCCATCGCGCGGGCCAACGGGAACAGACCCTCCTCCACTCCCACCAGGAACACCACAGGGAACTCGAGGCCCTTTGCATTGTGCAGGGTCATGAGCGTCACCCCCGGCTCCGTGTCGTCGTAGTCGTCGATGTCCGCGTGCAGAGCTGCCGATTGCAGGTATAGCTCGAGGTCCGTCGATTCCGCCGTGGCGTCCTCCACGTCGGCCGGATCGAACGCAGCAGCCGCCGCCAGCAGCTCGGTCACGTTCGCGATCCGGTCCGCGCCGTCCTCTTCCGTCTCGAGAGCCGGTATGATCCCGAAGCTCCGGATGCACTCGCGGATTACTTCTTCCGCGGTACCCTCCCGGGCGAGCTCGGCGAGGGCGCTGATGCCAGCCGCAAAATCCTCCAGGGCGCGCGCGCCCCCTGGAGGCAACCCGTCCAGCTCCGTGGCTGTCTCTGCGCCGGCCAGAAGACCTATGGACCGCTCGCTCGCCGCCTCTCGGAGCTTCTCCAGCGTCACGCCGCCCACGCCGCGTCGGGGCCAGGACACGGCACGAGCGAACGCCGCTTCATCGACCGGGTTCGTGGCCAGCTGCAGATAGGACAGGACGTCCTTGATCTCTCTCCGCTCGTAGAATCGGACGCCGCCCACGATCCGGTAGGGGATTCGGGCCCGCCTGAGAGCTTCCTCGAACGGCCTCGATTGCGCGTTCGTCCTGTACAGGACCACGTGGTCTTCCGGCCCGAGGTTCCGACCCGCCGCCTGGATCTCACCGACGACCCAGGAGGCCTCGGCTCGCTCGTCGGCCAGGCGAACGACCTGGACGGGCTCCCCGGCCGGCCGCCGTGTCCGCAGGCGTTTCTCCTTGCGATCGCGGTTGTTCGAGATGACCTCGTTGGCCACTTCGAGAATGGAGGGGGTCGAGCGATAGTTCTCTTCCAGCCGCACTACTTCGGCACCGGAAAAATCGCGTTCGAAGTCCAGGATGTTCTTGATGTCCGCCCCCCGCCACCCGTAGATCGACTGGTCGTCATCACCCACCACACAGATGTTCCCGTGCCCCTCGGCCAGACGTTTCACGATGCGATACTGCGCGTGATTCGTGTCCTGGTATTCGTCTACCAGAACATGACGGAAACGGGAGGCGTATCGATCTCCGACATCGGGAAACTCCTCCAGCAATCGCGCGGCGCTGGCCAGGAGGTCGTCAAAGTCGTAGGCGTTGGACCGGGCCAGAATCCGCTCGTAGGCCGGATAGACCTTGGCCGTCGCCTTGGCCGCGAGATCGAACGCCGAGGCAGCATACTCGTCGGCCGACACGAGCGCGTTCTTTGCGTCCGAGATCCGTGCCCGAATCAGGTTGGGTGACCAACGCTGCGTGTCGAGATCGGCCTCTTCCATGGCGCGTTTGATGGCCCGTAACGCATCATCCTCGGCGTAGATTGTGAAGTTGGCTCCCCGCCGCAGCCGGTCCCCCTCACGCCGCAGAAGACGGGCGGCAATCGAGTGGAACGTCCCAATCCACAGCCCCTTCGGCTCATCGCTGAGAAGATCCGTGATCCGGTCACGCATCACGCCCGCGGCCTTGTTCGTGAACGTGACGGCGAGAATCCTGTCCGGCCTCTCGTCCTCCTCCTGAATGAGGCGGGCGATCCGGGCCGTTAGCACGCGCGTCTTCCCGGAGCCGGCGCCGGCCAGAACCAGCAGTGGACCATCCCCGTAGTCCACCGCGTGTTGCTGCTCGGCATTGAGCGGCAGCCCGATCACGTATCGGATTCCGCGAGTGGCAGGGAGATCAGAAAGCTCGCGCCGACTTCCGTGGGCTCGAGGGTCACGGACCCCTTGTGCGCGTGCACGAAGATGCGCCGGGCCAACGACAGCCCGACCCCCCACCCTCCCTGCTTGGTGGTTACCCCGACATCGAATACCCGGCCCCTGACAGCCGGATCGATGCCCGGACCATCGTCGACGAACCGAAGCTGGGCCATTCCCTTCTCTGCCCCGAGCCACGTCACTCCGATGATCCCCTCGCGACCCGCCAGCGAGTCGAGTGAGTTCTTGAACAGGTTCTCGAACGCCCATTCGAGGAGGGTCTCGTTGCCGAGAACAGGCGGCGCTTCCTCCGGAATCTGGATCTCGAACCGCACGTGCTCTCGCATCGAGGGTGTCCGGGCCTTGAAGTAGCGGCCAAGTCGTTCCACGACCTGTTGCAGAGATACCGGCCGCAGCGCCGGACGGCGGCCCACGAGCTCGAACCTGTGGGACACCTTCTCGAGGCGCCTGACGTCATCCTCCATCTCGTGAAGGACGTCGATTCCGTCAGGCCGCACGGCCTCGGGCGGGGAGGTTGCCTCCAGCAGCTCGAGCCAGCCGACCAGCGAGCTGAGTGGCGTCCCCATCTGGTGCGCGGATTCCCTGGCCATCGCTGTCCAGATGCGCTCCCGCTCACCGCGAGACGAGGTTCGGATCATCCACACACCGGATCCAACGACCCCCAGGAGCAGCAATGCCTGCAACCATGGGATCCATCGCAACCTCTGCAGATAGAGGGGTTCACCGTAGTGAACCTCGAAGCCCTTATCGACATCGACGAGAGGCGGATTGTCTTCGTCGAGCCGAATCACGTACCGACGCACCCGTTCCACGTGGTCCGGGTTCTCGAGCTCCGCGTCAAACGGGAGGTTGCGGATGAGGGTGGGGGTGCCGTCCAGGTCCGTCTGGACGACCGGTATCCCGAGGTCGTACAGCTGCAGAAGGAGCCGAAACTCGGCTTCGGCCGTCATTCCTTCTGCAGAGAAGACGGCCTGAACCACCTGAAAGTAGATCTGGCTGAACACCGCCGCGTTGGCCCGCATCTCCTGAGAGAGCTGCCAGGTATAGGCGAGATAGGAGATCAGGACCGCTGAGAACGCGGCGACGATGCCGATCGGTACCAGTCGCCGGATCACGGTATCGTCAGCCGCTCCTGTCGCACGTAGTCACGCAGGATCTCGGGCACCACGACGCTCCCGTCCTTCTGCTGATTGTTCTCCAGCAGCGCCACCATCGTGCGAGCGAGCGCCACCGCGGATCCGTTCAAAGTATGGAGGAACGCCGGCTTGCCCTTTCCGTCCGGCCGATATCGCATGTCCGCTCGCCGGGCCTGGTAATCGGTGTACGAAGAGCAGCTCGACACCTCGAGCCACCGGTTCACTCCGGCGGACCATACCTCCAGGTCATACGTTATCGCGTTAGAGAAGCCCAGGTCCCCCGCCCCCAGCAGTATTCGCCGATACGGAAGCTCCAGCTTCTCCAGAACGCTCTCGGCGTGACGCGTCAGAAGCTCGAGTTCGGCAGGAGAATCCTCGGGTCGCGCGAAGCGCACGAGTTCGACCTTGTCGAACTGATGTACCCTTAGCAGTCCTCGCGTATCCCGGCCCGCCGCGCCCGCCTCCCGCCGGAAGCAGGGCGTATAAGCCACGTACGCCTTCGGCAGATCCCGGCCGTCGAGGATCTCCCCCCGGTGCAGGTTCGTGACCGGGACCTCGGCCGTCGGAACAAGGAAGAGATCGTCCGGGTCCGTCCTGTACTGGTCCTCCTCGAACTTCGGCAGTTGACCCGTTCCGATGAGGCAGTCGCGATTGGTCAGCAGAGGAGGCGCGACCTCCGTGTATCCGTGCTCGCGCGTGTGCAGGTCCAGCATGAAGTCGATGAGGCCGCGACTCAGGCGGGCTCCAGCCCCCATGAGCAGTGGAAAGCCCGATCCGGCGATCTTCGCTCCCCGCTCCAGATCCAGGATGCCGAGCCCGGAACCAACGTCCCAATGGGGTCGGGGCTCACAATCCAGTTGCGGGGGATCGCCCCACTCGTGCACGACCTCGAATTCCCCTTCGCCACCTGCGGGGACCCCGGGGTCGGGAACGTTGGGGATTGCCAGAAGGTCAGAGCGAAGTTCCTGCTCCACCGATTGGAGATCGCCATCCAGCTGCCGGATCCGGTCCGCGACGCTCTGCATGTCGGCGATCAGCTCTGCGGCGTCCGCACCCTCACTCTTCCGACTGCCGATCTCCCTGGACACCTCGTTCCGGCGGGCCTTCAGGACCTCGACCTCCGAGATGATCTCTCTGCGGCGCGCGTCCAGATCGAGGGCGCGATCCAGGGCGCTCAGAATGCTCGGATCGCCACGACGCTCCAGGCGCACCCGGATATCGTCCGCCCCCGCGCGATACGCCCGGAGGTCGAGCACCTACTCCTCTGCCCCCGGCACCAGCGTCCGCTTCTCGCAGTTCGGATTCACCAGGTGGCGAAACGATACCGTCCGCTCACCTTCATCGATCTCCAGAATCTCCAACTTGGCGAAGTGGCGGCACCGGACAGACCCGAAGGCGGGATTCCGGCGGCTTCGCGCCGCGAACACGTCTCCGACGGCTACTGGCACGGAGTCGAGCTGCACGTAGCCCTGCTCCGGAGCCTCCGTGAGATCATCGAAAGTGCGGGAGCTGAGCAGCAGTCCCGAGTCTTCGTCTTCCTCGATGATCGCCCCGCGGGGCCACAGCAACGTGCTGCCATCTTCCGCGATCTGGAACACGAAGTCCCAGCCCGGGAACAAATCTGTCCGAACGGACTCGGCGATGATCAGGTCGAATGCCGAGGGCTCGGTCAACTCTCCGGCGGATACGTCCACCAGCACCGCCTCCCCCGTCTCGTCAGGAACGGGGATCAGTGTCGGCTCCGTCGTATTCCCACACGCGGCCAGCCCGACTGATGCTGCCAGCGCCAGTGCCGATATATATGTCTTCGCCCACATCGAAAGGCTCCTCTCAGTTTCTCATCGACGGAAAGATAGCAGAGTTTCTCCCCGGCGCGAGGTCAAGTACCTTGCACTGCATGGCCATTTACTCGCGGCAGTACGCCCTGTTCCCATTTACGGTCCGGGCATGTCCCGTCTCGATATGAGCCGGTTTTCGGATTGCTTCGCCGTGGTCCTGGCCGGAGGTGAGGGGAGTCGATTCTGGCCCGCCTCCCGGCCCCATCGACCGAAGCAGTTGTTGGCGCTCGGGAGCGACCGGCCGTTGATTCGGGACACGGTCGATCGAGCCGAGGCCCTCGTCGGACCAGACCGCGTCCGGGTCATCGCCGGCGAGGCTCTCGTCCGCTCCCTGTGCGACGCCTCGCCAGGCCTCACGGTCGAGCGGTTTCTCATCGAGCCCGAAGCCCGCAGCACGGGCCCCGCCCTCGCGTGGGCGGCTCGTGAGATCGAGGCGTCGAATCCCGGGGCCATCATGATCTCGCTCCATGCCGATCATGTGATCCATCCGCTGTCCGAGTTCCTGGAGACGATCGAGCGGGCGGTATCCGCGACGGCGGGGGGGAACCTGGTATGCATCGGAATCGAGCCCGACCGCCCGGAGACGGGCTACGGCTACGTCGAAACCGGTGAAGCCACGGGAGACCGGACGTGGCGGGCGCGCCGTTTCGTGGAGAAGCCCGACCGTGCCACCGCTCAGGGGTATCTCGCCGACGGCGGCTTCCTGTGGAATTCGGGGATCTTCGTGTGGCGGGCCGCTGATCTCCTGGCTGCCGTGCGCGAGCTGGCGCCCGAGATCTCGGCCGCTCTGCCGCTCCTCGAGAGTGATGGACCGGAGGCTTTCTTTCGCGCCGTAGAGCCGGTGAGCGTAGATGTCGCCGTGATGGAGCGCTCACCTGCGGTCGAGGTGGTGCTTGCCTCCTTCGCCTGGGATGACGTCGGCTCGTGGAATGCCCTCGTCCGCACGCGCGAGGCCGACGAGCACGGCAACGTACTGGTCGGATCCGCCGAGGCCGTCGATGCCGCACGGAACGTCGTGTGGGCAGAGGACGGAAGTGTCGTCCTGTTCGATGTGGACGATCTGGTCGTGGTCAGGTCCGGCGACGTGACGATGATCACGCGCCGGTCCTCGGCGCCGGATCTCAAGAAGCTCGTGGGCCACCTGCGGGCCGGAGGCGAGTGAAGATGAGGCTCTACCTGGTCGACGATCGGGTCACGGACGACTGGTACCCATTCTCGCTTACGCGTCCGTGTTCCGAGCTGCTGTATGGCACCCTGCTGCTCCGTGAGCGCCTGGAGCGGTTCGCAGGGCGTCCGACCACGGCGGTCCTCTCGCGACCGTGGCTGGATTCGTTTCAGGAGCAGGAGGCTCCCGGCTCGGTTCCACGCTCTGTCCCGTCGCCGGAGGAGGAGCGGCTGCTACTGTCTTCCCGCTTCGTTCCAGACGCCGGCGCTCGCTTCGAGGGCCGAGGTGGCAAGCCGATCCTGCTGGCCACCGACGATCAGGTGGTCGGGTGCTACCTGCCGGCCGGGACACCGGGGCCCGAGCCCGAGTGGCTGGAGTCACCCGACGCCGGGGCCACAACGGGCACCTGGGAGACGCGCTCGGTCGAGGGTGGACAGGTGGACACGGCCTGGCGACTGCTAGCTGAGAATCCCGGTCGCCTGGCCGCGGACCTGGCGCGTGAGGCTGCAACGCGCGGCGGTGTGGAGAGGATCCCCGAGGGCACGTGGAAGCTGGGAAACGAACCTCTGATGCTCGGTGCCGACGCACGCGTCGAGCCGACCGTCGTGTTCGACACCCGGCAGGGTCCGATCCGACTCGCGGACGGGGTGGAAGTACGAACGGGATGCCGGCTCGAGGGGCCGTTGTACGTGGGTCGGTCCACGATCCTGCTCGGTGGCTCCATCGCCTCCTCGAGCATCGGTCCGGAGTGCCGGGTGAGGGGAGAGGTCGAGGAGTCCGTCATCCTCGGCTATACGAACAAGGCGCACGATGGCTTCCTGGGACACTCGTACCTTGGGCGGTGGGTGAATCTCGGTGCCCTCACCACGAACAGCGATCTCAAGAACAACTACGGGACCGTCAGGCTCGGTGGACCCGCCGGTCCGGTCGAAACCGGCCTGACCAAGCTGGGTTGCCTGCTCGGAGACCACGTGAAGACGGCCATCGGGACCCGCATCAATACGGGCACCGTGGTCGGGGCGGGTTCGAATCTGTTCGGCGATGCTCTGCCTCCCACCTGGGTGCGTCCGTTTTCGTGGGGTGGCGGGCCGGAGAGCCCGGTCTACGACAGGGACCGCTTCGTTTCCCTCGCAGAGCGGGTCTTCTCGCGGCGGAACGTGGAATTCTGCGACCAGACGGCGGCGTGGCTGACGGCGTGCTGGGACGCGGCCGATCGGGAGGATGCCGTTTGAAGGTCGCCACCCTGGGCAGCGGCAGCCGGGGCAACTCCGTGTTCGTCGAGAGCGGCAAGACCCGGTTCCTGGTGGACGCCGGCTTCAGCGGCTCTGAGATCTCCCGACGCCTGGGTCTGCTGGGCATCCCCCCGGCGTCCATCCAGGCCATTGTCGTCACGCATGAGCACCGCGATCACACTTCCGGAATTGGCATCGCAGCGCGGAGGTGGAACTGGCCGCTCTACCTGACGCCGGCCACGGAACGCGCCTGCGCCCCGCTTCTCCGCGGCACCGAGACCATTCGACACTACCACGGAGAGACGCCCTTCGATCTCGGCGACGTGAGGGTCCACCCGTCGTCGACGTGCCACGATGCGGCAGATCCCGTGGCCCTGACTGTCCTGGACCCTGGCAGCGGTCTGAAAGTGGGCGTGGCCACGGACCTCGGGCGCGCCACGACGCCCGTTCGGAACGCTCTGGCCGGTTGTCACTTCGTGGTGCTGGAGTCGAATCACGACGAGATCATGCTGCGAGAAAGTCCCTATCCCTGGTCCGTGAAGCAGCGGATCGGGGGGAGTCGAGGGCACCTGTCCAATCGCCTGGCGACGGACCTGGCGGTGGACCTCCTGCATCCCGCCCTCGGAGGGTTCCTCCTCGCCCACCTGAGCGATGAGTGCAACGAACCCGACGCCGCGGTGGACATGGCCAGGAAGAGACTCGCACGGAGGGGATACCGCGGTGTGGTGGACGTCGCTCGACAGGACAGGCCGTCGCCTCTCTACGACGTCGCGGCTCTCGTGGACACTGCCCGCAACGGCGGACCGCAGCTCCAGCTTTTTGGCTAGTGCTGGCCGACTTTCCGGCCGAACCGAATCAGATCCCTACCAGCCGCATGATGTCGTTGGCGAACGCCAGGACCATCAGTCCCATCACGAGGATCATGCCGACCTGGGTCAGGCGCATCCGACTTTGAACGCTCACGGGTCGCCCGCCGCGCAGCGCCTCGGCGAACAGGAACACGAGGTGGCCACCGTCGAGCACGGGGATCGGAAGGAGATTCAGGATGGCCAGATTCACGCTGATGATGGCCATGAAGTTGAGAAAGGCCGTCGGGCCCTGCCTGGCGGCCGCCCCCGACAGCTGTCCGATCACGATCGGACCTCCGAGATCCTTGGTCGAACCCTGGCCCGTGACGACGCGCTTGAGGAACCCGAAGATCTCCATGCCCCAGGCGCCCGTGCGGTACGAGCCGGCCATGACGGCCTCCGACAGGGTGAGGTCGCGCTCAGCCCGGTCCATCCATACCTCGACGCCCAGGTAGCCGACATCGACGGTATCGCCCGTCACCTGGGCGTAACCGGGGACCTTGCGAGGGGCGGCATCGAGGTTCACCAGCTCCGTCCCCCGCTCCACCGTGAACCGGATCGGAGTCTCGGGGTTCATGAGCACGTACTGCTGCACCTCGTCCCAGTTGCGGATGCGCCGCCCATCCAGCGCGATGATCATGTCGCCCGCCTGGAACCCGGCCTGTTCCGCCGGCGTATCCGGTTCCACCGCTCCAATGAGTGGATCGATGACCCCCTGCGCACGGGCCACGATCGTGAAGGCCACGAATGCGAAGAACACGTTCATCGCGACCCCGGCCACGATGACCAGGAACCGAGCCCACCATGACTTGGCTTCAAAGTCACGCGGCGATGGAGCTCGGTCCGGTTCCGTCTTTCCTTCCAACGGGGCCACGACATCCTCCCCGATCATCCCTTCCATCTTCACATAACCGCCCAACGGAATGGCCGCGAGGACATATTCCGTCTCGCCGCGCTTGAAGCCGGCGATCTTGGGGCCGAACCCGATGGAGAACCGGCTCACCTCGATGTCCACGGCTTTGGCCGCCCAGAAGTGGCCCAGCTCGTGGACCAGTATCAGGACCCCCAGCACCACGATCGTCGCGAGAATGGTGATCAGCATGCGTTCAGGCCATCGGATACGGGAAAATGTTGCGCGCGCTCACGGAAACCTTTCACCCCTCGTCGGCGGCTGTGTTCCGATCCATTCCATGGCCCGCGATCGAGCTTCGGCGTCGATGCTGACGAGGTGCTCGACACTCTCCACCCGCGACACACGCACGGTTGAGAGAACGGACTCGACGAGGGAGGGGATTCCGTTGAACGTAAGCCGACCCTCGAGAAAGGCCAGAACGGCGACCTCATTGGCCGCGTTGTACACCGCCGGCGCGGTGCCGCCCGCCCGACCAGCCGCCACTCCGATATCGAACATGGGGAAGTCCTCGTGACGGAGGGCCTCGAACTCCAGCGGACCCGACTCCACCGGATCGAACGGGCGGAACTCGTTCTCCAGGCGCTCCGGCGCGGAGAGGGCATAAAGGATCGGCACTTCCATCGTGGGGTGGCCGAGCTGCGACACCGTCGAGCCATCCCTGAACTCGACCATCGAGTGGACGATCGACGCGGGGTGGACCACCACTTCGATTCTGTCGAAATCGAGACCGAACAGCAGGTGCGCCTCGATCACCTCGAGCGCCTTGTTGGCCAGGGTGGCGGAGTCGATCGTGATCTTCTCGCCCATGCTCCACGTCGGGTGCGCGAGGGCGTCCTCGGGGGAGATGCTCCCGAATCGTTCGGCGGGCCAATCCCTGAACGGACCGCCCGACGCGGTGAGGATCACACGATTCACCTCGGCTGTGGGCCGGTCACCGAGGCACTGCCGGATGGCGCTGTGCTCGCTGTCCACCGGGAGCAGTTCTCCTCCCCCGGCCGAGACCGCATCCAGGACGAGGTCGCCCCCGGCGACGAGCGACTCCTTGTTCGCCAGGGCCAGCCGCTTCCCGGCTTCCAGAGCGACCAGCGTGGACTCGAGACCCGCGAATCCGACCAGGGCGTTGACGACGATCGGTGCGCCCGGGTCCGCCGCCGCCTCCTTCATCGCCTCGCTCCCGTACCTCCACTCTCCCCCCCACCCCTCGCCCATCGATCCATCGGAAGGCTCGGCCAGGACTACGTAGTCCGGATTCCAGAGGGTAGCGAGCCGCCCCAGGTCGGCGGCCCGCCGACCCGCGGTTAGAGAGGTGACCCGAAATCGATCCGGGTGTCTTCCGACCACCTTCAGGGTCGAGGCCCCGATGCTTCCGGTCGCGCCGAGTACGGCAACCCCGCGGGCCTCGCTCACAGGAACGCGAACAGGAATGCACAGGCCGCCGGAACCGACCACAGCAGCGAGTCCATGCGATCCAGGAGGCCGCCGTGGCCGGGCAGGAGAGTCGAGGAATCCTTGACTCCGCACTCGCGCTTCAGCGCGGACTCGGCCAGGTCTCCGAGTGTGGCTGCGGCCGCCACTACGAACCCGAGAGCCAGGAGGCCGAAGACCCCCAGCGTCGCCCCGAGCCGGGGGAGCAACACGAAGCCGTAGAAGACCCCGCCTGTGGGCCCGGCGAGGAGAGCCGCCGCGGCTCCCTCGACGGTCTTGTTCGGGCTGATCACCGGCGAGAGCCGCCGCCTGCCGAACGTGCGCCCGCCGAAATAGGCCGCCGTGTCGGCCAGCCATGTGAGCGCCACGGGAAGGAAGAAGAACAGAGTGCCCTCCAGGGCGCTCGTCCCGAATTCCTCCCTCAGCGGAACGCCGAAGCTGATCAGTCCGCCGACGTAGATCGCCGCCGTCAACGTGAGTGCGCTCGTCTGAAACGGCCGGTCGGACGGTGCGATCCGCAGCGTCGCCGTGGCCACGATCAGCACGAGGGCCGTGACCGTGATGACCCAGGAAGCCGCCGGACCGAGGAAGAGTGCCGACAGCGGATAGGACGCTGCGAGCGCCATGCCCGGCAGGTACAGGAAGCGGTCGCCTCTGGCGTTGAGCATGCGGCCAGTCTCCCACACGGCAACCGCTGACAGCACCGCGAGACCCGCCGCGAACAGCGCTCCGCCGATCCACGTCACAGCGACGGTCAGCGGAATACCGACAGCCGCCACGGCCAATCGTTTGCCGAGATCAGAAGCCATGACGTTCACCCGGTCACGCGGCCGAACCTTCGCTCGCGCCGCTGGTACTCGAGCACGGCCTCGCACAGGTCCCGCTCGTCGAAGTCGGGCCACAGCACGGGTGTCACGTACATTTCTGAGTACGCGATCTGCCACAGCAGGAAGTTCGAGACCCTCATCTCGCCGGAGGTGCGGATGAGGAGGTCCGGATCCGGCGATCCTGCCGTGTGCAGGGCCGACGCGAAATCGGCCTCGGTGATGTGATCGGGCTTCATCTCCCCATCCACGCACTGCCGCGCGAGGCTTCGAACCGCCCCAAGGATCTCGTCACGCGACCCGTAACTGATCGCCAAATTGAGTACCAGCGCGCTGCCGCCGGCCGTGGTGCGCTCGATCGACTCGATCGCGTTCAGACTCGCGGGCGCCAGGAGCGACCGATCTCCGATCACGCGCACCTGAACGCTTTTCTCAGCCAGCTCCTCTTTGTCGCGCTCGACGTACTCGGACAGGAGCTGCATGAGCGCCGCGATCTCCTTCGGCGGACGTGACCAGTTCTCCTTGGAGAACGCGTACAGGGTGAGGTGCGCGACCCCCATGTCCAGACAGCCCGTGACGGTCCTCCGCACCGCCTTCATACCCTCGCGGTGACCCATGAAGCGCGGCAGTCCGCGCTCACCCGCCCAACGACCGTTTCCGTCCATGATGATGGCGATGTGACGGGGTACGTCACCTCCCACGCTCACCTGGTCGAGAAGCCGCCCCAGATCACTCGTGGCCTCAGTCATTGTCGGCTCCGCCAACCGGTCCCGACGTGACAGGCGTGATCGGGTCTTCGCTTGAGGCGAGGCGGCGCAGACCTTTCACCCCGCCGAGAACGCTGTACGCCTCGTAGCCCGATCTCTGCATCAGCTCGGCTAAGCGTGCGCTCTTGAGACCGAACTCGCAGTACAGCACGTAGGTCACGTCCCGGCTCAAGTGCTCGTAGTCCGTCATCAGCTCGGAATAGTCCCTGTGCCCGGCGCCCCGCCAGTGCCAGGCTCGATACGACTCTGGTGAGCGAGTATCGATCACCGCCGCGCCCTCCGGCACTACGTCCACGAATACGCTCTCACCCGCCACCTCGACCATGTCCAGTCCCCGGAGGTCGAACAGCTTCGAGGTCTCCAGGCTGGATTCGAGAACGGCGGGATCGAGTCGCGTCTCCTCCCGCAGAACGGACTCCGGCGAGGCCGCCGTGGCGGGTCGGCCGGTACTGATCGAGCAGTACTCTCGCACCCTCGCCGAGAGATCGTACGTCCCGATCCGGCGGGAACGCGCGATGATCTCCTCCTTGTCCATCCCGACCAGAGGCCGGAGCACCGGAAGTGAGCTCGCGTCGTCGATCGCCCGGAGATTGGCGAGCGTCTGAGAGGAGACCTGGCCCACCGCCTCACCGGTGACGATCGCGTCGGCGCCGAGCCGAAACGCCACTCGCTCCGCCGCCCGGTACATCTCCCTCTTGAGAGCGATCTGCTGGAAGGCCGGCCGAAACGCCCGGCGAAGCTCGGTCACGACAGGGGAGAAATCGAGCGACAGCAGCGTCGGACGAGTACCGTAACTCCATCTCTCGGCGAGGACCGACGCCACTTCGAGCACCATCCGCTGATAGGCATCGCCTCCGAGGTTGCAGAACACGTAGTCCATAGCGACGCCCCTGCGTAGCATCATCCAGGCAGCGACCGCAGAATCGAACCCTCCCGACAGAAGACAGACCGCCCTGCCCTCCACTCCGAGCGGCATTCCGCCGGCACCTGCTTCCCGGGTCGAGTAAAACAGCGCCCGGTCGTCCCGGATTTCCACGAACACCTCGACATCGGGTTCGCTCAGGTCCACACGCGCTGCCTCACCGAGGACAGCTCCCAGCTCACAACGGACGTCCTGCGAGTTGAACGAGTGCGTGCCCGCGCGGCGGGCGCGCACGGCGAAGCTCCTCCCGGCGACACGGTCCCCGAACGTTTCCATGCCCACCCGGACGATTTCCGACAGGTCGGCGGCGCAACCGGCTTCCAGCGTCGAGAAAGTGCTGATTCCAAACACCCGGGCCAGGGGTTCCTCGACGGGACGATCTGCTCTCAGGTACAGGCGGCTCCACTCGGCACGCAAGCGACACGACGCTCCTTCCGCCTCCAGCGCGTCGTGAACGTTCTCGACGAGCTTCTTCTGGAAGCGGGACCTCGTGCGTCTGCCTTTGGTGGTAATCTCTCCCGTAAGCCGGAGCATGATGTCGCCGGCAGCGGGAATCTGCCCCGAGGGCCGCGCGTCCGCCGAAGTCCCGTTCATGTTCCTGAGACAGGGCAGAAACGTGCCCCGCGTGGTGTCCTCAGGAGTCCGACCGGCGACTCGGGATTCGCGAAGCCACGAGCGCCGCGAGGAGCCCCACCACTGGGATGGCGAGGACGATCGCTATCACAACGAAACTATCCGGTATCACTTCCAGCTCCCGCCCGTTCGATGTGCAACGGCCCGGCTCGCGAGCGTTACCCGCGTCCGCACAAGGCTCGAAGCGGCATTCTACCGGCCAGCCACGGACCGGGGCAAGAACACAGACCTGCACCGGGGGTGTCCGGTTTCGGTACACCCTCTTCCATACCCGGACAAGCGCCAGGTCACTAGTCGCTTTACGTCCATTGATCTTATTGCATGCGATACAATCTATTACGCTGTCGGTTCGGAGTGGCACGGCCATTGCCCAATGGAGGTCAGGAACAGGCGAGCGCCGACCGGGCGCGCTGATGACAGGGGATAGGGAGACCGTGAGGACAGCCATGTACTACACAACGACACGGAAGAACGAGGGGCTGAAGGCCCTGTTGTCCGTTGCCGCTCTGGCGGTGGGGCTCCTTCTTTCCAACATGGCAGCCTCCCCCAGCCTGTATCTGGGCGCGGAATCGCTTGACGTCGTAGGCGTGTGGCGCTGGGTGGAGCCGGCAGCCGATGGAGCTGACGTGGCCAGCCCCCTGTTCGAGATCCGCAGGGCACCCGACGGGGAGCTCGAAGCCATGATCCTGGTCCGCTCCGGCAATCACTCGAGCGAGGCAGATGTCTCGTACGATGCCGGTCACCTTTGCATGGTCACCGAGCAAGGAGCTTCGTTCAAGGGCGAACTCAGCGAGGACGGGTTGATCATCGAGGGCGTGATCCAGTATGGGGGCGCCCACTCGACGGCTCTCCTGAAGCGAGTCGTGCACCGAAAATTGCGCAGGGCGGCGGGGCGTAAGGCCTACTCGACCTGACCCGCCGCCCGGCTCACAACGGCCACGGCGAGGGGCACTCCGGCAACGGGGTGCCCTTTCTTAATAGTAGGGTCAGTCGGCTCGGCGCGCCGTGGCGCTCGCGCCGGGTTCTGCCCGACGACCTCTGGCCCAGGATCCCCACACGCGGATCAGCAGCAAGGCCAGGATGACCGAGAGGAACACCATCGGCTCGCGCGCATCCGCCTTCACCTTCCACAGGAAGTGTACTCCGGCGCCCAGCGCGGCCACGTAGACCAGGCGGTGCAGGCGCTGCCAGCTCCGCCTGAGGCGGCGTATCGAGCCCCGCGTGGAAGTCGCCGCCAGAGCCAGGAGTATGAGCCACGAGGCGAATCCGACCGTTATGAAGGGCCGCTCCGCGATGTCTTCCAGGATGTACGTCCATCCGAAGAACTGGTCGAGCACGAGGTACGTCAGGAAATGGAGCGTGGCGTAGAAGAAAGCGAACAACCCCACGAGGCGGCGATACCGTACGAAGTTCAAGCGGCCGGTCAGCCGGCGCAGCGGAGTGATTGCCAGCGTGGCAGTGAGCAGGAACAGGGCCCACCATCCGGTGCGGTGCGTGATGCTCTCGATGGGGTTGGCCCCGAGGCCGTCCGTGAGGGCCGACAAACCGAGCCACACGGCCGGGGAGAGACACACGGCCCAGATCACAGCCTTGAAGGCGATCCTGCGGCGGCGGGCTTCGGCTGCACTCACTTTCAGTAGACTCCCCCGGTGCGCCGTCGATCGCTCAGAACCAGCGGGTGAGATCCAGTCCCGCGTACATGTCCGCCACTTGCTCGCCGTAACCGTTGAACATCAGGGTCGGCCGGCGTCGGAACTCACCGAGGCGACGCTCGCGACCCTGGCTCCAGCGGGGATGATCGACTTCCGGGTTCACGTTCGCATAAAAGCCGTATTCCCGTGGGGCCGATACCGCCCAGCTGGTAGCGGGCATGTCCTCGACGAACCGGATCTTCACGATCGACTTGATACTCTTGAACCCGTACTTCCACGGCACGACCAGGCGGAGGGGGGCTCCGTTCTGATTGGGCAGGTCCCGGCCGTATACTCCGGTCGCGAGAAGAGTGAGCGGATTAAGAGCCTCGTCCATCCGCAGCCCCTCGACGTAGGGCCAGTCCAGTACCCGTCGCCGCTGGCCGGGCATCTGCTCCCGATCCAGGAGAGTCGTGAACTCCACGTACTTCGCCTTGCTCGTGGGCTCGAGGCGGCGAATCACGTCGGCCAGGGGGATTCCAGTCCACGGGATGACCATCGACCACGCCTCGACACAGCGAAGCCTGTAGATGCGATCCTCGGCCGTGTGCGGGGCGAGGAGATCGTCCAGAGCGTATTCCGCCGGCCGGGCCACCTCGCCCTCCACCGCTATCGTCCACGGACGCGTCACGAGCGTGTGAGCGTTGCGGGCCGGGTCTTCCTTGCCCGTGCCGAACTCGTAGAAATTGTTGTAGCCGGTTACGTCTTCGTACGGAGTCAGGGACTCGTCGAGCTCGGATCGGACGCCGGTCCAGTCCCGCTCCTGAGGAAGCGATCTCGATCCGGTCGCCGAAACAACACCTCCGGCCGGCGCGGGCCGAGCTTCCATTCGCTGAGGCTCGTCACACGCGCTGAGCAGCCCCGGCACGAGGGCCGCGGCCGCAGCGGCCTTCGCCGAACGGCCGATGAAATGGCGGCGATTCATGTACACGCGGTACGGGGTGATCTCGGAAGGCCGAAGATCGTCCGGTCTGCGAATCAGCATTCTGTCTCCGGTCCATGCTCACTTGTTCGTATCCGGTACGTGTAACAAAGTTCGGCGAGGAAAGATCCCGGAGGCCGGCGGACCCTTCAGGGAGACGGAAAACGTTGTACGAATCAGAGCTGCGTACTTATGTTCGCCCAACGTGCACACACGCCCACGGAGAAGAACGCATGGATGCCCACTGGAAGATAGAGCGCTACGCCGTCTATGTTCGATCACCGTCGCTGGGCAGCGGAGGCAACGCGGTCCCTCACATCATCCTTCTGCTGGGACCCCAGCAGGATCAGCGGGCGTACCTGTACTTCCTGAACAACATGCAGCAGAAGCCGGCCAACAGGTACACGGGAGCCTACTGGGCGAGCTACTTCAACCGGAGCCAATACTCGGATATCCTGGACCTGCTGCGAAACGAGATGCCCGTGTACTACCACCACAACGATGCGATAGGGCACGCGCAGCTTCAGACGGCGCTCGAGACGGCCGGCGTGGGCGACGAGGACTACGCGTCGCCGCACGAGTGACGGGCACTGCCGCCCCGGCCTGAGTACGCGAAGCGTGCGAGTTACCCGCGACCTCGATGACCCTGAGGATTCGGCAATGAAAGGAGTGGCAGGGGCGGGATTTGGAGTCGACCACCGCTGGCCTTTCCGGACGGTCCTGGTCTCGATTTC
>JBDGXI010000300.1:0-2108 GCA_039584685.1 Gemmatimonadota bacterium | reverse complement strand
GTTGCTCGCGCGCTCCGGTTGCGCGTTGCAGGGTTCGCTGCGACAAGTCGCGCGCGGCGTCACGTCGGAAGCAGCGGATGGCTCTAAGCCGCCTCCAACCATCCGCCCCGCGGCAAGAGCCATGAGCCGCTGCTTCTCGCCGTGGTCGAGTCCCGGGCGGCCCACCAAATCATGACCTCGGCCGCGGGCTGAGGTCATGATTTGTCACGGCGTAGCCGCAGAGCGTGGGCCTTGGCCCACCTTTTCCGATTCGAAGGCCCGTGGTGGGCTGAAGCCCTGCGAACGTGGCGCTCATCGATCCTCAATCCAGGATCAGCAGAATCCGCGCGTTGAGCCCGGAGCTGGTGCCCTGGGTGCCGATACGATCCAGCGAGATATGTCGGTAGTTGAGGGCGAAATGCGCGCTCCGACTCAACCACCAGATAGCGCCCAGCGAGAGGATGTCCATCTCTCCGCCGTCCACGGCCCCGTCAGTGAGGTCCAGGCGCGAGTAACGGAGGGCGAGCTCCAGTGCCCCCCAGCCGCCCTGGTTGACCGGTCTCGATACGGGAAGTGGGTCGAAGACACCGCTGCGTTTGCGATAGGCGCGAGTCTCGCCTGTCACGGCCCAGGACCCGGTCAGGTGATAGCCGTTGAAGGTCGGATCTCCCGATTCGGGTGACGCGACGTCGGAGCCGATGTACTCGAAGCCGACCCACCACGGCCCCTTGCGCCAGTAGGCCTCCAGGTTGTAGGTCATCACGTCGTCCGCCGACAACGGCTCCGTGTCGACGTACAGCGGCGCGTTGTTGAACTCCGGTTCGGTCCGCGCACGGATAGGCTGGTTGGCGTCCGAGTACCGCAGCCCGAGCCCGAGGTGCAGCAGGTTGCTCTCGTCGTCGGAAACTGCCGGCACCCATGTCACGCGGCCCACGAGTTGGCTCGAGGTGTTGCCGAAGGATTCGCCCGAGTCGATCCAAACCACTCTCCGCCAGTCCCGCTGAGGACGACACCGTGGTTGCGGGCCGGCAGCAGCGCATCGGCGACGGCGCTGCGCTCCTGCATCGGCCAGTACGCCAGCCCCATCAATCGCTCCATCGAGATGGGCTCCTTCTGCTTGCCGACACTGAGCATCAGATCGGCGGGCAGAGGAATATCAAGCCGGTAGTCGAACACCGCAAACTCGTCCGTGGTGTCGACATCGAAACCCTTGTCGAAGGTGTTGGACCCGGCGAAAACCGTGTAGCGCCACGGTCGCTTGAAGTTGAGGGTGCCGACCACGCCGGCGCGAAGGACGCGAATCTCCCCCCCTTCGAAGTCCGAGAGGTCACCGACCTGGTCCTCGCTGGCGCCGTCCTGGGTCAACCAGAACTGGCGATCCAAGAGCAGTGCCCCGATAAAGAGCCCCGAGATGGGCTTGGTTTCGAACTTGTTCCACTTCCGGCTGTCGAAATACCGGATCGGGACAGCGATCGGCGGCGGCGTGTACGCTTTCCATCGGCGTATTCTTGGCGTGTCCTCGGCAGACGAGGGAGGAACAGCGGGAAACTCATTCTTGACGATCACTCCGTCCCGAATCGCGAAGCGTGCGTGCGTCTTGGTGTCCAGCAGCACATCGACGTTTTCCCGTGGATCCTGATCGAGCACCACGAAGCTGGGGCTGGAGCCCAGGACCAGTTGGCCGAAGAGAAATCCGCCGCTCGCGTCCACGGCGACGTCGCCCGGCTGGATGACGAGGTCATCTTTGGTGACGACGGCCAGCTTGCCGTCGATGATGAGCAGGTTGATGGGAACATCCTGCGCAGCTGCGTCGCGACCGATCAGCCGGGCGTTGGTGACGACAATCCGTTCGGGTTCAGAAGCACCGGCGGCGGGCGCGATCGCACCGGCCGCCAATACAAGGATGATGAGCAGCAGTTTTCCCGAATTCGTTTCAGGCCTCGATCCGGCGCCACGCATGAGCAATCCCCCCCTATTCGACGGGTTCCGCTTCCGGGAAGGTCCAGCTACCGTTCAGGATCTCCGGTCCCGGCTGATACATCCTGACGATGTAGTTCCATCCCGGCACGATCGGCAGGAAGTTGTCTGCCTTGGGGTCGCCGCCAAAATGGATCGTAACGCTGCCGTCT
>JBDGXI010000160.1:0-5302 GCA_039584685.1 Gemmatimonadota bacterium | reverse complement strand
CTCGAAGCCAACAAGGAACTGGTGCGTCAATTCACCGAGGCCGTCAACGCGGCGGACTGGGAAGCACTGGCCGCGGTGGTGAGTGAGGACTTCACGCGCCACAGTGCGGCGACCGCCGGGCCACCCGTGACTTCCAGGGAGGCTTTCATTCAGCTTCAGGAGTCCTTCCTGGTCAGCCTCCCCGACCAGCGTGTGACGATCCAGCAGCTCGTTGCCGAGGGTGACCTGGTGGCCGGGCTGGCAACCTACTCTGGCACCCATACAGGACCGATGGGCGACATTCCGCCGACCGGTCTGACGGCCGAGATGCCGTTTCTGGCGCTGTTCCGCATCGAGTCAGGCCAGATCGCCGAGCTGTGGGTGGAGTGGGACAACGTGGCGATGTTGACGCAGTTGGGGTTGTTTCCGCCACCGCCACCGGAACCTCCCTCCGAGACGGGTGAGATCGATTCGTGACCTGGGTCGCGCTAGTTGTGATCCTGGTCTTCGTGGGTGCATCGGCGCTGCGCTGGGGGACACGCTGGGGGTCCAGGCCCGACGAGCGTGCTCGCGAAATGCCCGGCGACGAGTACCTCGAGAATGGCTCGCCGTCCAGGGTAGCCATGACCCGCGCCATCTCGATCGACGCTCCTCCTGAACAGACCTGGCCCTGGATCGCTCAGTTGGGGCGTGGGGCGGGATGGTACAGCGTCGACTGGCTCGACAACGGCCGAAAGGTATCCGCGAGGCATATCGTGTCCTGGATTCCGGAACCGAGCCTGGGCGATGCGACGGCCATCGGTTACCTGCGCTATATCGACCCCGGGTGGGCCCTCGCGTGGTGGGTGGACGGCGTACGATTCTTCGGGTCTCGGGCCCGGCTGGTCACCTCTTTCAGGCTCTATCCCGAGGGCAGCGGCACGCGACTCGTGAGCCGGATGTCAGCAGACGCTTCCGGAGTGACGGCGCCCATCGCTCTGATGGTCTTCCGGTTCGTGGACTCCATTATGGCCAGACGGCAGTTGCTCGGGATACGCGATCGGGTCAAGGTTGGCGAGGAGGCACGCGCCACAGGGAGAGCGTCGGAAACAGGGACGGCCGACCAGTACCAGTTGTACGAGGTGATCTACGCCGATGGAAACAGCGCCGGTCTCGAAGGGAAAGAGCATGCGGCCAGGTGGCGCGAGTCAGCCATCGAGGACGGAATTCTGAACGTGGCTTCCGAGTCCCCGGTTGAACGAGGTTGATCAAGCTGGACAGACCAGAGAGGTGCACCTGATGCGCTCTTTCATCGTCGGCCTGCTCCTCGCAGCACCCCTTCAGGCCCAGACGACACCCGTATTCTCGGATGGCGACCGGGCTGAGAAGGTCGCGGCCACCGCGGCCAACGTCGACCAGAAATTCAAGGAATATGCGGAGAGGCAGCACATGCCCGGCCTCGCCTACGGGGTGGTAGTGGACGGGGACCTGGTCTACTCGGGAGGTTTCGGCTTCGCGAACCTGGGATCGGCCACTCCTGCCGACACGAGGTCCCTGTTCCGTATCGCTTCGATGAGTAAGAGCGTCACGGCGATGGCCATCCTGCAGCTGCGCGATCAGGGCAAGCTCGGCCTCGACGACCCGATCTCGATGTACGTGCCCGAGACTGCCGCCCTGACATACCTGACCACAGACGCGCCCGAGATCACCATCCGGCACCTGCTCAGCCATTCCGCCGGGTTTCCGGAGGACAACCCCTGGGGTGACAGGCAACTGGCCGACTCGGACGCCGAGCTGATGGAGCTCATCGAGGGCGGTATATCGTTCTCGAACGTGGCCGGCATCGAGTATGAATACAGCAATCTCGGGTTCGCGCTTCTGGGGCAGATCGTCCAGGTCGTTTCGGGGATGGATTACCGGGACTACACGAGGGTGCACATCTTCGAGCCCCTCGGCATGAACAGCACCGTCTGGGAGTACGAGGCCGCGTCACCGGAGCGCCTGGCGCTCGGCTATGACTGGCTGGACGACGCGTGGGTCGACATTCCGCTCGAGCACCACGGGGCGTTTGGGGCCATGGGTGGACTGATCACCTCGATCGAAGACTTCGCGGCGTACGTCGCGCTGCATCTCTCGGCCTGGCCCCCCAGAAGCGACCCGGACGACGGGCCCTTGAAGCGGAGCTCGCTACGCGAGATGCATCAACCGTGGCGCTTCGCGTCCTTCGTCCCCGATTTCCGCTTTCCGAACGGTCGAGCGTGTCCGTTGGCGACGGCCTACGGCTACGGTCTGCGCTGGATGGAAGACTGTGATGGGCGCGTGATCATAGGGCACAGTGGCGGACTGCCGGGATTCGGGAGCAACTGGACCATGATGCCTCACCACGGAATCGCCGTGATGTCGTTCGACAATGTTACGTACGGCGGGACCAGTACCCTCAACGCCGCGGTGATGGACGCGATCATTGCGTCAGCCGGCCTGGAGCCGCGCACGCTGCCGCCTCCCGACGTTCTCGACACGCGGAAGAATCAGCTCGTCGATCTCCTTCCGGACTGGGAGGGCGCGGAGGAGTCCGGCATCTTCGCCGAGAATTTCTTCAGGGACACCCGGCTGAGCGATATCGCCCGACATACGCAACAGCTGTTCGAGGAGGCGGGCAGGATTCAGGGCGTCGGCGAGCTGGTCCCGGAAAACCAGCTGCGGGGTTCGTTCGTGATCGATGGCGAGACCACGGACATCTTCGTCTTCTTCACGCTCTCGCCGGAGAGGGAGCCCTTGATCCAGCAGGTGAGAATGACGACTCTGGAAAGACAGGCAGAAGACTGATCGTTCCATTCCGTCAGATCGATTGACGGCATGCGGAACGACCTTTGCACCTATAGCGGTTGCGGGCCCATGGGGCCCTGGCCGGCCCGGCATCCTGGCGGGTGGCGTGGCAAAACGCACGGGACACGAGCGAAGGGAACTCCCGGTGAACGAGAAGCAGTTCGTCGATCATTACGAAATCCTGCAGCTCAGCCAGAGTGCGGATAACGAGACGCTGGAGCGCGTCTTTCGACTGCTCGCCAAGCGCTATCACCCCGACAACCAGGAATCGGGCAACGAGGAGAGGTTTCGGGAGGTGCACGAGGCCTACGAGACTCTGAAGGACCCGGCCGCTCGCGCCGCGTACGACGTTCAGTATGATCGGAACAGGAGCATGCAGTGGCAGGTGTTCGACCAGAGCGCGGTCCCCGGCGGACAGGCCGAGGATCAGCGGATCTTCAGCGGCATACTGGCCCTGCTGTACGTGGCGCGGCGAAAGGACCCGGAATTCGGCGGCGTCGGGCCGGTCGATCTGGAACGAAAGCTGGGAGTTCCCCGCGAGCACCTCGAGTTTCCCTTCTGGTACCTGAAGAAGAAGGGTTGGGCCGAGACGCTCCAGAGCGGACAGCTGGCGATCACGATCGACGGGATCGAGGAGATCGTGAGCAGGGAGGAAATGGCTCCGGCCAGACGCATGCTGACCGAGGTGGCGGGCAACGGCAAGGATTCGGTTGTGGAACCCGCCGAAGCCTACGAAGGCGCCAAGGCTCCGTCCGAGACGGGGTAATTCCGCTCCACAGAGCGGAGGACTATACCCGGCGCCGAGGTCCGATGCCTCGCTGATGCTCTAGCCGCGGGCTCTCCACGCCGCGATGATCTCCGCCTCCCGGGCCATGAGTGAGCCCTCTCCTGATACCATCCGTGCCTGCCTTTCCTCCGACACGACGCCCGAGTACCACCACTCGTGCGTGTCGCGCACCGTTTCAGCCAGGGGAGTGAAGCTCAGGCCGGCCGCCGCCGCCCGGTCGATGCTCGCCCGGGCCGTCCCGTAGTTGTCGCCGATCGGCAGGACCCACGGAGTCACCTCCGTGATCTCGTGTTCCACCAGGAAGTCGTAGTCCGTGATCGGCACGAACGAGGCGGGCGTGCTGAACGCGGCGTGCGCTCCGTACACGAAGGCGTGCATCCCCATCGGTGAGGCCGGCCCGGCCACGTTGTACACTCCCCCGCCACCGCCCTCGAGCAGGCGCACCATGAAGCTCGCGACGTCCCGGGCATCGATGAACTGGACCGGATCGTCGGCCTTGCCGGGAACGAGAATCTCGCCCCCGCGCGGCAGCCTCACAGGCCAGTAGGTGAACCGGTCCGTTCGATCGCCGGGACCCACCATGTACGTCGGACGGGAGAGTATCGTGCGGTCGTCACCGAAGACCCTGTGGACCTCGATTTCGGACAGGGTCTTCATGACGGCGTATCCGTACTCGAGCTTCTGTACCTCCGTGAGGGTCTCCTCGGGTGGTACCTCCATGTTGAGTTCGTCGCTTTCGCGCAGGGAGTCCCTGAGGTAGGGGTAGTACACTCCGATCGAGGACGTATACAGATAGAGATCCGTGGAATCTCGCAGGAGCTCGGCCGAGCTGCGGGCCCATTCCACGCGGTAGCCTGAGTTGTCGATCACCGCGTCCCACGCTTGCCCCTTGAGCGCACTCAGGTCGCCGTCCCGATCCCCGACCAGCATCTCCACGTGGTCGAATAGGTCCTGATGGACGGTAGGCTTCCCCCTGGTGAAGGTCGTGATCGTGTGGCCGCGACCCATCGCGTAGGCGACAATATGCGGCCCGAGCATACTCGTCCCGCCGAGGATCAGGATCTTGAGCGGGTGCGGTGCCCGCTCCGGATGAACAGAAGGGAGTGTCCCCGGGCGCGCAGCCCGGAGCGGGCCCGGGCGACCCAGCGCCAGCGCAGCTCCCGCCGCCAGCCCGGTTCCCAGGAACTCACGCCTGGAGGTGGTCATCGTGTGAACTCCCTGTAGTGAAGACCCGTGGTTCGAAGACGCTCAAGTTAACGTGGTCGGTCCTCGTCGCGCGACGGCCGAGGGACTCCCACAACGCACGTGAAAAGTTGCTGGTCGGGTCGATGATGGCACAGAATAGAGCGTCAGATCACGTGACGGGATCTCGAGGAGGATGTCACGGAATGAGCGTCAGAGTGCTGTCCCGGAGCGAAGCGCCGGCCGCCGTACGCATACTGTGCGAAGCGTTCCACGATTACCCTGTAATGCGCTGGGTGCTGGCTTCGGCCGGCGCGGACTACGATCGCCGACTGGCTCGCATGGTCGGCTTCTTCGTAGCGGCCAGGGCTTTCCGCGGGGAGTCGCTGCTCGGGATCGATCATGGAATAGATCTGGGAGCCGTCGCTATGTTGTCCGATCCGAACGGACCGCCCAGTCCGCCGGAACTCGGCGTCGAGCGCGAGGCCGTGTGGTCCGACCTCGGCCCGGAGGCTCGCTCACGCTACGAGGCCTTCGGAGAGGCCTGCG
>JBDGXI010000040.1:0-18868 GCA_039584685.1 Gemmatimonadota bacterium | reverse complement strand
TCGATACCCTGCAAAGCCAGGGAAACGTCGTCCGACGCGCCCTGCTGCGCGGCCTCGAGGGCGGCGGTCGCCGCGACCTCCATGCGGGCTCTCTCGAAGTCGGGTCCCTCCGCCTCTCCCGTGAACACTGAGTCCTCACGGGCCAGGTCCACGCGACACGTGACCTTCTGCCCGGCCGCGCGTTCGATGTGGACGTTCCCGAGAACCAGGCGGCGATCCGAAGCGAGTACCGGCGCGGGTGTGACGGCGACGGCTGTATCCGGCACTTCGGCGGGCGCCGCCGGGGCGATCTCAGGGCTTCGCACTCGGGCGATCGAGATCTTGCGGTGATCGATCTGGAGTCCGAAATCGGCCAGCAGAGCCGATTCGATGTTGCGGACGATTTGCTTGGGACCCAGCGAGGAACTCGAGAGGACGTGGATCTCCTCGATGCCACCCTGGCCATCGGGCACGATCTTCAGAGAGCCAACTCCCTCGAGGCTCAGGAGTAGCTTCTCGATCCGGCGGAGGCCCCACGGGTCGAGGCCCATCATGTCTCGAGCTTGCTGATCCTCGGACGTCATGTGACGAGCTTGCCTCCGATGGAGGGGTGAATCGTGTTTCCTCCCTGGGCCTTCGCGACGTACAGGGCCGCATCGGCTTCAGCCATCAGGTCTTCGGCCGATACCTGGGCCTGCGTCACTCCCGAATGATACGCGACGCCTATGCTCAGCGTAACCCCCGCGTAGCCCTCATTCGTTGCGACTCTCATTTCGGCAACACGCTCCCGGATCTGCTCCCCTACGTGCCCCGCACCGTCCCGATCCGGGTTGACCAGGATGACGACGAATTCGTCGCCACCGTACCGACACACGATGTCCGTGCTACGAGTGGCGTCGGTCAGAATTCCGGCCACGTTCCTCAGGATGAGGTTTCCGGCCGCGTGCCCATGCACGTCGTTCACCGGCTTGAACTTGTCCAGGTCGATGAACAACACGGCGATCGAGGTGCCGGTACGGCTGGCACGCGAGAGTTCTTCCTCGAGCCGCTCGCTCAGGACGCGGAACGTGTAGACACCGGTCAGCGCATCGTGCATCGCGTCGCGGGATGCCTGCTCGTACTGGCGGGCCAGGTAGATCGGGCACAGAGAGAGGGTGGACCTGCCGCGCGCCACCGCCTGGGCGAACTCGATGCAGGTGGCGTGACCGCACGAGCCGGTGTTCCAGTACCGTCCATCGGGGGTGGTACCGATCTTCTCCAGGATCTGCTCGACCTCTGCGGGGTCCGGAGTCTCGAGAGCCACCGCTTTCGGTTCGAAGAACGTCCGCAGGTCCAGGTCCGCGATCGGCTCGACGACCGGGTCGTCCGATCGCGGCGGCTCCGACAGCTCGGCGATCTCCTTGCGCCAGTAGAGGTCGTCCGCCGGTCCGAAGGCGGGGTGGCCCAGGTTGCCGTCGAACGGGAGAATATCGACGAACCCCAGTGGGCTGCTGTCCTCGATCAGCGCCCGGGCGAGGGCGGGGAGCGCCTTCAGGTCGCGCTCTTTTCTGAACGTGCGCGAGTTCTGGCGCTGTTCCTCCAGGAGCTGGCGGGGCAATCCGCCGGACAGCGACATGTGACGCCGCCGGTCGGGTGTCAGCCGAAACATGGTCTGCGGCTGATCCAGCGGTCTTGCTCCGCGGTCGGTCAGCAGCTGCTCGAGCTCCTCGAACGAAATGCAGATGCCCAGATCGTTCTTCGTCCCGTTAGCGCCGGGCGCACCGAAGCCCGAGTAGACGATGTCCGTTTCCTCCCCTTCGATGCTCCTGATGTAGCGGGCAAGCGCCACAGCCGGCGTGACCACGGGGGCGAGGAAAGGGAGAAGCTCGGGCGTACGCGCTCGACAGTAATTGACCACGACGGGACTGGTCGAGCGCAGCCAGGACTGGTGGCTACCGGCGTTCCACAGGCGCAGGTACTCGGCGGCGACCAGCTCGTCACCGATCGCCTCGAAGTACACGGTTCGGAAGCCAGCCTCGAAACAGGCGTTGAGGATCTGCTCGGGCGTGGCGGGGAAGAAGTAGACGCTGATCTCGTTGGGAAGAATGAGCAGAGCGCGGCCGGCCTCGATGGATTCGACGCACTGCTCGATGTCGCCGACCACGTCGATCGCATCGTGGTAGCACGAAGGGACACACAGCCCGCATTCGATGCACGAAGCCGGGTCGATGCGGATCTGGTTTCCGGCCACGGCGATCGCCTCGACCGGGCAGACCCGCACGCACGCCAAACAGGACGTGCATTTCTCGTTGATCGAGAACCTGAGACTCACGTCACTCCTGGTCCGTTCGTGACTCCGCCGGGAATCACGTTGAACAGCCGGTACTCCCCCCTACCGCAATGGGTTGCAGGTGTACAAGAAGCATACCTCGATAATGCAGGCCGATTGTGGCATAAGGCCAATATGTTACAGATCGGCACCTCTTGCTAAATATATATGTTCTATGGCGTTACAAAACGTCCCGGCAATCTGCCAGATGAGGTCGATCCTCCGCACCGTACTCGCGACATACTCGTCCTGTGGCGCCGAGGCAACGTGTCTGACGAGCGCCCACCGCACCGGTTGGCAGAACCCCGGGCCTGCAAGTAGCTTGTCGAGCGGCCGTCCGGCCCTCCGAAAGACACCTGTAACGGCGAAGGCAATTCATGGCCACTCAGGAGCCCAGTCTGCTGAAGAAGCTCCTCTTCCGAGTCGATGGAGCCGCGGACAGCAAGAAGGTGGAGTTCACCAGTGCCCGCGGGCAGAAGTGGCAGGCGGAGCTCTGCCTGCACTCCGGAACGAACCCCCAGTCTCCGCGTCTCATGGTGATGTTCCGCAACCGGACCCGGCCGCACGACAGGCAGCGCTACACGCTGGTGCCGCCCGGCTATTCGAAGATCCCGTCCGAGGCCGCGAAACAGCTCAGCGAGGACGACCTGCAGCAACTGCTGGCGTCGTCCGTAGAAGTGTGAGGACCGGCATGTCACGAACGATCACCGACGACAACTTCCTCGAGTGGGAAGTCTACGTATCCGGCGGCCAGCCCGATTCCATCGAGGCCGCACGGATCTTCTTCTACTGCCTGGATGCGCCGATGAATCCGGCGCGTTTCGTTCGGCACGAGAGCAAGAACGTCGCGACGGCCGAAGCCGCGCTGCTTGAAATGTCAGACGAGCAGCTCAGAGAGTTGCTCGGTGTCGCGATCGTCAACGAGTAGGCAGGGTCGCGAAATGGCGCGTGAAGGTCGCGAAGGCTCGATCGAAGTCATCACGGGCGTGATGTTCTCCGGCAAGTCCGAGGAGCTGCTCCGGCGCGTGCGGCGCGCCATGATCGCCCGCCGGAAGGTGCAGGTCTTCAAGTCGCAGCTCGACGATCGGTACGGCGGGATTCAACGGATCAGCTCGCACGACGGCCGGGAGATCGAAGCCAGGCCGGTCTCGAATTCACGCGATGTGGCGGAGTTCGTTGCTCCCGACACCGAGGTGCTCGCCGTGGATGAGGTCCAGTTCATGGATCCCGGTATCGTGGACGTGGTCAACGATCTGGCCGACCAGGGCGTGCGGGTCATCGTCTCGGGGACCGACATGGACTTCCGCGGACTTCCGTTTGGCCCCCTGGGGTCCCTGCTCGCGGTCGCGGAGAGAATCGACAAGCTGCATGCCATCTGCGTCATCTGCGGAGACCTCGCAACACGGAACCAGCGGCTGATCGATGGCCATCCCGCACCAGCTGAGGGTCCCACGATCCAGGTGGGCGGACTGGAGAGCTACGAGGCCCGGTGCCGGGCGCACCACCTGGTTCCGTCGGATCTCGACGACCAGATGCCGCTCATCGCGGAGACCGAGGGCGGAGCTTCCTAGACCGGAAACGCGTGCAGCGCCGTCGCCTTGACCTGCACCCAGATCCGTGAACCTACCTCGAGCGACAGCTCATCTCCCGCCGCCCTTGTTATGACCGCCACCCAGTGCCCGGCCCCGTGCAGGCGCACCCGCAGCAGACTTCCCGCCGGCCTGACCTCCACGACCTCTGCCTGGAACCGATTACGGGGACTCGCGTGGATCTCGACTCGTGACAGAAACAGGTCTTCCGGACGGTAGGCCACCTTCACGTCAGCGCCAGGCTCGGCCGAACCGACCACGGTGAACTCCGTCTCCGAGGAGCGCACCACGAGCAATCCGTCCCGGGCCTGCGCCACGGTGGCCCGAAACGAAAGTTCGGCTCCGGTGACCGCGGCGATGAACGGATCGGCGGGATTCTCGAACAGGTCCTCGGGTCGGCCGGACTGAACCACCCGCCCATCCCGCAAGACGATCACCCTGTCGGCGAGGCTGAAAGCGTCGGCCCGATCGTGCGTGGCGAGCACGGTGGCGTGTCGGCCGTCGCGCGCCACGTGCTCCAGGTCCTCGATGAGCGCTGCCCGGGCCATGACGTCCAGGTTTGCGGCGGGTTCGTCCAGGAACAGGACATCCGGTTCGAGGGCCATGGCGCGGGCGATGGCGACCCGCTGCGCCTCGCCTCCCGACAGAGAGCGAGCATCGCGATCCAGGAGCTCATCGACGCCCAGTTGGGTGGCCGCTCCTTCCGCAGCGTGACGGGTCGAATCGGGCGGAAGGCGACGAAGGCGAAGCCCGAGCTCGATGTTCTCACGCACGGTCCCCGCCCACAGGTGGGGACGCTGAAACACGAAGGCCGATGTGCGGCGCAGCAGGTGATCGGCGGCCGCGCCCTCGGTTCCCAGGTATCGAATCACGCCCCCGTCGGGCTTCTGAAGCATGGCCAGCACCCGAAGGAGCGTGGACTTGCCGGCTCCGTTCGGTCCGAGGATGGACAGCACCTCGCCGCCACGCACTTCGACGTCGTCCACGTCCAGCAGGATCTTCTCACCCGCCAGTACCCGGAGGTCCCGTCCGACCAGGATCCGCTGGGGCGTGGGCACCGCCTCCTGAGAGGTCATGCCAACGCCGGCCTTCGCAGGCCGCGACCGTTGAACAGCATGAGCGCGAGGTTGATCACGAAAGCGATCGCCAGGAGTACGAGGCCGAGCGCGATCGCCACTCCGAAGTTCCCGCGGCGGGTCTCGAGCACGATAGCCGTCGTCATCACCCGCGTCTCGCCGAGCAGGTTGCCGCCGACGATCATGACGGCGCCCACCTCGCTGATCACCGCGCCGAAGCCCGCGGCCACCGCGGCCACCAGTGACGCCCGGGCCTCCCGAAGGTGAAGGAGAATCGCCTGCCACTGGTTGGCGCCGAGTCCGCGCGCCTGCTGGCGCACGTCGGGTGGCACGCCGTCCAGGGCCGCCAGGGTAACGGCTGCGATATACGGCCCGGCGAGGATCACCTGGGCCAGAATGACGGCGGACGGGGTGTACAGGAATCCCAGCGGACCCAGCGGTCCCGCGCGGGAGAGCAACATGTACACTGCCAGTCCGACGACGACCGGCGGGAACGCCAGTCCCGTGTTGACCAGCGCCACGACCGGGGGGCGCAGCCGAAAACGGGACAGGGCGAGCATCGCGCCGAGCGGGAGTCCGATGATGGTGGCCAGGAGCAGGGCCGCGCCGGAGATCGAAAGGGACCGGAAGACGACCTCCCACACGTAGGTGTCGGCCGAGGTCAGCAGGGCCCACGCTTCGCGGAACGGGTTGATCGTGAGACGCGATCTGGCGTCTGTCGTGGCGCTCTCCAGGTCGAACGAAACCAGTGAGAACAAGGGCCTTCCGTAGCGCTCCTCGCCGTATACCGGGATCAGTCCCAGCGCTCGCTCGCCGAGCAGCCAGTCGCGGAGGCGCGTGGCCCCGTCCGGGTTGACGGCCGCCGTCGTTTCGATGACGGAGTAGAGGTTCTCCAGCGCCGGGCCACCCGCCGCCAGGAACTCGAGATCCAGCACATCGGACAGAACGGTGAGAGTCGAGCGATCCGTGAGGATGTACGAGCGGCGCTCCGACGCCAGGGTGAGAGATGCCCCCATTCCCTGGCCGGCCTCCAGGTACCACTCGCCGGCGGGATCGATTCCCGCCACTTCCCACAGGGCGCGCTCGCGCATGTGGGTGCCCGAGTCGTCCCCGCGGGAGACGAACGAAACGCCCGCTTCGGCGATCGCCCGCAGTGCCGCCGGCCCACGGTCCGGATCGTCCAGGGCCCGAAGGCCGGCCGGGTCTTCGTCCGGGCCGGCGATCACGAAGTCGTTCCTCATGAAGGTGACGCGGCTGCGCCCATGCCCGGCTCGCATGAACTCGAGTTCAGCCGGAGGAGCGTGAACCAGCAGAAGGTCGGCATCGCCGCGTCGTCCGAGGGCGAGCGCCTGTCCGGTGCCCACGGAAAGCACCCGGACGTTGAGGTCCGGGTGCTCCGCCTCGAAAGCCGCGACCAGCGTATCCAGAAGTCCCGTGTCGTACAGCGAAGTGGTGGTACCCAGGACCACGGTGCCGGCGTCGGGGGCACTGCCGCACCCCGACAGGCCCGCCACCAGGCCGAGCGCAACCGCGATGACGCGGTGGGAGCAGAAGGTGAATTTCACTTTGTGCCGTATCGTCATTCCACTCAAGCCGTTTCTCTCAAGGCGACAGGTGTGATATACTCTCTGACTGCAGCGAGTGTCGGCCGCCGGGCTCCCGTCAGGCGACTCACCCGCCGCCGGAACCCGCACACGCCTTCGGAGGAGCGAGCATGGGAATCTACCGCGTCCTGTACTATTCCACTGTGACCGTCGGCAGTGGCGGCCGAATCACGATCCCGCAGGATATGCGAGACGATCTGGACCTGCAGGACGGCGACACCCTCACCGCCCGCATGGAGGGCAGTGAAACAGGTCAAAAGCAGCTCACGATCTGGAAGCAACGAGAAGGCTGAGCATTCCGGCGGTCAGCCGGGCGCCTGCCCGAAGTTGATCGCCATCGCACCGAACACGAGGTCGATGTGCCCGCAGCGTACGAACCCGTGCCGCTGCATGAGTTCCGTCACCCCCCTCTGCGCGGGGTACTGCCGGAGCGATTCCGGTATGTACCGGTAGGACTCCACGTCCCGGTGCAGTACCCACCCCGCGACCGAAGTCGAGTAATCCAGGTACCCGAGATACAAGCGATCCAGCCAGTCCGGTTCGGCCCTACCGAAGTCCAGCGAGACGAGGCGTCCTCCCGGCGCCAGGCACCGCCGGACCTCCCCGATGCACCAGCTCAGGTCCGGGAAGTTGCGCAATCCGTAGCCAACCAGCACGCGATCGATACTCCCGTCAGGAAACGGGAGATAGGTGGCATCGCACTGAACCCACTGCACCCCCGAGGATTCCGGTCTGGCCCTCCCGGTCGCCATCATCTCCCATGTCAAATCGGCAGCGATGACGGTTCTCGCACCGGCATATTTCGCCGTCCGTATGGCGAAATCCCCGGTACCGGCCGCGAGGTCGAGCACGACATCGCCCGCGCGAATCTCAGCCAGACCCAGGGCCAGGCGCTTCCACGCACGGTGCCGACCCATCGACATCAGGTCGTTCGTCAGATCGTACCGCCCGGCAATCCGGCCAAAAAGGGACCGGACGTACCGTCTCTTGGCCGCCGGAGCTTCGATCTGGCCCTGAATCCGGGTCGCCGTGTAATCGCTCGTCATGGAGCGAACGATCACGGCATGGGCCATGCGCTGTCAATGACGGATCGATCGGTGACGATGACCGAAGGAAATGGAACCCGGGAACATCGAAACCGTGCAACAAACTCAGGGTAGCAAGCCTCATAAGGTCAAAGAGTGGTTCACCACGGAGGAGTCATGGTTGCCAGGAATCTGTGGAAAATGCGGCGCTCGGTAGGCGTTCCTCTGGTGTTGCTCCTGCTCGCCCTAACGGCGACGGCGTGCAGCAACAAGCACGTCACGCGGGTGGAGCCGGACACCGTTACGGACCTCTCCGGCGCGTGGAACGACACCGATTCGCGGCTGGTGGCCAACGCGCTCATCGAGCAGAGCGTCACCGGGCCGTGGCTCGAGCGGTACTACAACAACCACGGCGGCGACTCACCGGCGGTAATCGTCGGCGAATTCCGGAACCGCACCTCAGAGCATATCGAGGTCACCGTATTCGTGCGGGACGTCGAGTTCGCCTACATCAACTCGGGCCTCGTCACAGTGGTCGCGAGCTCCGAGGAGCGTGAGGAAATCAGGGGTGAGCGGGACGACCAGCAGCAATTCTCTCGCGCCGACACGCGGGCCCGCCTCGGGCAGGAGCTCGGCGCGAACTACATCCTGCAGGGCGACCTGACGTCGATCCAGGACGAAGAGGAGACGACCCGGCTCGGCGTGAGCCGCAAGGAGGCGATCGTCTTCTACCAGGTGGACGCCCGCCTGATCGACCTGGAGACGAACGCCGTCGTGTGGGCCGGACAGCACGAGATCAAGAAGTACATCGAGCGGCAGCCGTTCGGGCTCTGATCTGGCGATCGAGCTCGATTCCGGGTCCCGCCGGTGCGGGACCACCATACGGGAGAGAACGATGAAACGGACGTTCCTGTTGCTGGCTCTGGCCGCGATCGCGGCATGCGTGCCAAAGAAGGTGCACGAAGAGCCCATCATGGAGAACGACCAGCGCGTCGGGGATTCCTCGGCCGCGGTAGCCCAGGCCACGGCGCAGGCGGCGGACGCGCAGGCGAAGGCCCAGGAGCGGGAGGCGCTCACCGCCCAGGCGATGGCTGACTGCTCCCCGGCCGTGTGCGAGGCCATCGTTCGCGGTGAGGTCGCCATCGGGATGAACGAGACCCAGGTCCTCGCGGCCACGTCCACGACGGACGACGCGTGGTCCATCCGGCACGCGGGAGACGCTACGGTGATGATGCCGGCGACCTCGATCAGCCCGCCTTCGGATGTGGTGGGAGACATCGTGGTCGTGCAGCTCGCCGCCAATACGGTGAGCCGGTACGCGTACAGCGAGGCGCAGGGCGTGCGTGTCGTGGATTCGCCGTACGATGCCAGCACCGAAGGCCGGGCGGTGGCGCTGGCTGACGCGCTCGTGCGCGAGGGCGACGACTACGCGGCGCGCGGCGACTTCGAGGCGGCGCTCAACCGGTACGATCGGGCCAGCATCCTGACGCCGGGTGATCCGATGATCGACTTCAAGATCGCCGAGTCGCTCGACAAGGCCCTGCGTCCGTACGCGGCGCTGATCCAGTACCAGCTGTTCCTGCACCGCATGCGGCTCGAGACCATCGAAGCGCGCGGCGAGGCAGCAGCCCGCATGGCCGAGGCGATCGCTCTTGCCCAGCAGCGCATCCTGATCCTGGAGCGCCAGGTACCGCAGTAATGGAGATTCACGGAGACCGCGTTCGGACCCGCACAGGGTCACGGGTCTTCCGGCGCCGCCAGCTACCGCCCGGGTTGGCGGTGGCGGCGGCGTTCCTGCTTTCCGCCTGCCATCTCATGGGGACGCCCAAGACCGGCCCGGAGGGCCGCTCGATGCACGACGCGGACTTGCAGCGACTGGTCCGGGACGAGGCGTTCATCGAGGCCCTCGATCTCACGGACCCGGACGACGGGGACGAAATAGGCGACGAGCTACTTCGCCTCATGCACCGCGGACTCCTGCTTCACTACGCGGGGATGTACGAGGAGAGCAACGAGGTGCTGCAGCGGGCCGAGGAGATCATCGACGACCGCTACACGAAGAGCGTGTCGCGCGCCCTGCTCTCGGTCGTGACCAGCGATCGCGCCCTGGCGTGGATGCCCGGCGATACCGAGCGGATGATGGTGAACTACTACGGCGCCCTGAACTACCTGGCGCTGGCCGATCCCGAGGACGCGGCAGTGGAGGCGCGCCGCCTCAGTCGACTCCTGGAGCTGGGGGAGGACGACGAGATGGATGTGGCGGAGATCCAGATGCGGAGGACTCTCCGGTACTTTGCCGCCGCGGTGTTCGAAGCCTCGGGGAACTACAACGACGCCGCGGTGGCCTATCGACACATATGGCTGCCGGGCGAGGAGATTCCCGACTCGCCTCTCCGGCCCCGCTTCGTGGACCTGTACGACGTGGACATGCCCGCGGACGAGCCGCGCGAAGTGGCCCGGGACTTCGACGCGATACTGGACTCAATCATGGCGACCGTGGGGGTGGACAGCTTCCAGGCGCTGGTTCCGGTCGCTCGGGATAGTGTGACCGTTGAAGGCGACCTGGCCGTTCCGGACAGTCTGGCCGTCTCGGATGACCTGGCCGTTCCGGATGACCCGACCCTCCAGGACAGTCTGGTCGTTCCCGACAGCCTGTTCGAGCAGCCCGGGCAGTTCACCGGAAGCGGTGGCGACGTGATCGTCCTCCTCGAGCGCGGTGTCGTCGCGCACCGCGTGGAGCGCTCGTCGAACGTCCCGGTGTTCCCGCCGGAGGCCGATGGCCTGGACGACCCGGACACGGACGTCCGTTTCGCCACGGCATCCTGCGTCGCCTCCAGGGCATTCGAGGACCGGTACGACTTCACCGGAATCCTTGCCGAGTCGGGAGCCGACTGGCGGCGCGACGAGGGAGGGAGGTGCATCGTTCCCGATGCCAGCCGGTCCAGGAGGAACTCGGACGAGTCCGACGAGTCGGACGACTCCTACGACCCGGCCGAAGTGCTGTACCTGATGCGCGTGGCATGGCCGGAGATGGTCTCTTCCGGACTTCCGACCGACCTGCCCGTGCTCGGCCTGTCGGTCGCGGCCGACGCGAGGCCGCTCCAGGTGGCCTCGCTCGACGCTGCCCCTGGCGCCGTCGTCGCATCGCCGGATGATCCGGATGCCGGACTCCCCGGAGCGTCCGGCTCCGATGATGCCGCCGCGGGAGCGCCCGGTCCAGAAACCACGAAGGCGAAGCCCGCCATGCGCGGATCCGTATCGGGTGCCGTGACCGAGGAGTTCGAGGACCAGCTTGGTGGCATCATGATCAAGATGGTGGCGCGCACGGCGCTCAAGTACGAGCTGGCCAGGACCATAGAGAAGGAGCTGGACAAGAAGGACGACACGCTGGGCGATATCGCGTTTCTCACGGCCAGCGCGGCCGCGGCCCTGTTCGAGCGCGCGGATACGCGCTCCTGGCACCTGCTGCCCGACGAGGTGTCGGTGGTGCGACTTCGCCTTCCCGCCGGCATACATCCCATGTCACTCGAAGTCGAGACCGACGGCGGTGGTACGCGCCTGATCGATCTCGGCGAGGTGGAAGTGCGTGATGGACGCGTTCACGTGCTGTCCGCGCGAGTTTGGCCCTGAACGTCTCTGCGGGTTAGCTTCCCGGCCTTCACGAAACAACGGAAGGCGGCGGTAGGGGCTGCGTCCTCGCCGCGCGTCACCCTGACGAATACGGATGGCTGAAGGCGAATGACAGGCATAGAGTGGGAAAGAGTCGGACGGCTCCCCGTCTGGGCGTGGGCTGCCCTGTCGGGCTTCGCGATCTGGCTGCTCTACGTTCTGACGCTCGGACCGACGACTGCCTTCTGGGACACTTCCGAGTACATCGCGACGGCGCATATCCTGGGACTCCCGCATCCACCCGGGAACCCGCTGTTCGTTCTGGTCGGGAAGGTGTGGCTGCTTCTCACCGGCTGGACCGGTCTCGAGATCGCTACCCGCATCAACCTCCTGAGCGCCACGGTTTCCGCCGCCGCTGCCGTGTTCTGGTTTCTTGCCGTCATGCGCATCTGGGCCCACTTCACCGAGAACCGCGCCGTCGCTCTCATGGCGGCCTTCTGTGCCGTCCTGGTGGGAGGCACGGCGTACACGGTGTGGGCACAGTCGAACGTGAACGAGAAGGTGTACACGGTCTCACTCCTGTTCGTGGCCGCCATCTCGTATCTGGCGATGGTCTGGGAGGACCACAGCGACACGTATCGGGGCGATCGCATCATGATCCTGATCGCGTTCCTGCTCGGTCTCGGGGCGACGAATCACCAGATGTCGCTTCTCCCGCTGCCCGCGCTGGCGGTGTTCGTGTTGTGGCACAATCATCGCCGCCTTCGCAGCTGGAAGTCGGTGGCGGTCCTGGCCGCCGGACTGGTTGCCGGATATGTGGCAGGCGCGGCCCTGGAAGGACTCGGCTGGCCCCTGCCCGGTCTGTGGATGTACGCCGGCGCAATCGCAGTCGTCTGGGTGGTCCTTTCACCTCGCGTGGCGGTGGCGGGCACGCTCTTTTTGATCGTCGGCTTCTCGGTGCAGCTGCTGTTCGTGCCCATTCGCTCGGCCCTGAATCCGATCATCGACGAGGCGGATCCAGAGTGCGTCGTGATCGGCGAGGATGGGGCTCCGGACAATCGAATCATCGATGCGGTGATCCCGAAACAGTACGAGACGGGTTTCGGCGAGAAGAAGCTGGCCGTGCGGTGCGACAAGCTGGCCGCCTCTATCGCTCGCGAGCAGTACCAGAAGCCGCCCTGGTCCGAAGAGCAGTCGCCCAGGAAGGCGCAGTTCGGAATGTTCTGGCAATACTTCGATTGGCAGTGGGCGCGCACCCTGCCTATCGGAGTCCGCGGCGTGGTCACCCTGCTGTTTCTGGCCTTCGGGATCGTCGGCCTGGTACGCCACGCGCGCGGCGACCTGGACAGCTTCGTCTACTTCATCACGTTCCTCGGCACGATCACGGTCCTGCTGATCTTCTACCTGAACTTCAAGTACGGGTACAGCACGTACGGGGAGATTCCGCTCGATCGCCGGGAGGTTCGGGAGCGAGACTACTTCTACGTCTTCAGCTTCAACGTCTGGGGATTGTATGCCGGGATGGGCATCGCCACCGCGTGGAAGTGGATCGGGGACCGTCTGGCGACCGGCGGTGACCCGACGCGCGGTCTTCGCCTGGCGTCCCCGCTGCTCGGCATAGCGTTCCTGCCGTTGATCTTCAACTTCGCCCTGGCCGACCGACGAGGCGATTACTCGGCGCGCGACTGGGCATGGAATCTCCTGCAGTCGGTCGAGCCGTACGGGATACTGTTCACGAACGGGGACAACGACACGTTCCCGCTCTGGTACCTGCAGGAAGTAGAGGGAATCCGGCGGGACGTCACCGTCATCGTTCATTCGTATCTCGGTACGAAGTGGTATCCGAAACAGCTACGGGAGATGACGAAGCCGTGTCCGGCCGGAGTCGATCCTCTCGCCACTCCGACGGTGGTTGTCTGCCAGAGACCATTCGACCGGGACGCCGCGATCGACCTGTACCGGGAGATGGACTTCTCGCCGCCCCTCCGGGCCATCCACTCGCTGACGAACGAAGAGGTGGACGCCCTCCCACTCTACCAGCCGGTGGCGGCGGGAACGGTCGTGCAGTTCACGCCCGACATCGAGGTCCGTTTCGACCAGGAGCGGTTCCTCATGCACCCGGACTTCATGGTCTACTACATCGTGCAGGAGGCGCTCGGGGACCGGCCGGTCTACTTCGCGGCCACGGCGCCGCCGGTATACGAACAGTGGAACCTCGGGTCGGACCTGATTCGGCAGGGTATGGCTCACAAGCTGGCCGAGAACATCGAGCAGACGGACAACATCATGCCGCTCGATCCGCAGTTCGTCATCCGGTGGATCGATGTGGACCGCACAGACCATCTATTGTGGGATGTGTTTCGTCTGGACTACCTGTTCGAGTGGGACCTGTGGCCGGAGCCCTCCACCAGGGCCAGCATTCCGGCCCAGTACTACATAGCCCACGTAGCGCTGGGGGCGGCCCTGGAACAGCTCGGCAGGACGGAGGAAGCGGAAGCCGCCTTCGCACGCGGCGAGAAGCTGTTGGAGCTGCGTGGCAGGATGATTCCCTGAGGTAATTGCCTTCCAGCGTCCTCCCGCAGGCTATTCTCTGAACCCGGGGTCGGTGTCGCTGGAATCCGTCAGGCGCGTGATCTGTCGGCCCGAAGCGTTGACTGCCACGTACTGAGCTCCGCCCTCCGGTGTCAACACGAACTCCAGCTCGCTGGTGCCCGTGCTCCCCAGGAAGCGTCCGCGCTTCACGTCGAACCGTACGGCCTGCTCGGCAGTGCCGCGCAGCGAAACCACGCTGCCGCCCGTGCCACTCGGGTCCGTTGCCGGTACCCACGTCGTCGTCACGGCCAGGAACGCCACCGTGGAGGTGCCTGCCGACCTAACCTCGGTGAGGCGCACTTCCCTGGTGCGCACTACGTCGTAGTCCACGGCCAGCCCGAGCGCCGCTGCCGGCACGGGAGTTGTCTCGGACCACACGTCACCCACGGTGGCGACTCCGCCGGGCAGGGGCGGGAACCCCAGCTGGCTCAACCAGTTTTCCACCTGCTCCAACAGTCCCGGACCTGCCTCGGTTGCCTGCCCCGACAGGCGAAGGCCCGTGGTACGCCCCGCCCGGGTCGCCGTGTGGTAGAACTCGAGGCCCTGTATCCCGCTCAGATCGGGGAGCTCGTCCGGTGTCGGCCGCGCTTCGAGTGAGATCTCCTCGAGAGTGGTCGTGTAGCCGATCGCATCGTCCGACACGCTGTCGACTCGATGATGCAGACGGATGGTCGTGCGCGTGGTCGCCGGGCCGCCGAGATCGCTGGGGAGGTCCACCACGAGGTCGTTGCGGTGCGAATAGCGAAGCCACTCACCGGGGGAGCCGCCCAGCTCGAGGCGCACGGATTCCTGCGTGCGGCCCTCCGACGGTACGATTGCGAGCGTGAAGCCGGCCAGCAGGACCAGCAAACCGGAGCGGGCAGCGGTGAGGGCGCGGTCTGACATGGACGGACCGTAGTCGCGGGCCGCGAATCTCACAAGCACCGCGGTCGCGACAGGGCGTTCCCGTGTCCTTTTTTGGGTCAAAATGACGATGCCGCCCGCTCCCGCCTGGCTCTGGAACGGGTGTCGCCGGGACACTTCGGGATCGCCGGCGACGCTGGTTCACGTGGTCCAGTACCTTGTCATCCTTCGCTGTATCTGACACTGCAACAGTACGTTAGTGCCGCCGGACGAGGCCCGCCGGCCGCCCAGGCGAGGAGCGTCCTCGGACTTGAGCCCGCTTCGTAACCGCCTCGCACCCGTTCCGGTTTCAATCTTGCTCGTCTGGCACGCGGACGGACGCGCGCCGGTGCCACCCCCCCCGAGGCCCGCGGCGCTATCTGACCGGACTTTCCAGCCCCGGTGTCGTGTCATGGAGCAGCGGACAGTACAGAGTACAGGGTCCGGCGATGCGCCGGTCGCGGGGTTCGACTCCGCAGCCGCGATCGAGGAGCTTCGCGCGGCGGAAGGCCGCTATCGAGCGATCGCAGAGGTGGTCGCCGACTGGGCGTATTCCCTGCGGATCCAGCCGGACGGCGAGCCCCAGCTTCTTTGGACCAACATGGATCCGGCTCGAGTCGTCGGTTACGGGCCCTCCGAGCTCGACGAACGACTCGGGTGGCTCGGTCTCGTGCACGAGGACGACAGGACCCGGCTGCGCTCACACATGGCGGCGCTGCTCAAGGGTCGGACGGACATCGCGGAGTACCGCATCGTCACACGAAGTGGTGAAGTCCGATGGGTGCGCGACTACGGGCGTCCCCTCGAGTCGGGCAACGGATCGATCAACGCCGTGGGAGGCGTTCGTGATATCACGACCCGTCGGCAGGCGGAGCTGGACCGCGCGCGACTGATCTCGGAGCTTGAGGCGACGAACGAGGAGCTGGAGAGAATGGCAGCGTCCGTCTCGCAGGAGCTCGAGGATCCGCTGGCCGCCGTGGCCGCCGGGCTCATGCGGCTGGACTCCCGTCTCGACGACAGCGACCCGGCGCTGGACGCGGACGTGCAGAGGGCGCACCGGGCCGTGCTCCACCTGCGGGACATGCTTGAAAGCCTGGAGGAGCTGGCTCGCATCGGTCACCTGCCCGAGACCCTGGAGACCGTCTTCCTGGGCGAGCTCGCGGCCGAGGCGGTGGACCTGTGCCGTACGCGCATCAGGTCCCGCGACGTCAGTGTGGAGATCGGCGATCTACCGCAGGTATTCGGCGACCGGATTCGCTTGCTCCAGCTTCTCCGCATCCTCGTCGAGAACGCCGTGGTCTACATGGGCAAGCAACCGGAGCCACGCCTCGAGATCGGGGCGGAGTCGCGGCCCGGCAAGCACGTGATCTTCATTCGGGACAACGGGGTGGGCATCGATCCGGCAGACCTCGAACGCGTATTCGACGTGTTCCGCCGCCTCGACTCGCGCGGTACCGGCACGGGAGTCGGACTCGCCATGGCCCGCCGGATCGTCGAGATGCACGGAGGGCGGATCCGGGCCGAGTCCGAGGGAAAGGGCAGCGGCAGCACGTTCGTAGTGGAGCTGCCTGCCTGAGGGTCAGCGTGTCAGCGGCACGGTCTCATCAAACAGGATGAATGGGCTGACGTCTGCCCGTCGACGAGCCTCACCGAGGAGTGCGCTGGACGTGTCGCTCAGCAGGCCGGCGAGCAGCGATTCGAATACCTCCCGATAGAACGCATCCGGCTGGACCGAGATCTCGGCCCGGGCGTGCCCCGCTCCCTCGGCAATCGGGACGGAGACGACGACGGCACTGTCCGGGGCCAGCCTGGTGTCGGAAAGCTCGACCCAGGCTCCGCCCTGGTAGGCGATTCGTCGCGCGATCGAGTGCTCCACCATCGTCCCATCGATCGGCCGACGATTCTCGTCCAGCAAGACGATGCGCACGAGTACTTCCGGCGTCGCATACGTCGGGAAGAAGTGTCCCGTCCCCGTGTTCGTGATTCGGAGGCCGGCTTCGCCGCCTTCCGCCGCCCACTCGATCGTCAGGCCGGACCGCACCATTTCGGGGTCGTGAATACCTCGCCACAGGTGCTTCCTGTCGGGCATGTGGCACGTCTGACACCCCACTCCCTCGGCCGCGTACCGGCTGCTCTCCCATTCGACATAGGTGTTCTCGAGCGGCTTGCCGTTCGGCGCCGCACCGCCCGGGCCGAACTGGTGACACCCGGCGCAGAAGCGCGAGTCCTCGAAGAATTCTGTCCGCGCAACGCCGCCATGCGGGGAGCCCTCCGGTGACGGCTCGACCGATCCGTCCCGGCGCGGCGGGCCATGTCTTCGGTTCCCGCGCACGTGGCACGCCGCGCACGTCAGACCGTGATTCCGCAGGTCCTCGTCGTACGCGGGATTCGGCTCCCATCCCTCGCCGACGGCGAGGTGGGCGCTCTGCTCGGAAAGTGGAGCGTGACACACGAGGCAACTCTGAACCGTACCGAACGAGCTCTCCTCCCAGTTCACCAGCTGCCCGGCCAGCCCTGGCGAGTAGGCGCCCGAGTGCACGGTGGTACGCCAGTCCTCGAATTGCACCGGATGACAGGCCGCGCACTCCTCCGGTCGGAGAGAGGCCTCGAGGTCGGACCAGGAAGCCGGCGGATCTCCCTGCGGGGGAATCGGCCTGACCCAGTATTCCTCCACGAAGTCCTGGAGCGTACTGAAGACGCGGTCGTCGGAGTGCCCGACGGCCCCTGCAGCCACCGCCCCGGCCATGTGGTGATCGGACCCGGCGGCATCCTCCAGGCCAGCCTCCGGGGCTTCACTTCCACCGCCGCATGCCGCGACACACGCCAGAGCGGTGACCGCAAAGACGACTCGAGGTCCGGAGACTCGCTTCCAGGGCGGGGTATCGATGTCGTTCATCTCATCGCAGAACCGAAAGCCCCTCGGTCCGGTTCCTTCAGGAGGGGAGAAGTGTCGCGACCGACCGCGCCGCGCGCCGCTCCTGCAGGCTGCGCACGGATAGCCTGCGGCTGCGCAGGGCCATGATGGCGTCCGTGGCTGCGGACGCCGCCGACAGAGTCGTGGTGTAGGGCACCCCCCGGGTGATCGCGGCCCGGCGAATCATGTAGTCGTCCTGCTGCGCGTGCTTGCCGAGCGGCGTGTTCAGTAGCAGCTGAATGTCGCCGGAGAGCAGCAGGTCGAGGATGTTGGGCCGTCCCTCGTGCACCTTGAGCACAGACTGGCAGGGAACGCCCCGCCCCCTCAGGTACCGGGCCGTGCCTTCGGTAGCGACGATGTCGAAACCGAGCTCGTGGAACCGGCGCACGATCGGAATGGCCGCGGGCTTGTCCCGGTCGTGAACCGTCACGACCACCCTTCCCTCCAGCGGTAGCGATTCATCCGCCGAAACCTGCGCCTTGGCGAACGCCAGGCCGAAGCTGTCGGCCCACCCCATCACCTCGCCGGTCGATCGCATCTCGGGCCCGAGCTGCGTGTCGGCGTCCGGGATCTTGTTGAACGGGAAGACGGCTTCCTTCACCGCCACGTCCCGCACCTCGGGGTCCTCCGGAAGGCCCATGCCGGCCAGGCGTTCACCTGCCAGGACGCGCGCGGCCACACGGGCTAGCGGGATCCCGATGGCCTTGCTCACGAACGGCACCGTCCGGCTGGCCCTCGGGTTGACCTCGAGCACGTAGGTGCGGCCCTCGTGCACGGCGTACTGGGCGTTGATCAGTCCCTGCACACCCAATGCCTCGGCGAAGGCCCTCGTATGGCGTTTCATCTGGGAGATGTGGTCGTCGCTGAGCAGGTAAGGCGGCAGCACACACGCCGAATCGCCGGAGTGAATCCCGGCCTCCTCGATGTGCTGCATGACGCCGCCGATCAGGACCGTCTCGCCGTCAGACACCGCATCCACGTCCGCCTCGAACGCGTCTTCGAGGAAACGGTCCAGCAGGACGGGGTGCTCCGGCGACGCGCTCGCGGCGACTGCGAAGTATTCCTTCAGCTTTTCCTGGTCGTATACGATTTCCATGCCTCTGCCGCCGAGCACGTAGCTCGGCCGCACGAGGACTGGATATCCGATCCTGCTGGCCACCCGCACGGCTTCGTCGACGCTCCTGGCCGTGCCCGCCTCCGGGCAGGCGATGTCAAGCTCCCGGCACAGGGCCTCGAACCGCTTGCGATCCTCCGCCCGGTCGATTGCGTCCACATTCGTCCCGAGGATGG
>JBDGXI010000159.1:0-4767 GCA_039584685.1 Gemmatimonadota bacterium | reverse complement strand
GTTGTAGTTGTAGACCTCGCCCATCATGTAGAACGGCAGCGCGTCCAGCGCCTCGTCCGGATGGGCCGCGCGCCAGTCCTCGAAGGCCTTCTCCGCCTCGACCCTGAGTTCGGCGCTCACCCACTCCTCGAAGTGCTTCGCCGTGTCCACCCGGTAGCCATCAAACCCGTATTCACGCACCCAGTCCGCCAGCCACTTGATGAGGAAATACCGAGGCGCTCGCGGATACCCGGTGCGCTCGAAGAAGGCTTCGATCTCCTGTATCTCCTGCACCAGGCGACCCTCCGCCTGCCACTTCTCCAGCAGCGGGCGCGGCAGCTCGACGGCTTCGTCGCTGCCCGTAAGGATGTCGGGGAGGTTGGCCACCAGGGTGCAGTCCACGGTGGTCGCGTAGTCGTCGAACTCGCACTTCGGGGCGGTACGCACCCAGTCGTCCGGCCACACGGGATCGTCTGGCGTCACCGGCCCGGTGTGGTTCACGATCGCGTCCATGAGAACGCGGATGCCTCGCGCGTGCGCCGCCTCGACCACGGCGCGCAGATCGTCCTCGGACCCGAGCGCCGGGTCCACGGCGGTCCAGTCCCGCGTCCAGTAGCCGTGATAAGCGTAGGTCCTCCCGGTCCCCTCGTCGGTGCTGCCGTGAATCTGCTCCTGGAACGGGGTCATCCAGATGGCGTCCACACCCAGGGCCTCGAAGTAGCCCTCCTCCAGCTTCTCGAGCACGCCGGCCAGGTCCCCGCCCTGGAAGTAGCGGAGCAGTCCCCCGTCGCGCGCCCGCCCCAGGGCCAGGTCGTTGTCGGGATCGCCGTTGTAGAACCGATCGGTGAGGAGAAAGTAGATCGTGGCGTTGTTCCAGTACGCCGCCGGATCCGGGGCCACCGCTTCCTCGAAATCCGGAGAGGGATCAGGTGGCGGCGCCTTCGCGCTGCAGGCCGAAACGAGGACGAGGGCCGCTACCGCCGCCCGACGCATGACTGTGTTCATTTCACTACCGTCCGTTCGCTACCCATTCGCAACGGGTCGTCGTTCAGCCCCGGACCGCCGCCGCCACGTCGTCCTGGTCCTCCACCCGGAGCGTCAGCGCCGCGGCGAGCACCAGCGAGACTCCGCCGATGAGGAGGGCGTAGATGGCCTCTCCTCCGAAGAAGCGCCCCACGAAGAAGCCCAGTATGGCGGCCGCGACGATCTGCGGGATTACGATGAAGAAGTTAAACACCCCCATGTAGTAGCCCATCTTCGAGGGAGGCAGGGACCCGGTGAGGATGGCGTAGGGCATGGAGAGAATGCTCGCCCAGGCGATCCCGACTCCCACCATGGAGGCGAGCAGGAGGCGCGGATCCGAGAGTGCGAACACGGATAGAAGCCCCGCTGCGCCGCACACAAGGCAGATGGCGTGCGCGATCTTGCGGTTGGTCTTCTTCGCCAGCACCGGGATGGCAAAGGCCACGAGCGCCGCCACGCCGTTGTAGGCGGCAAACGCGACCCCCACCCAGTTCGCGCCCTCGTTGTACAGGGCCGACGTGGTGTCGGAGGTGCCGTAGATGTGGCTGGTCACCGCCGCGGTCGTGTAGATCCACATGGCGAACAGGGCGAACCAGGAAAAGAACTGCACCCAGGCCAGCTGCTTCATCGTGCGCGGCATGTCCTGGAAGTCGTTCATGATGGTGACGAAGCCGTTGTCGTAGCGCCCGGCCTTCTGCATGAGTCCGCTGAAGACCAGCAGGGCTCCGACGAAGGCCATGCCGCCCGACAGGATCATCACCTGGTACAATTCGTCGCGGACCAGCCAGGCGCTGAGCAGGACGCCCGCGGCAAGCAGGATCCAGCCCAACTTCATCTGCCGGCCGCCATTCGCGGCGTATGCCTCGGCCGTGCGTCTCGCCCCGGCGAAGCCCTCGCGCTCCTGGTTCTCCTCGAACGAGGCCATCTCTTCGGGCGAGTACTCCTTCGATCGCATCACCGTCCACAGGACTGCGACGAAGAACACGGCGGCGCCGAGATAGAAGGACCATCGGACGGAGTCGGGAATCACCCCTTCGGGGGCCTCGTTGCTCACACCGAACTGATTGGTGAGCAGCCACGGGAGAATGGAGGCTACCACGGCGCCCGTGCCGATGAAGAAGCTCTGCATGGCGAACCCGGTGGTTCGCTGCTCCGAGGGAAGGTTGTCTCCCACGAACGCTCGGAACGGCTCCATCGAGATGTTGATGGAGGCGTCCATGATCCACAGCATGCCCGCCGCCACCCACAGCGTGGGCGAGTTCGGCATGACCACCAGGGCCAGGGAGGCCAGGATAGCCCCGACGAGGAAGTACGGACGCCGGCGTCCCAGGCGGTTCCAGGTTCGATCGCTCATATAGCCCACGATGGGCTGGACGAGCAGACCGGTGACCGGAGCGGCGATCCACAGAATGGGAATGTTCTCGACACTGGCGCCGAGCGTCTCGAAGATCCGGCTCACGTTCGCGTTCTGCAGCGCGAATCCGAACTGAATGCCCAGGAAGCCGAAGCTCATGTTCCAGATTTCCCAGAACGACAGGCGCGGCTTGGGCCGGAGCCCGGCGGGAGGAGTTGTGGAGCTTGTTTCCATGGTCGACCTGGGCCTCGTTAGTGGATGGTGGGCGTACGGCTCATTCCGGGTTCCGAGCTCGGTCCAGGCGACGGACCAGTGAGGCGATCCCTGGGTCGACGAATACGTCGTCCAGTAGTCTGCTCATCGGACGCTGCCAGTTCGGGCGCTCCGAAGATCGAGTACCGGGGAGGTTTACGCCAACCCTCTCGAGCCACAGGTCCTCCAGCCAGGGCACGACCAGGGGGCTGTCAGACTCGCCGAGCCATGCGAGCAGTTCGAAGAGGAAGGCCATCGGCTCGTCCACGCTCTGGTCCAGCAGGTCGGCCAGCCTCCCGGTGGCGTACGCTCGCTCCTTGCGCACGCTGGGGACCGCCTTCTTCGCCAGGAGGCCGCACCGCACGCGCTCCTCTATGTCCGTTCCCTCGAGCCAGCCCGCAAACGTGGGAGTGTCGTGCGTGCCTATGAGGGCCATGTCGGCGTCCGTCGGCGGACCGAGCTCCGGGTCCTTCGACGCCTGGAACTGCGCAAGATACATCCCCCAGATCCGGTGACGTGGCAGCGCCTGGTCGATCTGTGGTGGAACCGTACCGAGGTTCTCGCCCGATACTTCGCACGAGTGCCGATGAGATTCAAGTGTCAGAATCGCGAACAGCTCCTCGTCGGGATACGAAACGTAAGTCCCCTGCTCTTTCCCGAATCCGTGTGGGATCCAGTAGAGGCGGGTCCAGGCCATCACGTGGTCCACGCGGAGCACGCCTGATGCCGCCATCTGGTGTCCGATGGACGCCGCCAGGTAGCGGTGGCCCTCGAGGCGCGACGCGTCCGGAAGCACCGGCGGAAAGCCCCAGTCCTGTCCGCTCGGGAATCCCTCGTCGGGAGGGGCGCCCACCGACATCCCGGCCGCAAACAGTCCCTGCCGCGACCACGTATCGTAACCGTCCGGGTGGACACCCACGGCCAGGTCCAGGCCGAGCCGGAACCCGTCGTCCTCGAGGTAGCGGCGCAGGTCGCCCAGCTGGCGGCGCGCCATGGTCTGGGCCACCAGGTGGAAGCGCTCTTCGTCCGCATCGATGAGACCGGGTCCCAGATCTCCGTCCCGTGCAGCGGACGGCCATTCCCTCCAGTTCCGGCCGAGCCGGGCCTGGGCTCCGCGGAAACGAGCGTAGCGGACGAGTTCTTCGTCCAGGAGGGCCGCGTCCGGCGCCGGAATTTCCTCCAGCGCCGACCGCACTTCGGCGTCAGCCCGGATCACGTCCAGCGTCGCCCCGATTTCCGCCGGCCGGTGCGCATTTCCCAGATCCAGAATCAGTTCCGACCAGAACAGGCGGCTGACCGGGGAGTACGGGCTGGGCTCCGTGGGCTCGGAATTGAAGGTCGGAAGCAGCGGCAGGACCATGAGCAGGTCCCCGCCCCGGTCGCCTACCCAGCGGCACGTGGCCTCCAGGTCCTTGAGGTCGCCCAGAGAGCGACTGCGCGCCGAGCGGAGGGCCGCGAGCTGCGCACCGAACCCCCAGCTCCGCTGCACCCCCGGCCGGCGCCACGCCTTTTCCGGCGCCGAGATGACCGTGCACGACTCGAACCCGTTCGAGGTCTCGATCGTGAGGCGGTGGTAACCCGGGGGAAGCGTGCCGGCGGCCCGGACCTCGGCCCCGCCGATCTCCAGCGGGGCCGGGTCGCCACCCTCCAGGATCAGCTCAGCCTGGAACGAACGGCCGCCAGGAGACGCGATTGCGGGCAGGATTCCGTCCCACGCCACGATGACCGGAGGAAGGCGATCCGTGTCCCGATTCGCCTGCAACGCCCGCAGCGCTTGGGCCGCATCGGCCGGGCGCTCGATCGAGGCGCCGAGTGAGGCGCAAACGCGAACAAGCGTCTCCGGTGCCACCGTGACCTGATTGTCCAGGCCGTCCGTGAAGTGCGTGTAGACACCCAGCGCCTCGGCGAGGGATTCAAGGGCTTTCAGTTCAGCCGTGCGCATGTTTGGAGATCGAGCTCGAAAAGGGTTTGCGTCCGGTCCACCCCGGCGGCGCCGGACGGGGATTATAGGGAAGCATCGGTGTGGAGCGCGACCGCCTCCCCGCCCGACAGGCCCCCGCAACGTGGTTCAGCCCGGCCGCCGTGTGGCGGCCGGGCTGAAGGTTCGAGTGAAACGGTCCGGCACTCGCGAGTCGCGATCAGTAGCCGAGGTTCTGTGT
>JBDGXI010000158.1:0-4774 GCA_039584685.1 Gemmatimonadota bacterium | reverse complement strand
CTCGTTCTCGATGTTCTGCACCCACTCGTAGTAGCTGACCGTGACTCCCCCGGCGTTGGCCAGGATGTCGGGCAGCACGGGGATCCCATTCTCCGTGAGGATCCGATCCGCGGCAGGCGTCGTCGGCCCGTTCGCCGCTTCGGCGACCAATCGGGCTTTGACGTCGTCCGCGTTGTCGGCCCGGATCTGATTCTCGAGCGCCGCGGGAATGAGAATGTCACACTCGAGCGCCAGCAGCTCCTCGTTGCTGATCTCCTCGGTTCCCGGAAGGCCGACCACCGAGCCCGTCTTCTGCTTGTGTGCCACCGCCTCGTTGGGATCAAATCCATCGGCGCTGAAGATCGCACCGCGCGAATCGCTGCAGGCGATGATCGTCGAGCCCTGTTCGGCGTACAGTTGCGCGGCGATCGATCCGGCGTTGCCGTAGCCCTGCACCACGACGGTTGCACCGTACACGGTATCCAGCCCTTCCACCAATCCGCGCGACAGGGCGTGCTGGGTGCAGAACAGACAGCCGCGCGACGTGGCCTCGTTGCGGCCGAAAGAACCTCCCATCTCCACCGGCTTCCCGGTCACGACAGGGAGGTTGTTCCGGCCGGAGTGCATCATGTCGTAGGTGTCGAACACCCACGCCATGGTCTCCGCGCTCGTGTTCACGTCAGGCGCCGGAACGTCCGTGTGCGGCCCTATCGCGTCGCCGAGTTCCGCGATGAAGCGGCGGGTGATCTTCCGAAGGTCGTCCTTCGTGAGCTCCTTGGGATTGCAGATCACGCCGCCCTTGGCCCCGCCGAACGGGATGTCCATCACCGCGCACTTCCAGGTCATCCACGTGGCCAGCGCCCGCACCTCGTCGGCGGTCACGTCGGGGTGGTAACGAATCCCGCCCTTGCCGGGACCCCTGGCCCGGTTATGCAGCACCCGGTAGCCGGTGAAGTTGCGGACGGTGCCGTTGTGCGTCTCGATCGGAAACTCGGCGATCAGCACGCGCTCCGGCCGGACCAGGTAATCAACCAGTCCCTTCTGGTACTCCGGGAGATAGCGGATCGCGTGCTCGAACTGCTGCTGCGCGATGTGGAACGGATTGAGGTCTTCCTGCGCGGAGACGGCGGTCGTCGAGCCAGTCATGGCAAACCTGCCTTGGTCGGGCGTTCTCACGGCAAGAGGGGAGGGACGACATCTACAATGTAGTCGTGCGCGTCCGTGAGGGGGAGCGTCGCTGCCCTTCCATGCCGGCTACCTTCTTCTATAATGGGGCCGAGTCAGCAACGAAATCATCAAGGAGACCACGTGCCCAGAACAATCGTCATCACCGGTTGCAGCACCGGATTCGGATACGAAGCTGCGCTTCGATTCGCCCGCAACGGAGATCGTGTCTACGCCACCATGCGGGGCGTGGACGGAAAGAACCAGGGACCGGCAGGCGAGTTGAGGCAGGCCGCGGCGGATGAAGGAATCGACATCCGCGTGCTCGAGATGGACGTCTCTTCCGAAGCGTCGGTCAACGCGGCTGCTGAGACCGTGCTCGCCGAATCAGGCGCACCGTACGCGGTCATCAATAACGCGGGTCAGATGTACATGGGCCTGACCGAGGCCTTCACTGCGGATGAGCTGGCGTGGCAGCTGGACGTGAACGTGGTGGGGATCCACCGCGTGAACCGCGCCTTCCTGCCCGCCATGCGCGAGGCGGGTACCGGCGTGATCATCAACGTCAGCTCCGTCGCCGGCCGCTTCGGGTTGCCGCTGTTCGGCGTCTATCACGCCAGCAAGTGGGCCGTGGAGGGATACTCCCTCGGCATGCGCACCGAGCTGGCTTCGGCAGGGGTGGATGTCGTAGTCGTGGAGCCCGGTCCCTTCGCCACCGAGCTGTTCCCGCGCACGCCGCAACCTGCCGACGAGGAGGGCCGCGCCGCGACGTACCCGGCCGCACTGCACGCGGCGACCGAGGGAATGGGCGCCGCGTTCGAGGAAATGTTCGAGGGCGACGAGGTCAACACCGATCCGAGCCTGGTGGTGGACACGTTCGTGGACCTGGTGGACGGTGCACCGGGCACCCGTCCGTTCCGCAGCCTGGTCGGCTTCGACTTCGGCGTCGTGGGCCCAATGAACGAGGCGGCCGCTCCGCTCTACGGTCAGCTGTACGAGGCCGCGGGGTTGGCGGACGTGGCGGTTCTCAAGCCCAGCTGATCGCCGCACATATAGCTACACGCGGTGCTCTTCCTCGCGTAGTCGGGGGAGGGCACCGGGCTCGCCGGTCTTCTTCATGGGATCATCAGGGGGAATCGATGAGGGGTCTCGCTTGTGCCATTTCCGCACTTCTGCTTTGTGCGGGTCCGCTGTCTGCCCAGTACTTTGATCACGATCCGGATGACCCGGACCAGAATGCGCCGATCCGGGAGGGCGAGAGGGCCGTCATCCCTCTCGACACGGGTGACCCGGCCTACAACCTGTGGCAGACGCCGCGGGACGACCTCATGGAAGGCCGGGAGCCCGGGCCGATCGACATCCAACGGTTCGCCGGGGGAGCCGGCTGGTTGGGGATTCCGACCTTCTACAGACTACCGATCGCGCTGACGCCTGAGGACCTGCGAGTCGGTGACGTGGACGTGGCGATCATGGGCGCCCACACCGACATGGGGGGCGGCTTCCGCGGGGCCGCCTGGGGACCGCTGGCCTTCCGGGCGACCCCCACGTACGTCGGGTGGGGGGTATTCGCCATGGACCACATGCTCACGCTCGTCAATCCGTTCGAGGAGATGACGATCGTCGACTACGGCGACGCGCCGGTGGATCCGTGGAGCACCGAGCGCAGCATGCACGCGATTCGTGAGTTCGTCCGTCAGGTTGCCGATGTGACGATCGAGAGCGGGGAGCGGGTCATACCGATCATCATCGGGGGCGACCACTCCCTGATGTACTCCGACGTGGCAGGTCTCGCCGACGTGTACGGCAAGGGAAACGTGGGCGTCATCCACTTCGACGCGCACTACGATGCCAGCAAGAGCATCTTCGGGCACCTGATCACCCACGGTACGCCCGTGTACCGGCTGATCGAGGAAGGGCACGTTCCGGGGAAGAACTTCATCCAGGTGGGCCTGCGCGGCTACTACCCGAACGCCGAATCGTTCGAGTGGATGCGCGAACAGGGCTTTCGGTACCACACGATGGCCGAGGTTGAGCGCCGCGGCTGGGAGCCGGTGATGGAGGACATCATTCGCGAGGCGAACGACGGGCCGGAGTACATTTTCATCTCGTTCGATATCGACGTCCTGGATCCGGCCTATACTCCGGGAACCGGGACACCGGAGCCCAACGGTCTCACGCCGCGGGAGACTTTCCCGCTGATCCGGCGCCTGTGCGCGGAGAGCAACGTGGTCGGATTTGAGCTTGTAGAGTTGCTGCCGTATCGAGACCCGGGCTACGGGACCGTGCTGAACTCCGAGCGCATCGTGCGTGAGTGCCTGGTGGGAATCGCGATGCGCAAGAAGGGTATCACGGAGCCCTGGTATCTGGACGAGCGGACGGCTGACGACGGGCGGGAGTAATCCTGGTGATCCGCGTGCAGCGGGCGGTGTCGATCGCCGGCGCCGCCCTGTGTCTGTTGCTGGCGGCGAGTCCGGCCTCGGCCCAGGACCGCACAGAAGACCACCACGACTTCCACCACCACCACCTGGGCGTGCTCGTCGGCGGTATGACCCCGCTCTCCGAAACGAGCGAGACGTCCTTCGCACTCGGCGCGGAGTACGCGTACCGCTTCAACGAGCTGTGGGGCGCGGGACTGGGCGCAGACTTCACGTTCGGTGATCACAAGCGGACGGCATTACTTGCGACCGGCGTGTCCTATCGCCCGGCGCCCGCCTTCAAGGTCGGCACCGGGCCGGGACTCGAGATGGTGGAGAAGGACACATCGGGCGGCGGGACGGAGACGAAACCCTACTTCCTGTGGGGCTTCATGTTCGCCTACGACTTCCACGTGGGATCGCTGACGTTGTCACCCACGCTGTACCTGGATTTCGTGGGCGAGACGAAGACGAACCTCACGTACGGGATCGCGGTCGGGACCGGGTTCTAGCGACTCGACGCCCTGACAGTCTCCACGGCAGCCCTAGCGGGCGAAGAACTCCAGAAGGCCTTCCTGGAGACTGGGGAACTTCGGCGCCGGCGACGTCGACATGGGCGCCATGGACATGGACATGGATATGGGCGGGTTCGACGACTTCTAGGGGGTGCCGGCGCCGAATTCAGCTGCTCAGGGCGCTCTCTTGCCATATTACCATATATATGGCATACTTTACTCACCATGCCCAAGAAGAAGGTGACGTACACGCTGGATGAGAAGACGGTCGGGCAGATCGATCGTGCCGCCCGCTACCTGCGCATCCCCAAGAGCCAGGTGGTGCGCGAAGCGGTCGGGGAGTACAGCGCCAATCTGGGCCGGTTGAGCGAGGAAGAGCGCGAGAGGATGCTCAGGATCCTCGACGACTACGTCGCCGCCGGCCCGACCCGACCGCGGGAGGAAGTCGAACGGGAGCTTCGCGACATCCGCGAGGCGAGGCGAGGTGGAGGCCGGCGGACCCCCAGCGAGGACTCTTGATCGTTCTGGACACCTCGGTTCTGGTCGATGCTCTGTGTGGGGATATGGACTCGGAACCTGCGCTCCGAGCGGCTCTGTCGAGTGGGCGGCAGCTACTTCTCCCGAGTCTCGTGCTCTACGAATGGCTGCGAGGCCCCCGCGTACCCCGCGAGCTCGCAATTCAGGAGGCGCTGCTGCCTTCCG
>JBDGXI010000157.1:0-4805 GCA_039584685.1 Gemmatimonadota bacterium | reverse complement strand
AGCACCCACCAGAACGCCCGGTTGGTCGGATCCCTCATTCTCGGAAAGCGCGCCCCGAGGCGGCCGCGAGTGAGGTCGATGGCGAAATGAGTGACGAACTCGATCGCGACCACAACGGCGATCAGGCGCAGGTCGAATCCGCTCGCCACAGCGACGACCAGCGCGACGAGGATGGTCTGCACGCCTGCATGTGACGCGATCAGGGAAACCGGGCCTCCGGCCGCCTTGGCCTCGAGCATCCGGCCCGTCGAGAGCGGCGTGAAGTCGCCCAGGTAGTGGGCGAGGAGCAGACACGCGAGCAAACCGGCAGCGAACACTGTCACGCTATTTCAATCCTCAATCTTGTGGGGCGGACGAATCAGCCGATCGTCGAAAGCGAGTCCCGAGAAAACCTTCTGCTTGAGTATCTTCAGAATCGCCCGAGGAACGCAAGTTCTGGTGCAAGCCTTCCGCCCACCCGGGCCCTCGGATGCGGCGCCTCCCGCCGTCCACCACCCTCGCTTCCTCGCCCTGCGTTTCATAGAATCACCGGGTTGACGACGGTACACGCTGCCGCGGAGGCCCAGATGTCGAACCGTGTTCCTCTGTTCCTGGTCGTGCTTCTGGTCGCCTGTGGTCCGAAGGTGAAGTCGCGCGTAGGGATCCAGCTGGATCCGCTGCCCAAGGACACCGAGGTGAAGGTCTTCGCCAGCGATTTGCCGACGTGCGCGTATGAGCAGGTCGGACTCATCGCCTCGGAAGATCTGGGGGCGACGGTGAACAGGGCCCGTGAGATGGGCGCGAACGGGGTGATCGGGACGGTCCTGGCTGATACCACGTCTTCCGCTTCCCGACAGTCTCCGTGGTGCCCGACCACGAACTGCATTCAATTCAATACGGTGGCTATACGGTTCACCGATCCGGAGTGCGTGGAGTAGCTTCGCCCCGAGCTGGCCGGTCGTCCCCCCTTCCCCCGCATACCCCGATATGGCGACTGTTGATCGGACGGTGTCTCGACCGGTCGAGACACCGCCGCGCGATCCACGCTGACACTCAGGAGTCCATCCATGACCAATGCCGCTGACGCGCAGGCTTCCCTAGAGGCCGTGCTCAAGGACGAGATCATCCGGATGTACGAGGAGGTCGCGGAGGATCCGACGGCCGAATTCCATTTCTACCATGGCCGTCAAGCGGCAGAGCTGTTCGGGTACGATCCGGCGTGGCTCGACCGGGCGCCGGCAGGCGCCGTCAGCTCGTTCGCGGGCGTCGGAAACCCGCACGAGCGGGCCGGCCTCGAGCCCGGCGAGACGGTCCTGGACCTTGGGAGCGGAGCGGGGCTCGATTCGATCATCGCCTCGTGGGGCGTCGGACCGACCGGGAGCGTGATCGGAGTTGACCTCAACCCGACCATGTGCCTGAAGGCGCAGGCCAACGCGGCTGCGAGCGGGACGAGCATGGAATGCCACGAAGGGCGGATGGAGGACATTCCGGTGCCGGACGCCGCGGTGGACGTGGTGATCTCTAACGGCGTGATCAACCTGTCATTCCGCAAGCGTCGCGTCGTCGAAGAGATGTTTCGAGTTCTCAAGCCGGGAGGCAGGATCTCGATCACGGACATCGTGAGCGGAAAGCAGCTGACCCAATCGATCGTCAACGATCCGAAGTTGTGGGCCTCCTGAATCGGGGGCGCTCTCCTGGAAGGAGAGATGTTCAGCCTGCTCGAGGAGTCAGGGTTCAGCCGGGTCAAGTCCGCCGTGGTTCCGCACTTCCGGTTCCGCCAGCAGTCGACTCAGAGCTCTGCCGAGGCCTTCGGGGTAAAGGCGGTGATGATGACCGCATCGAAGCCGGGCTGAGCGTGAGAGCGCGGCCCGGCTCCGGTGGCTGCCAAACCACTTCTCCGCGACTATCTTCCGGCGAGCCGGTTTACCGAATCCAGCGGAGAACGAAATGAAGCTGTTCAAGAAGATGGAGTGGCGGCCGCTCGACCTGGTTCTGTTCAAGTGGAGCATGATCCTGCTGGGCATGGTCCTGGGCGCCCTGCTCTCCGATTTCGTCAGGCAGAACATCTGGGTGTTCCTCGCGGTTGGACTGCTCCTCCTCCTCCGGCCCCTGGTGGTGTACCTGCGCGGCACCGCACAGGGGCAGGGATAGGAATTGGAGGCGGAGATGCCCGAGGAAGGCCGATTGCTGGAGCGTCTGCTCGGAGGCCTGGGGGAAGGCGATCCGTTCTCCTACGTCGTGGTTGCACTGGCGCTCGGGGGGGTGGCCTACATGATGTGGCGCCTGCTCCGTGAAGAACTGCCGCCGAAGAGTCGGATCCAGTGGGTTCGCCTCATGGCCATCGTCGCCGCCGGAGCCGGTGCGATTCTCGGGATCGTCGGCCTGGCGGCCACGTTCTCGTTCGCGCCGCGGGCCGGACAGCACGTGGCCCTGCTGGGCAGCGTCTTCTTCTTCGTGGGGTTCCTTGTCGCCCTGATCTCCCTGACCGTTGAGCTGAGCACGAAGATGCGCGGTCAGTAACGCAGGCAAGGCGGTCGGCGTCACAACAGCGGGCGCTCGCGCGTTTCTAGGTTACTTCGAGCGTTCAGAATCGAGTCTCAAGCCACTCCGGACGCCAGAGACGAAGCCCCGGCCCTGCACCGGGGTTTCGTTATTTCCGTCCTCCCCGCGCGGCGTCGGTCTTTCTCGGCATGCCCCTGACGGCTAGGATCAACAGGCAAAATCCAGGCGTACGCCGGGCTTGTGAGTCCGTCGAAGGTGCATGTCACTGCAAGCCGGCAATGGAGCGTTGCCAGTGCACGAGGTCATTTCACGAGTGAAGCTTCCGAGGAGGCTGAAGCGGCCGCCCCCCCGCCCGGTGTTCCCCGTCCTCGTCCTGATCGCGGCTTCATCCCCTCTCGTGGCGCAGGAGACGCCCAAGGTCGATGCGTGGGGCGTTCCGACACGGCCCGTTGTGGCCGTGGGTGAGATCGTGGGCATCAACGTGATCACGTGGGGTCTCAACTACTACATCCGGGATCAGGACTTCGCCGTCGTCTATCCCAAGACCTGGTGGAACAACATCAGCAACGGGTTCGAGTACGACGGGAATCTGTTCGCCACCAACATGATCGACCACCCGTACCACGGGTCCACCTACTACAACGCGTCCCGATCGAACGGCATCGGCTTCTGGGGTTCGGCGCCGCTGACCCTGGTCGGCAGTCTCATGTGGGAATGCTGCGCGGAGCGTCATCCGATGGCGTTCAACGACGTCGTCAACACGACCCTGGGTGGTATCGCGCTCGGCGAGACCCTGTACCGCTCGTCGTCAGCCGTGCTGAGCAATGAGGCAACCGGGGCCGGTCGCGTGGGCCGCGAGTTCGCGGGCTTCTTCCTGAATCCGATCCGCGGCTTCAACCGGATCATCTCGGGCCGAATGTTCACGATCGCCTCCAATCCGACGGATCCGAATGATCGGACGCCCGACTTCTTCCGCTTCTCCGTCGATGCCGGATACCGCGGTGTGAACCCGGACTCCGAGTACCGCGACGACGTCGCCGGCGGGTTCTTCAGGTTGCGCATGGACTTCGGGAGTCCTTTCGAGGGGCGCCGTCGCGGCCCCTTCGATGTATTCGAGTTCGACATGACCATGTTCGCGGGAGATCAGAACATCTTCGGGTCCCTGGCGATTCGAGGAAACCTGCTCACCCGCGACTTGAAACGCGGGGGGACTTCCGAACACGTGTGGGCCCTGGTGCAGAGCTACGAGTACGACGATGTGGCGGCCTACCAGTACGGAAACCAGAATCTGGGCCTGAGGCTCGAGTCTCTGTGGACGTTGGGTGCGAACGCCAGTGCGGTCACGCGAATCCAGGGGGGCGCGATACTGTTTGGCACTCTCGACTCGGCGCTTCGGCCGCTCGGTGAGACTCCCTCCGGATGGAGCCTGCGTCCGTTCGACTACACCACCGGATTCGATGGCCGACTCGAGGGCGAGGTTCAAGTCGGTCGATTCCGCGGCGGTGCCTCGTGGCGATCCTCCTGGATGACCAGCGTGAACCACAGCTCGACAAACGGGGGCAACGCGTACCACTGGGTGCACCAGGGACGCCTGTCGGCCCAATTCAATATCGGACACCTGCTGGGCCTCGGCGCTGATTTTCGGCTCTGGCTGCGCGACAGCAGTTACTCGATCGGCCTGTTCGAAGGCGTCCAGGAGAATGTGCCCGAGCTGCGCCTGTACGGGTCGTGGATCATAGCGCCGGGCAGGGACGGAGCGGCACCCGGTTTCTTCTAGGGTCCGAGCCTATCGTGGTTGCCTATCCCTCGCCGCTCCCGTACTCCTCACGCAGCGTATCCGTGTCCCAACCTGCGTCGCGTTCTTCGACCGGCCCCTGGACTTCCGTGAGCAGCAACTCCTCGAGGGACTGAATCCTCTCCCGAGCAGCCGAGAAGTAGGCCTTTCGATCGTGCCGCATCCGGCCCAGATCCCGCACGGATTCTTCATCGTGAACGCGGAACGTGCGGGCCGAGCGATAGGTCTGGTGCGCCCGTCGCCCGAGGAGCCTGAGCGCGTCCATGCCGGTGCGCAGCGATGTGTCCAGGGTCTCGCGGTACACGTGGTCCACCCCCAGGTCCTGGAGTTCATAGGCTTCCGGCCGACCGGAGGCCCGGGCCAGGATCACGAGGTGGGGAAAGTACTTCTGCGCGGTCTCGACGAGTGCCAGCACGCGCGTATGATCCTCCATCGCGATCACGAGCAGCCGGGCGTCACGCGCACCGGCCGCCTCCAGGAGGTCCTTACGGGACGCGTCTCCGTAGAACACTTCCAGGCCGAGCCTGCG
>JBDGXI010000156.1:0-4843 GCA_039584685.1 Gemmatimonadota bacterium | reverse complement strand
CCGACATCCCGCCTGATCCGGTGGAGGCACTCGTCGAGGACAACCGGCGCCGCGGCGCGGATCCCGACTTCTACACCGCCGGGGCCCGCTGGAAGCGCGAGGCCGACATCCCCGACGACGTCTACTTCCGGGCGCGGGAGGCAATCGGGTGAGCGCGGGGCGGATCACATGCGGGCCGGCCAGCCCTTCGCCGGCACCGCGTTTCTCGGATCGATCCTCCGATTCGCACGAAACCCCGGTTCGTCCCTATCTTCTCCGATCTCGATTCGGCAGAGGTGCCGCGAGGACCACCAGAACTCAACGGGGAGCGGATGGGATTCTTCCAGTGGCTGTCTGACTTCGGCAACCGGTACATCGTGGAAATGGGAGTCACCGTGAGGGGGGAGACGATCCCCTACATGGTCATCCTGCTGCTCGGCACTGGCGTCTTCCTCACGCTGCGCCTGGGCTTCATCCAGGTCCGACGGTTGGGACACGGCTTCAAGGTCACCTCGGGTGCGTATGACGATCCGGAAGAGCCGGGGGACGTCTCCCACTTCCAGGCTCTCACCACAGCCCTGTCGGCGACGGTGGGTATCGGGAACATCGCGGGCGTGGCGATCGCCATCCACTGGGGCGGTCCGGGAGCGCTGTTCTGGATGTGGGTCACGGCGGCGCTCGGGATGGCCACCAAGTTCACCGAGGTCACGCTGGCCCAGAAGTATCGGGTGATCGAGGAGACCCACGGTCACGTATGGGAAGGGACGGTCTCCGGCGGTCCCATGTACTACATCGAGCGGGGGCTCGGCTCCAACTGGAAGTGGATGGCGGTGCTGTTCGCAATTCTTCTCGGCCTCACGGCGTTCCTGACCGGAAATGCCATCCAGGCGAACACGGTCGCCGATACGATGCGCACGACGTTCGGGGTGCCCGCATGGGCCACCGGCGTGCTCACGTCGACTGTCGTCGCGGCAGTGATCCTCGGCGGGATCACCCGGATCGGAAAGGTCACGGCGATCCTCGCCCCGGCGATGGCGGCTCTTTACGTGTTCGGTGCGCTCCTGATCATCCTGCTCAACCTGGGCGCCGTGGTGCCGGCGTTCGAGTTGATCTTCCGCGAGGCCTTCAACCCGACGGCCGGGGTGGCTGGCACCGGCGTGGGGGCGTTCCTCATGACCATGATGTGGGGAGTTCGGCGCGGTCTGTTCTCGAACGAGGCGGGACAGGGGTCGGCACCGATCGCGCACGCGGCGGCCAAGACTGACGAGCCTGTGTCCGAAGGCGTCGTGGCTCTGCTCGAGCCGTTCATCGACACGCTCGTCATCTGCACGATGACGGGGCTCGTGATCCTCACCACCGGTGTGTGGAACAACCGCCTGCCGACGCCGATCGTCCTGAGCGGCGGCGACCTGACCTGGGTGAGTGTGGACGCGGAGGGTGTGCGGGCTGAAGCGGAGGCTCCCGAGGAATTGGTGATCGAGGATGGAAGGCATACCGATATAGTGGAAGCCCCTCTTCTGGCCTGGCATGATGTGCACGTCGAAGAGCTGTTCACCGACGCCGAAATGACGGATCGGTTCTCGGGGACGATTCGCCCTGCCGACGCCGCAGCCCGGGGAAGCGACGGTTCGAGCTATACGACGCTGTACGGCATGGCTTACGAGAGCGGAGCGCCGCTCACCCAGGCAGGGTTCCGGATCGGGCTTTCCCCACTCGGAGACTGGGGCGGGACGATCGTGGTACTGGCGGTGCTCCTGTTCGCTCTCTCCACCGCGATCTCCTGGAGCTACTACGGGGACCGGTGCGCCAACTACCTGTTCGGGTCGGCGGCCGTCCTGCCGTACAAGTTCGCTTTCGTGACGATGCACTTCGTCGGAGCCGTGCTGCCGCTCGCCGTGATCTGGAACCTGGGAGATCTCTTCCTGGCCGTGGTCATCGTGCCGAACCTGATCGCTCTGGTGCTCCTGTCACCGCAGGTCCTGACCGAGACGCGGAGCTACTTCGAGCGCAAGCCGTGGAGGGAGAACGAAGAGAAGCGGAAGGCCCTGAAGAGGGCAGGGAAGCTGTAAGAGGAAGCCCGGGCGGGCCTTAGCTCCCGCCCGGCGCCTCCCCATCAGGTGCCCATCGGATGCGCGTTCACGAAGCCGCGCACTTCCTCCAGCCGCGGCCGGCTGGTATCCGCGCGGTCCGTGACTTCGAGCAGGGCGCCGAAGTAAGCTGAAGCCTTATCCATTTCCCCCACCTTTGCCGCCGCCATCCCGGCTCCGTACAGGCTGTTGAACCGGTTGGGGCTCCGGTCCAGGGCTGCCTCGTAGGCCGCGAGCGCCTCCGGATACCTGCCTAGCTCCATGTACATGTCGGCCAGGAGCTCTCGAGCGGGCAGGACCTCCCCGGGCGTGACCGGGTGCTTCTCAGTGCTCGCTTCCAGGTCGGCGGCCTCGATCATCGCCCGGAGACCGCCCTCCCGATCGCCTTCCTCGAACTGCAGCCATGCCCGGGACGACAGGCGCTGGACTTCCACCTGCGTGCCCCAGTACGGGCTCGCCGCCGCGACCGCCCGGTGCAGTCCGTCGAGGACCTCCAGGTCGGCGCGTGCCTGCTCGAACCGTCCGCTACGTGCCGCGCCCAGCGCCCGTGCGAAGTACGTGATCGCCTCGGACGAAGCGGCCGTATCCCACGGGTAGTCGGAGGGTGATCTCGGTTCGAGGTCCGCGGCTTCCTCCCACAGTTGCCTCTCGAGCGCCATGCGGGCCGGAACCGCGGCGAACGTGTATGCGCTTGCCAGGTGCGGCTGGTACGGCGGCTCTACGGCCTCCAGCTCTGCAAGAACGGCCTCCGCCCGTCCGTCCTCTGCTCCCTGCAGGTAGGCGTAGGCCAGGTAGTCGAGGGCGTGGAAGTAGTGCAGCGACTTGGCTTCGCCCACCGGGTGTTTCAGCGCAGCGTCAGCTGATCTGCGGTTCCAGTCGATCGACTCCTGCCATAGCCCCAGCCGTGTGAAGGTGTGCGTGGGCATGTGCAGGGCATGCGGGACCTCGGGCGCCACGGTGCCGTAGCCTCTCGCCACGTCCGCCGCACCGCCTGCCAGCGCCGGATTGTCGTACGCGTGTATGATGTAGTGATGCGCTCCCGGGTGATCCGGAACGCGGGCCAGTACCTGCTCGGCCAGGGCTCCGGCCTGCCGCTGCTTGCTGTACGTCTTGTCGCTCGGGTCCACGGTGGACAGCTGGGCGAGCGCGTAGAAGGCCGCGCCTTCGGGGTCCTCGGGATAGGTTTCGTAGAAGCCGCGCCAGCCCGCTTCGAACGCAGAGAGGTTGGGCTTCTCGGAGTCCGATCGACCCGCGTCGAAGTAGCCGGCCAGCGCATCGACGTAGGCCATCTCTTGTTCCGTCGACGCCTTCTCGCGCGCGGTGGCCACCAGTCTCACGCCGCGCTGGTAGTCCTCCTCGGAGGGCGGATCCGACCAGAGCGGATGCACGATCGTCATCGCCTCGCCCCAGTATCCCATTCCGCAGTCCGGGTCCTCTTCGGTCGCCGCCTGGAAGGCCCGCGCGGACTCTTCGTACGTCATGTTGTGCAGGAGAGCCAGGCCTCTTTCGAGCTGAATTTCCGAGTTTCCCGCACAACTCCCCGCGATCACCACGGTGCCGAGACGCGAGCCATCAGCCTCCTGGCCGACTGTTTCCGTTTGCTCGCCGCCGCAGCTCAACGTGAGCAGTGCCAGGAGCGCTACGATCCCGATGCGCATTCAAGACCTCCAGAGAAATGGGCTTTCACTCGGAGATGCGTATTCCGAGATCGTTTCCGGCCAATCTCGCCAATCTCGCCAATCTCGCCTCGCAAGGTCCAGTGCGACTGGCGCGACCGGCAGGAAACACGCACTCTAGTATCGGTCCCCCTTACATCCGATCGGTTCCCGGAAAACCACCCCGTGGCTGATCGCCCAGGCGCCCAGGCGACGCAGCGACGTGTGGAGAGCCGATCCACGCGAGGCGGCTGTCCATGAAACGCCTGGTCTACGCGGCTGTCCTGGTTCTGTCCCTTCCCGCCTTCCTTCCCGGGCAGGTTCCCAGTACGGGTACCGATTCCGTGATGGTCGTCCCGGGGCCGCAGTATGAAGCCGGAGGTTGGTGGCGCTTCTGGTGGGGCGACCACTACCGCGACGCATGGACCACTCCAATTCGCGCCGAAGTGCTGGACTGCAGCCAGTTCACGGGCGGTACCGTTCCGGAGGGGGCTACCGGCGGGCGTCAGACCCGGACGCTCCGCCTCTCCGGCACCGACGGTCGCCTCTACTACTTTCGGTCGCTCGACAAGAGCCCCTCCGAGGTGCTTCCCCCCGTTCTTCGAACGTCGTTCGCCATGGACGTGCTGCGCGACCAGATCAGCTCGCAGTTTCCACTGGCCGAGATGGTCGTTTCTCCACTCGCGGATGCCGCCGGGGTGCCACATCCGGACCCCCGGCTGGTGGTATTCGCCGACGAGCCCGGGCTCGGCGAATTCCGCGACACGTTCAGGGGTCTGCCGGGCCTGATCGAGGAATCAGCCGACGAGCACATGACGGACCTCCAGCCCATGGGACGGCCGCGTACGGTCGTGGGCAGTGGGGCCCTCCTCGAGCACCTGCAGGGCTCGGGTGCCGACCGGGTCGACTCACGGGCTCTGCTGACGGCTCGCCTGCTCGACTTCTACGTCGGAGACTGGGACCGGCACGCCAACCAGTGGCGTTGGGCCGCTTACGACGACGGGGAGGCCCACGTGTGGTATCCGATTCCCCTGGACCGCGACCAGGCCTTCTCGCGCCTCGATGGAGTGTTTCCCGGGTTGGCGCAGAGCATGGCGCCGCAGTTCACGGGCTTCGGCGACG
>JBDGXI010000155.1:0-10672 GCA_039584685.1 Gemmatimonadota bacterium | reverse complement strand
CGTCCAGCGTGGCTCTCAGGAGCTGGTAGCTCTCCGGATGGTAGAACGCGTGGCGGATCTCATCCTCGCGGGTGAAAAGAACCTTGACCGGCCTGCCGGCCTTCCGGGCCAGCAGAGCCGCTTCTACCGCGTAGTCCGGTTTCGACTTGCGGCCGAACGCACCGCCCACGAGCGTGACGTGCGCCGCTACATTCTGTACCGGGATCTGCAGCGCGCCGGCGACCTCTCCGGCGGTCCACTGCGGCGCCTGCGTGGCCGACCACACCTCGCACCGGTCGCCGTCGACCCGGGCCGTCGCGGCCGGGGGCTCCATCATGGCGTGAACCGCGTACGGCGCGTAGTAGGCGGCTTCGTAAACACGCTCCGCCGACGCGGCCGCGGCTGCGTAGTCGCCCACCTCCCGCGCTACCGTCCCGGGCTCGGATACGATGCGCTCCAGCTCGGAGCGTTTCTCGTCGCTGGTCTCCGTGGCCAGCGGACCGGGTTCCCACCGAACGTCGAGTGCCGCACGACCCTGCATCGCCGCCCAGGTGTTCGTCGCGAGCACCGCCACCCCGGCGTTCGTGAGACCCGTAGCGTTCGGTTCCAGCTCGATCACGTCGACCACGTCACGGACGGCGCGGGCCGCTTCCGCATCGTAGCCGAGTATCGACCCCTTGGGCACCGGACTTCGCTCGACACTGGCGATCAGGAGGTCGGGGAGATCGAAGTCGTATCCATACACGGCGTCGCCGCGGACGAAATCCTCGGTGTCGATGAGTCTCTGCGGTGTTCCGATGAGCTTGAAGTCCGCCGGGTCCTTGAGAGGCGGGTCTTCCGGAACCGGGAGCTCGGCGGCCGCTGCTGCGAGATCTCCGTAGGTGAGCCGCTCCGAGCCATGAAGGACCTCTCCCGACTCCGCCCGACACTCCGAGGCCGGGACGCCCCAGCGGAGGGCCGCTGCCTCCACCAGCATCTCTCTCGCCGCGGCGCCCGCCTGGCGCAGCGGCAGCCAGTTCAGCCTCACCGTGGTGCTTCCACCCGTAGACTGGTTTCCGTACTTGGGGTCGCCCAGCGCCTGCACGACCGTCACGTCCTCCAGGCCCACCTCCAGTTCCTCGGCCAGAAGCATGCAGCACGCGGTTCGGCCTCCCTGGCCCAGCTCCTGGCGATGCGCGGTCAGCTGAACGACACCGTCCTCGCCGATGCTCACCCACACGTTGGGCTCGAATCCGTCCGCCCCGCCGGCCAGACCTGGGAGCGGATCGAACGCGGCCCAGCCGCTCCGGAACCCCAGGACGAGTGCCGACCCGGCCAGGCCGGTGGTCTGCAGGAAGCTGCGCCGCGAGACCTTTCTGACCACGCTCATGACGCACCTCCCGCCTCCGCGGCCCGGTGAATCGCTTCGCGAATCCTCAGGTAGGTTCCGCAGCGGCACAGGTTGCCCGACATCGCCGCGTCGATCTCGTCGTCGGTCGGGTTCGGAGTGGCTTCCAGCAACGCCACGGCGCTCATGATCTGTCCGGGGTGGCAGTAGCCGCACTGAGGAGTGTTTGTCTCCACCCACGCGGCCTGCACCGGGTGCAGATCCTCTCCGTCGACCAGGCCTTCGATCGTGGTGACGGCACTGCCGGCGGCGGACTCGACGGTAGTCACGCACGAGCGCACCGGCTCGCCATCGACGTGCACGGTGCAAGAGCCGCACAGACCCGCTCCGCACCCGTACTTCGTGCCCTTGAGTTTGAGGAGGTCGCGCAGGACCCACAGGAGAGGCATGGCCGGATCGGCGTCGACGGTTCGTCGCTCGCCGTTGACGAGAAGCGTGATCATGGCGTTCTCCGACACGGTCTGGGATGGTGCGAGGGGACCAATGGACGCAAGCTAGTGGTCGGTCGCGGCGTCGGCCAACGCTGCAGGGGCGCCTCAGCCCCCGGCGCGAGCGAGCCGCGCGGCGGTAGCCCGCGCCTGCCAGGAATCGGCGCCGACATGTCCGACCACGGTGGCATGGCCCTCACGCAGGAGACGCATCCCGTCCACGCGCCGCTCCTGGGCGAGGAGGGCTTCACCGAGCAGACTCGAAACGTCGCCCACCCTCCAATGCGTGTCGGGAATCGCCTCGTAGCTTTCGAGCGCCCGGAGGAGGACGCTCTCGGCCCGGGCGGGATCGCCGGCCGCCAGGTAGGCCGCGCCCAGCGGATGAAGAGTCCGTCCGATTGCCGGATGAGGCTCCCGGAACACCTCGCTGCGTATCTCGAGAACGTTCTCCAGAGTATCGACCATCTCCGCGCCGCGTCTCTGCGCGATTCGCAGGTGTGCACGGTCCACCCGCACGGTCTGCGTGTAGCGATGGCGCGGACGGAGTTTCTCGACGGCGACCGCCAGGGACTCCTCGAACAGCTCCTCCGCCAGGGCGTGGTCGCCCCGCGCGAGGGCGATGTTGGCGAGCCCGTCCAGCACGAGAATCGAGTAAATGCCATCGCGCCCGGCCCCGACGAGGGCGTCCTGGTACCGGGCTTCCGCCAGGTCCAGGCGGCCGTCCATCCAGTACGGGTTACCGGCCCTGCTGAGAGCCATGATGTAGTTGGCGTCGTCGGGCTCCAGCTTCTCCCGCTTCACTGAGATCGAAGAGTCCACCGTGGCGGCCGCTTCCTCGTACCGCCCCAGGTGGTATAGAGCGGTGCCCCAGCGCTCGCGCATCGTGAGCGACATGCTGTGGTCGTATCCGAGCGACCTGTTGGCCCGGTCGACGGCGTCGCGAAGAACGCGCTCGGACTCCTCGTACCGCCCCACGTCGCGGAGCGCCACGCCCCATTCGCCGAGCGCCTCGATGACGTCCGGGTGTAACGGGTCGTACAGCGCCTCCCGCATGACGACCGCCGAGGCGGCCAGGGGCTCGGCGTCGTACAACTGGCTTCGAAGCCGGCGAATCATCGCGATGTTGAGGAGTGCTTCCGCAGCCAGCGGGTGGGGTCGCATGGTCGCCGTGTCGAATCTCGCCAGCGCCCGCGCAAAGACCTCCTCGGCGTCCTCGAACTGTCCGAGATCGTGGTGCGAAACCGCCAGGCCGAACAGCGTGGAAGCCGCGTCGGGGTGCTCGTTGCCCAGCAGCTCCTGCTGGACGACCAGCGCCTGCTCGAACAGCACGGCCGCCTCCGCGTGCTTTCCACTCGACCGCAGCTGCCATGCCAGGTCGGACTGGGTGAGGGCCAGCAGGGAGTCCGGCTTCGAGAGCCCGGCCTGCCGGATGTCGAGGGCGAGCTGAAGATACTCGATCGCCTGCTCCTGATCTCCCTGGGCCGCGAGCAGCCGCCCCACCTGGCCGTAGCTTGCCGATACCTCGAGGTCGCGGTCACCGAGATTGTCCAGGCGGAGATCCAGGGCCTGTCGGGCCAGCTCCTCGGCACGAGTGAACAGGCCCAGGTTGGCGTAGATAGCGGCGACATCGGCGAGCATCGCGGCCTGCATGACGGGTTCTTCGCCAAACTCCTCCGCGATACGGGCCGCACCCCGGTCCAGGATCTCGCGGGCCGAGACCGTATCCCCCTGGGACTCGCTCGGGTCCGACAGGCGGAACATGTCGAACATCAGGTCCCTCTGCCGGGCGGCCAGCTCGGCCTGCCGCGTGGCCCGGGTGGCCTGCGTCACCGCGGCCACGGTCCCGCCCACGAGGGACAGGGCGACGATCAGGACCGCCGCGACGGACACCCGGTGGCGCGACACGTATTTGCGGAGCCGGTAGCCCGCGGAATCGGCACGCGCCTCGACTGGCTGGCCTTCGAGGTGGCGCTCGAGATCCTCCACCAGGCGCGCCGCCGACCCGTACCTTCTCTCCGGCTCCTTGCGCAGGGTCTTGAGCAGGATCCGATCGAGGTCGCCACGCAGAAGCCGGCGCAGGCGCTGCCGTCCCTCGCGGGCAGCCAGGCGGCCCGTGTCCACGTCCACCGGCACGTAGAACGCGGCGTCCGCATGCCGTTCAGCAGCCCCCGGTTGTGGCTGCGGGCCCGCCTCGGGATCTCGTGGCGCCGATTCCGAGGTCGGCTCGGCAACCTCGCTGGGTAGTGGCGGCTGCTCCTGAACGATGATCCACGCCCACTCGGCCGGGGCCCGCCCGGCAAGGCGAAACGGGCGGCGCCCGGTCAGCATCTCGAACAGGACGACGCCGAGTCCATACACGTCCGTCGCCGTGGTGATGGGCTCTCCCATCACCTGTTCAGGCGCAGCGTATTCGGGTGTCATGAGGTGAAGACCGGTGCGCGTTTCGGGAGCCGCCCCTGCGATCATCGACGGATCGAGAATCTTCGCGATCCCGAAGTCGAGCAGCTTCACCTCTCCATCGTCCGTGACGAGGATGTTGGTAGGTTTGAGATCGCGGTGGACCACCAGCCGCCGATGAGCATGATGCACGGCCCGGGCGGCGGTGCAGAACAACCGGACACGCTCCTCGACCGACAGGTCGTTGGCACGGCAGTACTCGTCGATCGGCAGCCCCGGCACGTACTCCATCACCAGGTAGGGGCGGCCGTCGTCCGTCACCCCTCCATCGTACAGGCGGGCGATGTTCGGGTGGTCGAGGGTCGCCAGGATCTGGCGCTCGGCCTCGAACCGGGTCCTCAGATCGGTCGACCGCGCGCCGCTGCCGATGATCTTGATCGCCACCTGGCGCCAGAACTGGCCGTCGTCTCGCTCCGCGAGGAACACGACCCCCATACCGCCCCGGCCCAGCTCGGAGACGATGCGATAGATACCGATGCGCGCGGGAGCCGCGGGGACGTCGGACACCCCGCCTCCCTCCCGGTGGCCCGACATTCCCCGGACTGTCGAGGATGCCGCCCGAGCGCTCGTGTGCGGCGAGCAGCGCCTGCAGCTCTTCTCTGAGGCCGGGATCTTCGGAACCGGCCCGCCGCAGGATCTCATCGCGCTCCCGCGGGGACGCGTCGAGGACTTCGTCCAGCAGCTCGTCGAGCCTGCGCCGTCTCTCGTCGCTCACCGGCCGTTCGACCTCATGGACCGACTGGAGGGCCGCCGGGACCGTCCGAGGGACTGCCGGGACCGTCCGGATACATGGAGCGATACAACCACGCGCGGGCCTTCACCCACTCGCGGCGCACGGTGCGATCGGATATCCCGAGGACGTCGGCGATCTCCTTCTCTTCCAGCCCGGCGAAGAACCGGAACTCCACGATCTCGCGCTGCCGGGGTTCCAGCTTATCGAGTGCTTCATCCAGCGCGATGAGTTCGTCAGGCCGGAATTCGACCTGGCCTCCGGAGTCGGTGAGCGTGGTGCACACCATGTCGCCCCCACGCTTCACGGCCTTGCGGCGGCGGGCATGGTCCACGAGCACCTGCCGCATGGCGCGGGCCGCGATCGCCAGGAAGTGAGCCCGGTCCGACGCCGGCATGCCACTCCCGGCCAGCTTCAGGTACGCCTCGTGAACCAGCGCCGTGGCGTGCAGGGTGTGTCCCTGCTGCTCGCGATACAACTCCCGTCTGGCGAGGGCACGCAGCTCGTCGTACACCAGGGGGACGAGCCGATCGAGCGCCGCCGGGTCGCCTTCGCGCACCGCCTGGAGCAGTTGAGTCACGTCGCCCTGCAGGGGATTCTGTTCGCCGTCCATTCCCGTCGCCTGTGCTAACGCAACGGCCGCCATCGGCGGCGGCCCGTGCAACTCCGGTTGCCCCACTATGTACGGGCCGGCCGCAGGGTGACAAGTGGCCCACGACGCTTCATCTTGCACGCGCCAACCATGGAAGGTCGCTACTGATATGTCTTCGGAGGCAAAAAAATGCTTCGGTTCTACGGATTCCGTGCGCGGACCGTCCGGCTCGCTCTCTTCTTCGCGGCTACGGTGCCGATGTTGGTGATCGCGCCGCAGTCCGCTGCGGCCCAGATAGGCGGAGTGGACCTGGACACGATCCAGGCGGGGCGGTTCGACTACGGCAAGATGTGGACGTTCGAATACGCGCCAGCCGACTACTTCAGCGAAACGTACGGATTCGAAGCGAACCCCGAGTGGTTCGAGCGCGCCCGCCTGTCGGTACTTCGGATTCCGGGGTGTTCGGCTTCGTTCGTATCGCCGCACGGCCTTTTGGCCACCAACCACCATTGCGTGCGAGACCCCGTCGCGGGCCTGAGCGGAGAAGGTGAGGACCTCCTCTCGGACGGGTTCGTCGCCCGCACTCTGGCGGACGAGCGACGGATACCGGGGTACTACGCCGACCAGCTTATCCGGGTGCAGGACATCTCGGAGCAGGTATTCGCGGTGACGGATGCAGCGTCCGACGAAGACCGGGATGCAGCCCGATCCCAAGTGGTCGAGGGGATCCAGGCGCAGCTCAAGGCAGAGCACGCTTCGGGCGGCGACTCGATCTGGGTGCAGGTGATCGGCCTCTACAACGGCGGCCGCTACTCGGCCTACGTGTTCCGCCGATTCACGGACGTGCGTCTGGTGGTGGCCGCGGAAGTGGAGATGGGGTTCTTCGGCGGCGATCCGGACAACTTCACCTATCCGCGCTACGACCTCGATTTCTCGTTCCTGCGCGTATACGAGGACGATCGACCCTATCAACCGACGCACTACTTCGGGTGGGGCGCCGGCGTCGAACCGGGCGACGCAGTGTTCATCATCGGCAATCCCGGCCAGACGAACCGCCTCAAGACCATCGCGCAGCTCGAATACCAGCGCGACGTGTCCGTGCCGGTCAACGTGCACGTCCTGGGCACGCGCCTCGGGGCGCTGAAAGCCAACACGGGCCGGCTGGAGGCGCTCAACCAGCCGATGATCATGGCGCGCAAGGCCGACGCGGAGCGCAAGCTCCAGGAGGCGATCGCCGCAGACCCGGTGCTGAACGCCACGTACGGCGACATCTTCGACCGTCTGGCCGCCATCCAGGTCCAGAAGCGGGAGTACGCGGCGTACACGGGGGCCTTCGCGGGCATGGGCAGCACGTTCGTCGGGTCGATCACGATGGCTCGGGCCATGCGGGCCCAGACCGTACTCAACGCGATCGCGGACGAGGAATCGGAAGAGGAAATGGAGCAGCTCGTGGCCGAGCTGCGGCAGGTACGCGACCGGGCGCCGGAGGTCGAAGTCGGCTTCCTGGCGTACCGACTTGCGGACTTCGAGCGCTACCTGGGAGCGGACCATCCGATCACGCAGGCGGCCCTGGGCGGGCTCGATCCCGAGACGGCGGCTCGCGCCATGCTGGAGAACAGCGTCATCGACAGTGGCGAGGAGACGCTCGCGGCCATCGAGGCCGGTACACTCGGCGTTGACGATCCAGTGATCGCCCTGATGGCCGAGCTCTTTCCGCTCATCAGTGAGTACCGGCGGACTTCAGGCGAGCTCACCGCAGAGGAGAACGACCTGCAGGCCGCCCTGGGGCGCGTCCGGTTTGAGGTGTACGGAAGCGAGATCCCTCCCGACGGTTCGTTTTCCCCCCGCATCGCGGACGGCATCGTGAAGGGGTATCCGTACAACGGTACGCTCGCGCCCGCGTACACGACCTTCTACGGCCTGTACGATCGCTATTTCGGGCACGGTGCAGGCGTGGGGATCGGCGAAGAGTGGATCCTGCCGGAGCGCTGGAAGACACCGCCCGAGGGCCTGGACCTCAGCACGCCGTTGAACTTCGTTTCGACCACGGACTCGTACGGTGGAAACAGCGGGTCTCCCGCGGTGACGCCGGACCTCGAGCTCGTGGGCCTCAATTTCGATCGCAACATCAACGGCCTGTCGCGTGACTTCATCTACCTGCCCGAGCAGGGGAGGAACGTGATGGTCGATGTGCGCGCCATCCGGGCCGCGCTCGACGTCGTTTACGACGCTGACCGCATCGTGGTCGAGATGGTTGCGGGTATGATGTACGAGTCGGAGGAAGAGGCCGACGAGGCCGAAGCGGCGGCGGCGATGTAGGCTGCCAGCCCAAACCGAATCACGATACTCAGAGGAGAGAGACACATGAGTCGTTTCAAGGTAAGTCTGCTGGTGCTCGCGCTGAGCCTCGTCTTCGCCGCGCCCGCGTCGGCGCAGCGCGCCAGGACGATGGTCGGTATCTCGGCCGGCGCCACGTCGACCGACATCCAGGGCGGGTTCATCAACACTGGGTCGCAGTGGGGCTTCATCGGTGGGGTCTTCGGCGCGTTCCGCACCAGCCGCAACAGCATGATCGGCCTCGAGGCCAACTACGTGCAGAAGGGCGGCACGAACCTCGCGGACCTGGCCTACATCGACATCCCGTTTCTTCTCGGCGCCGTCATCCCGACGGACAACGACGCGATCAATTTCAACTTCTACACCGGAATCGGGCTCGGCATCAAGGTGAGCTGCACCGAAGACGCCAGCTCGGTGCTCGTGAGCGCTTGCGATCAGGCCAAGGGCACGGAGTGGACCTGGCCCGTGGGCCTCGCATTTGCCGTTCGAACCGGGGGTGGAAAGTACTTCGGTCTGGACGGCCGGTACTCCATTGGGATCTCCGACGCGTTCGACGGCTCCGCGGCGCGAAACCGTTCGTGGCAGTTCAAGGCCCTGTTCGGAATCCCCGTCGGGTGATGCCCTCGAGCCGCGCGTAGAAGCCGTGTGACTTTTTCGCTCCTCTCGTGTATGCACACGCATCCACAGGGGAGAAGCAGGCGTCCGCGGCCCGACGCCGTGCGCCGGAGGAGCCGATGTCCGCCAATCTCATGAGCGAGCTGCTGAGACGCCGTGTTCCGCAGGTCGTCGGCGTGTACCTCGCCGCCGGTTGGGGTCTCCTCGAGTTCACGGACTGGGCCACAGGGCGCTTCGATCTCTCGAACGGGGCGACCGACCTCGTCGTCGGCTCGTGGGTGCTGTTCCTTCCCATCGTCGCCGGCGTCGCCTGGCACTTCGGGCACCCGGATCGGCGGCGCCGGACATCGGGTCGCGGAACGCCGGTCGCCACCCCGATCGTGGCCCCGGTGGCCCGACCCACGGACATCGTCGTTCTCCCCTTCTCGAACCTGAGCAGCAGCGCCGAGGACGAGTATCTGAGCGACGGAATCTGCGAGGAAATCACCAACCAGCTGGCCCACATGGAGGGCCTGCAGGTCGTGGCTCGCACCTCGGCGCTCGCCTACAAGGGCAAGGCAGCGGATGTCCGCGAGATAGGACGACAACTCGGCGCGGGGGCCGTTCTCGAGGGAAGCGTACAGCGCTCGGGTGACCGGCTTCGCGTCACCACCCAGCTGGTCGAAGTGGCAGGGGGATATCACCTGTGGTCCGAGCGATACGACCGGGAGATGAAGGACGTCTTCGATATCGAGGACGAGATTGCCGCGAACGTTGTGCAGGCCCTTCGCGGTATCCTGAAACCGGAGGAGCGCCAGGCGCTGGCCAGGAATCCCACCGACGACGTCCAGGCCTACGATTTCTACCTGCGGGGCCGCCAGTTCTTCCGCCAGAGCCGCCGAAAGAGCCTCGAATACGCGCGCCAGATGTTCGAGCGGGCGGTAGCCGAGGATCCCGGTTTCGCCCTCGCGTGGGCCGGCATCGCCGACTCGATTTCGCTCACGCACATGTACTATCCGTCCAGCGGGGCCGACCTGGGCCGGGCGGATGAAGCCAGCGCTCGGGCGCTCGAGCTCGATCCCGACCTCGCCGAGGCCCACGGCGCCAGGGGATTCGCCCTGTTGCAGCTGAAGCGATTCGAGGAGGCGGAAGAGGAGTTCCAGGCCGCCATCCGACTGGATCCATCCCAGTTCGAGGCCCACTATTTCTATGCGCGCGCCTGCTTCGCGCAGGGTCGGCTCGAGGATGCGGCGCGTCTGTTCCGGCAAGCGACCGAGATACGCGAGGACTACCAGGCGGCCTTCTTCGCGGCCCAGGCGCTGGAGGCTCTCGGCCGAGAAACCGATGCGACCGAGGGCTACCGGCATGCCCTGGCGGTGTCCGAGAAGCACATGGAACTGAATCCTGACGATCCGCGGGCTGCCACGATGCGGGCCGTGTCGCATTGCCGATCCGGCGACCGGGAGGCCGGCATCAAGTGGGCCGAGAGGGCGCTCGACATCGATCCGCACGATGCCGGCGTCAAGTACAACGTGGCCTGCCTGTACTCGCTCGAAGACATGCCGGATCGGGCGATTGAGTGCCTGGAGGAGGCGGTGGAAGCCGGATTCGGGCACCGCGACTGGATCGAACAGGATCCGGACCTGGACGCGGTACGCGATCATCCCCGATTCCAGGCACTGGTGGGCCGGCTCTAGCTCAGGCTTGTCAACGCCCCCGCCGCGGCATGCAACCTCCGGCTGCGCAAAGATTGCGCATCGGTGACACGCGACGGACGTCATCCGGCGCCCGGCAGAATATCCACCAGCCCTCCGATACTTCGTAAGTAACAATGTAGGCAAAGACTTAGCCGAGCCCCGGCCCGGTCCGGCCCTCGGTACACTCGTTGCATTCGTGTGCGTCGCGATCATTCGAGAGAGACCCTCAATCGCGAGGCAATCGATATGAAGCGTCTTCGTTGGAGTGCAGTCGGCCTGTGCGTGATGGCGCTCGCCGCATGCGACTCCACGCCCGTGGATCCCGCGGCGACAGGCGCCGGCCCTGACAGTTCTGGCCCTGCCGGCGGGATGGCCGTCACCGCTTCCGTGTTCAGCGCGGTTCCGGTCCTGGATGACATCGGCGGGCACCTGTACGACGCCGTCGCTTCGGCCGGTGGGATCAACTGGGCG
>JBDGXI010000154.1:0-5440 GCA_039584685.1 Gemmatimonadota bacterium | reverse complement strand
AGTCGCCTTCCATCCATGTTCACAGCTCTCTCGAATCCAGTTGATGTCCGCCATGGCCCGGCTGTGGGCCTGGAAGCGGACAACCTACCGGGTCGGGTCCGGAAGCGCAGTCACTTCCGGGCCCCGATCGAATTCAGTCCCTCAGGATGCCGACCCTCAAGGCGGATGGCCGGGCCGCGTCGTGGTAGATCCGGTGCGTCGCCTTCTGGAAGTCCTCTTCACCCGCACCAGCGAACCGCATGAGCACCGTCGAAGGCACCGGGGCAATCCGTGTCCGGTGCGGGCGATCCGCTGCGCATACCCAAGTGGAAGATGGATCGGTGGCGCGGGTTTCGATGCAGAAGGAGGAATACGATGCCGTTTCAACCGCAGCACGCGAGAAACTGCCCGGCCGTATGGCGAGGATTCTACGTAACCCTCCGGGACCAGGTGCCGGAAGACGCGCCGTGCACGTGTGGCACCGAAGACAGAGTGACAGGCTCCGAGGTCCCGGCACGTGCGGCCTGACCGGTCGGGACGAACCGGCTGTCCCACCTCGGCCGGTGGCCGCCGGCGACCGTACAGGTAGTCGTCTGCCGCTAGCGCTGCGCGCCGCGCCAGCCCCGAGTTCCGGATCAGCCACCGCACGGAGTTGTGCATCAGGTTGTCCGGATGCGAGTAGGGACAAACCGACACGCAGCGCGCGCAGTCCGTACCGATCTTCGACCAGTAGGTGAAGCACGCCTCCGAGTCGATTCGCCAGCGCAGGGCCCCGTCGATCTCGGTGCGAAGACCGCGGGCAATGGCTTGGCTCGGGCACACGTCCGCACATTTCTCGCAGATGGAGCAGAAATCGAGGACGGAATGCTCGGGCTCGCGGTCGTCGGGCACGAGAGGAAGATCCGTGGTCACTACTCCAATTCGCACGCGCGGACCGAGGTTCGGCGTCATCAGGAGTCCCATGCGGCCGATCTCACCCAGGCCAGCGTCCCGCGCCACCAGAGGGCACACGACCCGGTAGTTGCCGTCGATGTGCGCCCGGGCAGGATACCCCAGGTTCCGAATGAACTGGGCCACCTGCACAGCAATCGCGCCTGACGCCATATACTGCTGTGCCGACTCCATCACCGTGGGTCCGCGCGGAGCGCAGTCGATCATCTCCTTCGCCATCTCGACTGTGAGGGCGATCGCATACCGGTGATCGAGACGCACGGGCTGACCGTACTGCTCTCCCCGTCCCACGGTCGTGTACTTGTGGTAGTTCCTGAGCTCGGTGATCCCGACGTCCACCGCGCCCAGCTTGACTTTCCATCCCCTGATGAAGTCCGAAATCTCGCCCGGGTCGGCCGGCTCGGGCTCCCGGGCGACCGGCCCGTCCACCATCGAATGGAGCTCGGCGATGGTCTCGAAGCTGGCGTCCGCAGCGGCGAACATGAACGGGTCGTAGTACGAAGACCCCGGCTTCAGAAGACCGGGCTCGGCGCGGAAGCGATCGTCGGCTTCGCGGTGCTCGGGCTTCTCGGCGTAGTACGCCTCGAAGCGATCGGAACCCGGCTCGAGGCGAGCGCGGGAGAACATGATGTCCCGCTCATCGATCCGCGTGGTGGGAGTGTCGTTCTCGGCCAGGTGCTTGGAGCCGGTCGGGACGAGGAGGGTGATCGCGCCCGCTGCCGTGACGGAGAGCAGCGCAATGCCGGTGAGCTGCCCGGCCTGGCCCGGAATGAGCGCGACGGCTACGAACGGCAGGGAAACGAAAAGGCTGAGTCCTGCCAGCCGCTTAGCGGCCCGCGGCTCGCCTTCGCTCCGCGACACGACCGCGGCGAGGGCCAAGGCCGCGAACAGCGCGGCCCCGATCGCGATCAGGAGCAGCCCAGGCTGTGGGGCGGCTGAGAACGGCATGCGGGCGCCTCTGGTCTCCGAGATGCGAATCCTACCTTCCGTGATAATCCGAATCGATACCGGTGGGGCGCAAGGAGGCCGCAGCGCGTTTCCCTTTAAAGACCTACAGGATGGCCCGGTTCCTTGATTATGTTGGCACTCATAGGGTCGATCGAGGGAGATAGTGAATGCCCGACCTGCTCGGACAACTCAGGGAAGCACTCACGGGTACATACCGGATCGATGCAGAGATCGGATCCGGAGGTATGGCCGTCGTGTTTGGGGCCGCCGACCTCAAGCACGACCGCCGGGTGGCGTTGAAGGTCATGCGGCCCGAGATCTCCTCCTCCGTTGGAAGCGATCGCTTCCTGCGCGAGATTCGGATCGCCGCGAAGCTCTCCCATCCACACATCGTTCCCCTCTTCGACTCGGGAGAGGCCGCCGGTCTTCTGTACTACGTCATGCCTTTCATCGACGGCGAGTCGCTTCAGGACCGACTGGAACGGACGGGACCTCTCGAGATCAGGGAAGCGTTGCAGGTGGTCCGCGAGGCGGGCAGCGCTCTGAGTCATGCCCACAAGCAAGGAATCGTCCACCGAGACGTCAAGCCCGGCAACATCCTCCTGTCCGGTGGCCACGCCGTCGTCAGCGATTTCGGCATCGCCGCGGCGGTGACCGACGCGGGAGGCGAGAGCCTGACGCGAACGGGCATCTCGGTTGGAACTCCCGACTACATGAGCCCGGAGCAGGCGGCGGGCGATCAATCTGTCGACGCCCGAAGTGACGAGTACTCGCTGGGGTGCGTGCTCTACGAGATGCTGACCGGCCAACCACCCTTCACGGGCCCCACCGCGATGGCGGTCCTCGCGCGCCACAGCCTGGATCCCGTCCCCAGCGTGCGAACTCTGCGCGGCACGGTCCCGGCCGGGCTCGAGGCATCGATGAACCGGGCTCTCGAGAAGATCCCGGCGGACCGCTTCCCGACCATGGAGAAGTTCGTGGAGGCGGTTACGGGCGATCACACGGGAGAGCGACCGCGAAGCCGAGGGAGCCGCAGGGCGGCAAGCCTGGCCCGTGTTGGGTGGGGCGTGGCCGCGATCGCCGTGATCGTCGCTGTGGCCCTTATGGTCAGACGATACGACTTCAGCACGCTGTTTTCGTCGGGGCCGGAGGAAGAGCTGGTGGCCATGCTCGATTTCGAGGATATGGGAGGGTTAGGTGAGCTGAGTTACCTGACCCGGGCAATCCCCGAGTTCCTGGCAACGGCGCTGGCGGACGGGAAGAGCGGTACGCGAGCGATCGACCGGCGGCAGGTCACGAAAGCATGGGATCGTATCGAAGGCCTCACCCTGGACCCGGTCGGAGCGCTAGAGAGAGTAGCGGCGGACGTCGGTGCCACACAGGTCGTATCAGGCCAGATCATCGCTCAACCGAACGACAGGGTCCTGGCACAGGCCACCCTGATTCGGGGTCGCGAGGAGGTGGCGCGAGCGGCCGTGACGTTGCCGGCCGACCAGGCGATCGCCGTGGCCGAGTCTCTGGGTGTCCAGCTCCTGGCCGGCTCGGCTGGTCAATTCGAGCGTCTACCGGGGCTCGTCAGTTCGTCTACGGCGGCCGTGCAGGAGTGGATCTCCGGCATGGAGGCGTTCCGAAGAGGCGACTGGTCGGACGCGATGGCTCAGTTCTCGGGTGCCCTGGATCAGGACTCGACGTTCGCCCTCGCCGCGTGGGGTCTCATGATGTCCGCCGGCTGGCAGGCGGGAGTCTCAGACGCCTACCGGAGAGGCCGCAGACTGGCCTGGGCGCATCGCGACCGCCTTCCGTCCCCCGATTCAGCTGTTTTCGTGGCGGAGAGCCGGCGGAATGGCTATCCCGAGCCTCCGGCGGGCGGAGAGCGGGAGGTACTTGCCCTGTATGAGCGCACGCTGAGCCAATACCCGCATCGCTGGGAGACCTGGTTTCACCACGGTGACTTTCTGTGGCACGAGGGAGGCGCGTACGCGGACGACGGTCGGAGACGGGCCGTGCGCTCGTTTCAGCAAGCGATCGCTCTGGACTCGACGGCTCACGCGGAACCCTGGGAACACCTCATCGAGCACTATGTCGAAACGGGCGACGAGGAGGGCTTCCGAGCGATACCAGACCGGTATCGAGACCTCACATACCGGTTCTTCGACCTGCTCTTCGCGGCGGTCGATCCGAAGCGGGAGATCAGCGAGGAGGATTGGCAACTCATCTCGGAGCTGTACTTCGTACCTGGAAACGCCCTGATGGAGCTCCAGGCACTCGGTGGAGGGATGCAGGATGCAGAGAGCCTGGCGGACATCCTCGTTCAGCGTGCCGCCGATGGAGACGGCAATGCCGGCAAGATAGCCGGCAACTTCGCTCTCAACCTGGGTCAGCCCGGCCGCGCGCTGCCGCTCCTCCGAGTGGCCGAATCGGGGGAGGAGTGCATGGGGCGACCGTGCCAGCACTCCGAGATGTGGCTGCTGGCAGGCACTTACTGGGACGCCGATCCGGGCGTCGTTGCGGCTGTTCGCGATTCCCTCGAGGCAGCGCTTGCGTCACTCACCGCCGATCAGGTCCTCCAGGGCGGGCGAGGCGAGCGAAGGCGGCTACACGAGCGCTGCTGGCTCGGGATCACAGGTCAGATCGCGGGTCGAACAGGCAGCTTTCTGTCCGCCCTTGCCCTCGCTCGGGAGGTGGAGGCGCGATCGAGTGACTTCAGGACCGTCCGCCTGGCTCGACTCTGCGCCGCGGTCCTCGCCGCTCAACAGGCTGTCGAGTCCGGGCACCCCGAGGCGGAGACGATGGTGTTGGCCGCGGACTCTATCTTCGGAATCGGGGCGAACCAAAGGTACCAGGCCGCGTGGCACGTAGTCCTTTCCGACCTTTACGCGAGCGTGGGCCAAACTGAGAAGGCCCTCGGCCTCATGCGCCGTTTCTGGATTGTGGCTGGGGAGGAGCGGACTCAATTCCTCTCGGCGAGACTACTTCGGAGGGCTCGCCTCGCGGCGGAGCTCGGCTACCGAGAAGAAGCGCTCCGATCGTACGAGCACTACCTGTGGCTCCGGTCCGACCCCGAGCCCGTCCTGGAGGAAAAGGTGGCCACCGTCCGGACGGAGTACGAGATGTACCGAGGCAGTTGAGTAGGCCGCCGCCCCCCCCCGGGGGACGACGATCTTTCTGGCGAGACCGTGTGCCGGTCGGTCTACTCCCCCGGCACGGGAAATCCTCGCGCCCGCATCAGCGCGTCCACCGTGGCGTCCCGACCTCGGAAGGCCCGATACGCGTCCGCCGGGTCTACGGCATTTCGCACCGCGTACAGGTGCTCGACCATCGCCGCGGCGACCTCCGAATCGTAGAACCCGCCCGGCGCTTCCGCGAAAGCCTCGGCGGCATCGGCGACCAGCACCTCGGCCCAGTCGTAGCTGTAGTAGCCGGCCGAGTACCCCTCACCGGAAAACGCGTGCTTGAAGTGCGGGCTCCGGTGCCGCATCACGATCTCCCGGGGCATACCGAGCTCGGCCAGGGCTTCGCGTTCGAAGGCGTCCACGTCGAGCCCCGCCGGGTCCATGGTGTG
>JBDGXI010000153.1:0-4953 GCA_039584685.1 Gemmatimonadota bacterium | reverse complement strand
TGGGTCTGACGCAGATCTCGCTTGCGGAGTTGCTCGAGAAGCTGGTCGATATGGCGTTCTGACTCGTCAGGACCTGAGAAGCCTCTCCGACTTTGGATGTACTTTGGATGACGGTAGGGCAAAATAGGGAGAGATTGGGAAAAGCCTCTGGCAGGATTCTAGCAACTCTTGCCGAATTCTCAGACTATAGGGGAAAATAGGGAACGCCTGAGAACCGGTCCCAGGCGTTCCTAATCCGAAGGTCGCGCGTAGCTCGCACGTTTCACGTGCTCAATGTCTCGCTTCGCTCGACAGCGAGTCGCGCCGGGGTCATTGAACCTAGCCTCTGCAAAGCCCCCCTGACTTTGATGTACCTTGGATGACGGTGGGGAAAGACAGGGAAAGCACCCGGGAGGATTCAGGCGAATCTCCCCGGGCCGGTTCCGGGTCCATAATCCTCCTAGTCGAACCAGCCCCGCGATCGGAACCAGGCGATCATCCCGAGTCCAAGCACAACCATGGATCCTATGGCCAGAGGGTAGGCGAAGCGGTACCCCAGCTCCGGCATGACCTCGAAATTCATCCCGTAGATGCCGGCGATCAGTGTCAGCGGCAGGAAGACGGCCGACAACACGGTTAGCACGGCGAGGCGCCGGTTCGTGCGGTCCTGCTGATGCAGGGCGAGCTCTTCCCTCAGGTTGGCCAGTCGCTTTTCGAGCCGATCGATCGCGCGATCCAGGTACTGCGCGTCGGACACGGCCGTTTCGAAATCCCTCATGCCTGCGAGGTCCAGGATCGGAGTCTGCACGAGCCGCAGGCGCTCGAGGACCACGAGGAAGCCGACGATCGGTACGAGACGGAGGCGGTAGCACACTTAGGCGAGGAGGGCGCTCAAGTTGAAGAGCACCACCATCTCCTGAAGAAACGGAATGCCCGCGGCCATTGCGGCGAACGCTGGTCCGTCGACTGCCGCAGGAGGGCTCATGGTCTCGGTCTGCAAGCGGTCGAGCGGATCAGACCGCGCGATTCACGGAGCGCTCCGAGTGCCGGGACGCAGCACGGTGTCGAGCAGGTCGAGCACCGCACAGTGCCCCTCGACGGAATGTCTCATGGGCAAAAGGCCGTTGACCGTGTAGCGGTTGCGACGGCCGTCGCGAGCGTACGTCAGATATCTGGCATCCTTGAGCTCGGCGATGATGCGATGCGTCGCCCGCTCCGTGATCCCAACGCTGGCAGCCAGGTCCCTGACGCGGGACGAGGGATCCTGGGCAATGCAGATCAGAACGTGAGCATGGTTGGTCAGGAAGGTCCACTTCCGCCTCTCGGCTGGCCGCTGGTCGTCAGCTTCCTTCTCCATTCGTCGCCCCATATCCCTGAAGTATAATACATGATATTGATTTCATGTAATAACTAGCATATATTGGATGAGTCGGGCTGTCGGCGCAAGTCGCCTTGCGAGCATACGAGACGGCCCGCTTGATCGCGCACGGGAGGCTGGGCCCACAGAGCAGACGCACTGGCGGACGGTCGACATGGCAAACCCCCCTAAGCTCAAGAAGAGCCTCAAGCTGTTCGACGTGTACGCCATCAGTACGGGGGCCATGTTCAGCTCCGGGTTCTTCCTTCTGCCCGGAATCGCCTTCATGTGGGCCGGCCCCTCCGTGTTTCTCGCCTACTTGCTCGCGGCCGTGGCGGCGGCCCCGGCCATGTTCAGCAAGGCGGAGCTGGCCACGGCCATGCCACGGGCGGGTGGAACGTACTATTTCCTGGACCGCAGCCTCGGTCCACTCGCCGGAACGGTGGCCGGCCTCGGCGCGTGGTTCGGCCTGATCCTCAAGACGGCCTTCGCCCTGGTGGGCTTCGGCGCCTACCTGGCGCTCGTTCTCGACGTCTCCATCAGGCCGGTAGCGGTCGGACTCGCTTTCCTCTTCCTGGTCCTGAATATCCTTGGCGCCAAGGAATCGAGCCTGGTTCAGCGGGTGCTCGTGACCGTGCTGGTCATGATCCTCGCCGCCTTCGTGATCGAAGGCCTGCTGAGCCTGGGCGAGACGGGTGTCGATATCCGACGCGATCGCCTCACCCCCTTCGCCCCACAGGGCTCATCCGGCCTGATCTCGGCGGTAGGTCTCGTCTTCGTCTCCTACGCGGGGCTGACGAAGGTGGCCAGCGTGGCGGAGGAGGTTCAGAACCCGGACCGAAACCTCCCACTAGGCATGATCCTGTCGCTTGTGACAGCGACGACGCTGTACGTCCTCGGGGTCTTCGTGATGATCGCCGTTCTTCCTCCGGAGACGCTCGCCGGCAACCTGACTCCAGTCGCAGCCGCGGTCGAGGTCTTCGTGCACTGGATGCCGGGGAACTGGGAGTTATGGCTGGTGCTGCTCGCCGCGTTCGCCGCGTTCGCCTCGACGGCCAATGCCGGAATCATGTCAGCCGCCCGATACCTGCTCGCCATGGGTCGTGATCACCTGGTTCCGGAGGCTTTCGCGGCGATCGGCAGGTTCCGTACCCCGACCTTCGCTACCGTCGTGACCGGGCTCATCACGATACTCGCCGTGGTCACGCTCGACGTCGAAGGCCTGGCGAAATTGGCCAGCTCGTTTCAGCTGCTCCTGTTCGCACTCATCAACCTGGCCGTCATCGTGATGCGCGAGAGCCGAATCGAGTCGTACGATCCCGGCTACCGGGCGCCCGGGTACCCGCTGGTGCAGATAGCGGGTTTCCTGATTCCGGTCGGGCTCATCCTGCAGATGGGCTGGCTCGCTCTGGGCTTCACCGCTGGGGTCATCGGCGTTTCCATCATGTGGTACGTCCTCTACGCGCACCAACGCCTCGTGCGCGAAGGGGCGATCCTCCACGTGTTCGCCCGCCTGGGCCAGCAACGAGACGAGGATCTGGACCTCGAGTTCCGGATGATGCTGAAGGACATGGGGCTCAGGGAGAGCGATTCCTTCGACGAGGTCGTCAGCCATGCCCTGGTAGAGGATGTCCCTGGCCTGATAGGCTTCGAGCATCTGACCGCAAGGGCTGCCACGCACCTGGAACACGTCGTCGGAGTGGAAGCGGGCGAGCTCGAACGCCGGTTCCTGGAAGGGTCGCGCGTCGGCATGACTCCGGTCTCGCACGGGGCGGCCCTTCCGCACCTGCGTATCCCGGGGATCGATCGCCCCTGGCTCTTTGCGGCCCGCTGCGCGGGGGGCGTACGGATGGAAGATTCGGGCCTGCCCGACACCGCGGCGCTAGCCCCGGTACAGGCGGTTTTCTTCCTTGTCAGCCCCGAGGGCGACACGGGACGACACCTCCGGATTCTGGCGCGCATCGCGTCGCGCGTGGATGATACGCAGTTCCTGAACGACTGGCTCTCCGCCCGAAACGAACAGGAGTTGAAAGAGGCGTTGATACGTCGGGACCGGCTTTGCTCTCTGCCCATCGCCCGGAGTACGGCGACCGAGTCACTCATTGGGGTGGCCCTGCGGGAGGCACCGCTCCACGACGGGGTGCTCGTTGCGCTTGTGAGCCGGTCCGCGGACGTGATCGTGCCCACGGGAACGACGATCCTGGAGGAAGGCGATCGCCTCACCATCATAGGAAGTCCCGGGGCAGTGGCCAGGATCCGGTCCCGGTACGACTGCATCTGATGGGTCGGCCGCCGGGTGATTCCTGGATTCATGGAGCCTCTCAGACTTTGGATGTACTTTGGATGACGGTGGGGCAAAACAGGGCAAGATAGGGAAAAGCACCCGGGAGGATTCAGGCGAACCTCCCCAAATTCCATACTACAGGGCAAAGTAGGGAACGCCTGAGAACCGGTCCCAGGCGTTCCTAATCCGAAGGTCGCGCGTTCGAGTCGCGCCGGGGTCATGCCTCTAATCACTTCTGGGCGCGCCGGTTACGAGAGTGGCTGGCGCGCCTTCTTCATCTCTGAAACCCCTGGTGGGACAGTTTCTGGGACAGTTTGGGTTGGGATTGAAAGTCCGAGAGCTGTTCAACCCACACCAGAGATGAGAAAAGGGGCGACCGGCGCGAGGCCGCCCCTCCCTTCGGCTTCCGGTCGAACCCGCGCAGCGATGAGCTGCATGTCCCCGAGGCCCACCTCCGGGTCGGGACTGGCCGGCGTCCTTGTCGTTGAAGCTTCAAACGTCATCCTGGCAGTGCGCACCTCACCATTGCTCTCGGCTCGCTCACGGCGTGTACCAGATCGGCGATGTGTAGGCACGGTCCTGCAATTGCATCGCCGTCCCTTCCGGCATCTCCACACCAAAGAACTTGGCGTCGTAGGCGGTCCAGCGCGGGGTCGGGATCTCCCACCGGAGTCGATCAGCGACTCACTGCCCATGCCCGGCTGCGGATTCTGCGATCTTCTTCTTCACCGCATCGAGGCTGACTCCGAACACCACGAATCCTGCTTGCGGTGACCGAAGCATCTCGATTCCAGCCCGATCGGTGCCGAACGCAGTCCGGACAGATCCAGCCGCTACCGGCCCCCCGCGGTCATACTCGCTTCGACCTTCTGCAGAATCTGCTCGATGCCGAACGAGCCACCCTTCTGGCTGGGCGGATAGTCGATGAAGGTCTGAAGGTACTGTCCGGCAATAGCGCCTCCGGGAACAACCGTCCACAGCTTCTCGCCCCACCATTTGCCGTACATCATCGATTCGACCTGATAGCGCTCCCAAGGGTCCACGCGCAGGTTGGTCACGATCGGGACGTTGGTGTCTGCCGTATGACCGGTGAACAGGTTGCCCTCGATCGACCTGTACTGGAGTTTCCAGGGGCCGTGGCGAATAGCCATGAGATCTCCGGAATCGCTCCAATAGAAGAATTCGTTCCGCGGTCCCTCAGCGACGCTACCCTCGAAGAAGGGCATGAAGTTGTAGCCGTCCAGATGGTTCTTGAATGTCTTGTCGCCTACCGGCATCCCCTGCAAGAGATTCTCTTTCACGTTCGGATCGCCGGCGGCGGCCACTAACGTCG
>JBDGXI010000152.1:0-4968 GCA_039584685.1 Gemmatimonadota bacterium | reverse complement strand
GTTCTACGGTGGCGGCAGCTTCCTGCACGACGTCTATGTGCGAGACGGCCTGGCCTTCCTCTCCCATTGGACCACGGGGATGATCATCCTGGACGTCGGCAACGGCGTGGCGGGTGGATCTCCGACGAGTCCGGTGGAGGTGAGTCGGATCGCGGTGCCGGGCTACCGGGTTCACAACGCTTGGTACTGGCCCGAATCCGGGTACGTCTTTCTCGGCGATGAGATCGCCGTTCCGGGGCGAGTGCTCGTGGTGGACGTAAGCGTCCTCGCCGCTCCGCGCCAGGTGGCGAGCTTCACTCTGCCGGACGCCGCTCCCCACAACTTCTGGGTCGATGAGACGGCGGGCATCGCCTACTTCTCGTGGTACGAGAACGGCATCCAGGCGGTGGACGTGTCGGGCCGCCTGCTGGGCGAGCTCGACAGGCAGGCCCGGCAGGTAGCCAGTCTCCAGTACGACGTGGGAGGCGCGTGCGTCGCATCTTCCGGCACGTGCAGCTGGGCTCCTCAGCTGCACGACGGGTTCATCTATGTCTCGGATCTGAACAGCGGTCTATGGGTTCTTCGCACCACTTTCTGAGGCGGAACGCCGGCGTCGCCGTCGGGGCACTCGTTGCGCTGGCGGCCGGCTGCTCCAGCGACTCCGAACAGCCCAACGGTCCGGGCGGTCCTGAAACCGCGGCCACGGAGCGCCTGTACATGACCTCGGGGTTCACGGACGAGGTTCTCCGCATCGATCCTGCGGACGGCTCGATCATCAGCCGAATCTCCACCGAGGTGAGACGCGACGAGGTCGACGAGCCTCACGCGGTCGCGATAAGCCCGGACGGAAAGCACTGGTACGCCACGGTGGCGCACGGCGAGCCTACCCTGTGGAAGTACGAGGTGCAGGGCGATCGGCTGGTCGGACGCGTTACCCTGCCCACTGCGGGGGCGGCCCGGATCGGAATCACGCCCGACGGTGCCCGGGCCTTCGTGCCCGACTACGATCGCTCGCAACCCGGGGTCCCGAGTCGCGTGGCCGTGGTGGACCTGGCCGATCTCTCGGCGGTCGCCACGCCCGTGGTGTGTAGCGGTCCGCACCATGCCGCAGTGGATCCGGCCGGTGAGCTGGTGGCCGTGGCCTGCAGCCTGAGCGACGAGATAGTCCTGCTGGATGCCAGCACGCTCGCGGAGAGAGGCCGTTTCACTGCGGGGCCGGAGGCCGGGCCTCCCGGCGAGCCGGCTCTCAAGCCCCTTAACCTCGGGTGGTCGCCGGATGGTCGCACGCTGTGGGTCGGACTCCACCTCGCGGGATCCGTGAGGGCATTCCGCGTGGATGGAGAGATCATCGGGACGGTGGCGGTAGGGAATCGACCGGCCCAGATCGCGCTGACTTCTGACGGCGAGACGCTGGTCGTGGCGAACCGGGGCGACGCCTCGCTCTCACTGGTGGATACGGACTCTCTAATCGAAACGGCGAGGATCCCCCTCCAGGCCGAACACCCACACGGGATCGCACTGGACGACGCGCACCGTCTGGCGTTCGTATCCTGCGAGGGCACTCCCCAGAGCGCGGGCCGGGCGGTGGCCGTCGACCTGGAGAGCGAGTCCGTCCTGTGGTCCGTCGAGGCGGGCGCCTACACGCTGGGGGCCGCTTACGCGTCCCTGGCGTCCGAGTGAGCGGTGATCGCCGTCATGACTCGCTCCAGCTTCGCCTGGGCCTCGTCTGCCACGTCGTGAATTTGCGACGAATCCGCGATGTCCATCATGGCGTGCGGCCGCACGCACGAGACCTCGGAGCCGGACTCAGTGGCCGCTACCACGACGTTGCACGGCAGCATGAGACCGATGTTGTCATCGACGGAAAGGGCTTCGTTCGCCAGGACAGGGTTGCAGGCCCCGAGGATGACGTAGGGCCTGAAGTCGGCTCCGATCTTCGTCTTCAGGGTGTGGGCCACGTCGATGCGGGTCAGCACGCCGAATCCCTCGTTCTTGAGGGCGGCGGCGGTTCTCTCGAGCGCCTCGTCGAAGGCGATTCCGGGCAGGCGGCAATGCATGCTGTATTCCGTGTCCCTCATGGCGAATCTCCGGTGTTGCAGCGGCAATCGAAGCGTGGTGCGTCGGATACGCCTCATGGTGTGGAACGCGGAGGCGGACCGCAATCGGCCGATCGTACTCGGCCGCCCGCCTGGTCACTCCCATCGCGCCCCCCGTGGCTGTAGTATGACAACCATGCACTTCCTCCGTTCCGTCCGACCGGTACCGGTCGCCGCATCACTGCTTCTCGCCGCCTGTGGTGGGTCCACTCCGCCTCCGATGACCAGTGTGAACGACAACTGGTCCGAGGAAGGCATGGCCTCGTGGTACGGTCCCGGGTTCGACGGGAAGCGTACGGCCTCCGGAGAGGTCTATGACATGGAGGACATGACGGCGGCCCACAAGCGCCTGCCGTTCGGAACGCGCGTGCAGGTCTACAACGTCGACAACGGACGCCGCACCGAGGTACGGATCAACGACCGGGGACCGTTCGTGGACGATCGTATCATCGATCTATCGCGCGCCGCGGCCCGGGAGATCGGGATGCTCGGCCCGGGAACCGCCAGGGTGCGAATCGCGGTTGTGGAAATGTCGGCGATGCTCTCGTGCAGCGTGGTTCAGGTCGGCGCCTTCGGCGATCCGGCGAACGCCGCAGACTTCGCGCGCGGCTTTCGGGAACGCGGACTTCCGGTCGTGGTGCGCGATGGCCCGGATGGCCTGACGCGCGTCTATCTGGGCCCCTACGATGACCTGGAACGGTCGGAGAGGGCTCGCGACCGGTATGATGGTATGTTGCGACCCTGTGAGTAGACTGGCGGTCCGGCAAGAAACACGGTCGGCCGGTCCGTGTATGGATCTGAGCCGCGCGAGAGGGGCGGAGATTTCTCCGAAGGCCAACCGTCTTCGGACCCACGGAGGAACGATATGACACGTAGCCCGTTAGGATCGAGGGCACTTCTCTTTCTTCTGACGCTGCTGTTGGGCGCGATCGTCCTGCCGCCGTCCGCGGATGCCCAGTACTTCGGCCGCAACAAGGTCCAGTACAAGACTTTCGATACGCAGGTGCTCCAGACCGAGCACTTCGACATCTATTACTATCCCGAGATGGAGACCATCGTCGGCGAGGCCGGTCGCATGGCCGAACGATGGTACGCTCGCATAGGCCGTCTCCTGGACCACGAGCTCGACGGTCAGCAGGCCCTGATCCTGTACGCCAGCCACCCGGACTTCGAGCAGACGAACGCAGTGTTCGGGCAGCTCGGCGAATCCACGGGCGGTGTCACGGAAGTCTTGAAACGAAGGATCGTGCTTCCCCTCGCGGGCACGCTGAACGAGTCGGACCACGTGCTCGGGCACGAGCTCGTGCACGCATTTCAGTTCGATATAACCAGCCTCTCGGGGGAGGGAGGAATAGGCTTCCGCGGCCCGACCGCGCTGCTGCTGCCATTGTGGTTCATCGAGGGGATGGCCGAGTACCTGTCCGTTGGCCCGGTGGACCCCCACACGGCCATGTGGATGCGGGACGCGGCGGCGTGCAACTGCCGCCTTCCCACCCTGCGTGACCTCACGACCCGCCAGTGGGACTACTTCCCGTACCGCTGGGGGCAGGCGTTCTGGGCGTTCGTGGCCGGGAACTGGGGAGACGAGGCCATCGGGAAGGTTCTCAAGGTCGCGGGGCAGACGGGTAACCCGGAGCAGGCGCTGGAAGCGGTCCTCCAGATCCCGATTCCGCAGCTCGAGGCCGAATGGCACCAGGCGATCTACGATGCCTATGCCGCCGTGGCTCAGGACGCCCTTGGCGATCGTGGGGAGATCGCGTTCGTGGCCCCGGTTTCCCCGGACGGGGAGCCGGACGAGCAGGCAGCCGACGCGGATGAAGAAGAGGTCAAGCAGCTTCACGACCTGGATGAACTGCCGCCGTTGCCCCAGCATGGCAACGCGACCCAGCTGGTCTCGCGTAAGGGAGGGAGTGGCGGACTCAACGTGGGCCCGTCGCTGAGTCCCGATGGATCGCGGGTCGTGTTCCTGTCGGAAAAGGACCTGTTCGCCATCGAGATGTTTCTGGCGGACGCCGAGACGGGTGAGATCATTCGTCGGCTCACCAAGGCCGCAGTGGACAGTCACTTCGAGAGCCTTCAGTTCATCAACTCGTCGGGCGCGTGGAGCCCGGACGGACGATACTTCGCGTTTGGCGTGGTCATCCACGGTCGTCCGGCCATCACGATCATGGAGGCGGAGACGGGGAAGAAGGTGCAGGAGGTCCGGTTCGAGGAGCTGGGTGAGGTCTACACGCCCACGTTCTCTCCGGACGGCCGGAGCCTGGCTTTCGCAGCGATCGTGAACGGGTACACGGACCTGTTCGTTCTCGACCTGGAGACCGAGCAGCTCCGGCGGCTCACCTCCGATTTCTATTCCGACCTGCAGCCCTCGTGGTCGCCCGACGGGGCGGCGATCGCGTTTGTCACGGATCGTTTCTCGACCGACCTTTCAACGCTCAGCTACGGCAACTACCGGCTCGGACTGATCGACCCGTCCACGGGCGAGATCCAGGCGATGCCGGTGTTCGGTGTCGGAAAGCACATCGATCCGCAGTGGGCGCCGGACGGTCAGAGCCTGTACTTCGTGACTGACGTAAGCGGGATCAGCAACGTATACAGGTACGAATTCCAGGGTGGGAATCTGTATCAGGTGACCGATCTGGTGACGGGAGTCAGTGGGATCACGGGTCTCAGCCCCGCCATCTCCTCGGCCAGCGGATCGAATCGGCTCGTGTACACGGCGTTCGAGCGCGGCGACTACAATCTGTACAGGATCGACGTCCCGGAAGACTTGGCGGGACAGCCGATCGAGGAGGCGATCGCGGGCGTCAGTCCCGCCGTTCTTCCGCCGCAGGATCGGTCACCCGGGCTGGTGAGCGTGCTCCTCGACGAGCCGGAGCTGGGCCTGGCGGAC
>JBDGXI010000151.1:0-7295 GCA_039584685.1 Gemmatimonadota bacterium | reverse complement strand
ACCCTCGGACTCGTCCGGGGCAACACGATCCGTGCGCGGCACGTCGGAAAGGACATTCTCGCCGGCTTCCGAAATATCGTTGGTGGTGAGGTCAGCGAGTACACGAAGATGATGGCCGAGTCGCGTGAGCAGGCTATCGACCGCATGACGGAGGAAGCGGAGAGTCTGGGAGCGGACGCCGTGGTCAGCCTCCGGTTCGCCACCTCGTACGTGATGGGCTCGGCGTCCGAGATTCTGGCCTACGGAGACGCCGTGAAGCTGGAGATGGAACCGGAAGTCACCGGTTTCTGATCGCACCGGAGCCCCCTGGGGGCGCCCACTGAAGAGGAGATTTCGATGGTCGAGAATACGAGACGGGTAGCCGCCGCAGTCCTCGTGGCCCTGGCGTGCCTGGTCGCTTTCGCACCCGCACAGGAGCTCGCGGCGCAGGAGACGCCCTCGCTGGTCGGCGACTGGACCGGCGTTCTCACGGGGCCGGATGGAAGCGAGATCGAGGTGATCTTTCGAGTCACAGAGGGCGAGGACGGCTCCCTGGCGACGGCGCTGGACGTGCCCGTCCAGGGTGCGGCCGGGATCGTGTGCACGGACACGTCAGTGGACGGCGCGGAGCTCCATATCTCGGGGTGCGAGATTCCGGGCGGTGGTGGGTACGACGGCACGCTGAACGAGGGAGGTTCCCTCGCCGGCAACTTCAACCAGGCGGGCATGCCGTTCCCCCTCGAGCTGAAGCCGGTCGTCGAATCCGAGTAAACCAGCAGGATCTTCCACTTCGTGAGGGGCGCCACCGAGGTGCCCCTCACGCGACATAGAGGACACATTGAATCGTATCGGGCGAGCCATGGCAGGGGTGGCAGGCATCATCGCGGCCGTCGCGCTGGGGAGCTCAGAGCGGGTCCACGCACAGGAGATTCCAGTGAGCGACGGGGCCGTGGGAACGTGGGCCGGAAACCTGGATGCCGGTGGGCAGGTCCTGCGCATCGTGTTTCACATCGAGCGGGACGAGTCCGGCGATCTGTCGGGGACCATGGACAGCCCGGACCAGGGTGCGTTCGGCCTGCCGCTCTCGGCGGTCGAGGCCGATTCAGAGAATTCGGTCCGCTTCGAGCTCGCCATGGCCGGGGGCGTCTACACCGGGCGCATGTCTGAAGATGGTTCCGGGTTCGAGGGGCAGTGGTCCCAGGGCGGCGTAAGCTTTCCGCTCAACCTGGAGCGGTCGGAAGACGCGACAAGTGCGCCCGCCCGTCCACAGGAGCCGGAGCCACCGTACCCGTACGAGGCGTTCGACGTGGAGTTCGACAATCCGGAGGCGGGTAACCGGCTGGCCGGGACCCTGACGGTACCCTCCAGCGGAGGGCCGCATCCCGCGGTAGTCCTCATCAGCGGATCGGGCGCCCAGGATCGGGACGAGACGGTCTTCGGTCACAAGCCGTTCTGGGTCCTGGCGGATCACCTCACGAGGCGGGGACTCGCCGTGCTCCGGTACGACGACCGGGGCGTCGGTGGATCTACCGGCGACATAGCCGTGGCGACCATGCCCGATTTCGCGAGCGACGCCCTGGCTGCGGTGGCCTACCTGGCGGCCCGGCCCGAGATCGACGCCACGCGGATCGGACTCGTGGGACATAGCGAAGGGGCGAGCGTCGCTCCAATGGCCGCCAACCGTTCGGGCGATGTGGCGTTCGTGGTTCTCCTCGCGGGGATGGGAGTGAACGGCCGCCAACTTCTCGAGATGCAGCTCATCGCCATCAACGAGGCGATGGGAATGCCGGAGGCTGTTACCCGGCAGCGCTCGGACCTCCAGGTCAGGCTGCTCGACGCAGTCGCGACCGCGCCCGACGACAGTTCGGCGCAGGAACGGGCCCGCGGAATCCTGGCGTCAGCCGGCCTGACGGGAGCCGCTGCCGACGGGCAAGTCCGGGCACTTCTGACGCCGTGGATGAAGCACTTCCTGGTCTATGACCCGCTGCCGGCTCTGCGCGCACTCGACGTTCCGGCACTGGCGCTCAACGGTGAGAAGGACACTCAGGTCCCGCCGACCGAGAACCTGGGTCCGGCGGAGGAAGCTCTGCGCGAAGGTGGCAATTCCGATTTCACGGTGAGGGAGCTCGAGAGTCTCAATCACCTGTTCCAGACGGCGGATACCGGTTCACCCACCGAGTACGCGCAGATCGAGGAAACCATGGCGCCTGCCGCCATGGAGCTGATCGCCGACTGGATCGCGGCGCGGACGGAGCTCGATTGACCGTCGGTCAGTCCTGAGACCTGCCCTTCTTCCTGTCCTTGATCCCCCGGTGCAGGTCGAGCGTTCTGCTCTCCAGATAGTCGACGATCAGGTCCGACCCCCCCTCATCGAGGATCGTCTGTGTCGCTGCGTGCCGCTTCAGTCCGTACAGGTTGAGCCACGATTCGAAACGCTCGCCGAGCCCGATCACGGCCCGGAGAAACATACCCCGGCTCTCGGCGGGCAACACCATGTCCGCCACGACGGCCGCCAGGGCCAGGGGGGCGAGCACGATGTCCTTCAAGCCGTCCACGGCCAGCTTGAGCTCGAAGACGCCCAGGTCACGAGCCAGCTTCCATCGGCTCTCGTATTCCGGAAACGTCGCTGTCGTCGCGGCGCGCTTCCGGGGTACGTAGCTCTCGTTCATCTGTATCCACCGTGTGTAAGTAGTCGTGCTTCAGGACCGGAACCTACGTACCGGCGGTTGCCTGCGTTTCAAGGCCGAACCTCACTTCCCGCACGTCCTGGCCGGAGGGGTGCTGGAACACCCTGAGACCGAACTCCGGAATGATCGCCAGGATGTGATCGAAGATATCCGACTGGATCCCCTCGTACTCGGCCCACTTCGTCGTTGCCGTGAAGCAGTAGATCTGGATCGGGAGTCCATCGGGGGTCGGCTCGCGCTGCCGGACCAGGAGCGTCATGTCCTTCCTGATCCGGGGGTGGGCCTCCAGGTAATTGAAGACGTAGGCCCGGAACGTGCCGACGTTCGTGAGTCGCCGCGTGTTGACAGTGTCTTCTCCCGCCTCTTCCACCGGGCGGTTCGTCTCCGAGAGTACAGTCTCCTTCTCGGCGAGGTACTCGCGAAGCAGGTCGAACCGTTTGAGGCTTTCGACCTCGTCGTGCTCCAGGAAGCGGATCGTGGACTGGTCCACGTACAGGTCGCGCCGGATCCTGCGGCCGCCCGCCTCGGACATGTAGCGCCAGTTCCGGAACCAGTCACTGCTGAACGCATGGGTGGGAATGGTGGTGACCGTCTTGTCCCAGTTCTGGATCTTCACCGTGTGGAGGGCGATCTCGACGACATCGCCGTCGGCCCCATACTTCGGCATCTCGACCCAGTCGCCGATGCGAATCATGTCGTTGCTGGCGATCTGTATGCTGGCCACCACCGACAGGATCGTGTCCTTGAACACCAGCATCAGGACCGCGGTCATGGCCCCGAACCCGCCCAGCAGCACCAGCGGCGACTGGCCGATGGCGATGGCCACGATCAGGATCGAGCCCAGCACGTACATGAAGATCTTGAACAACTGCAGGAAGCCGCGGATGGGACGGTCCTTCGCAATCGCGAGACCGTCGTAGATCTGACCGACCGCGTTCAGGAGTCCGTCCGCCGAGCGCATGACGGTCCACACCATCAGGACCGTGGCGATGCTCTCGATCGTGTTGTACACACCTGGCGAGACGTTGGGAACGAGGTTGATCCCGTAGTAGACGATCGCCAGCGGGATCAGGTGGGCCAGGCGTCGAAACACCCCGTGGTGCGCCACCACGTTGTCCCAGTCGATGGCGGACCTCGCGGTGAGGCGCTCGACGAGTCGGACCAGATAGCGACGGGCCACGAAGTTCGCGAGCCAGGCCACGGCCAGCAGGACCACGATCCCGGCTGCCGTTTCCAGCGTCGGGCGGGCAGCGAGCCACGAGCGAGCGGCGGCGATCCAGCCGGGATCCGCGGTAGTCTGAAGAACCATCAGCATCGGTCGAGACTCCATCGAAATCGGACGCTGTGTCCGAGCGTGTGAGGCAGTAGTTTCCGGGCACAGAAACAGGACGTAGAGGATTCTCGCGGCCGGGACGGACCCCGGCAAGGAGTCTCGATGGACATGCAGGGGCCACTTCATCCGTCCCTCGACCGACGACGGTTCGTGAGGCGAATGACGGCGGGAGCCGCCGGTCTCGTCCTGAGCCGCGTGGGCCGTTCGCCCGGCACGGGTCTGCGCGCCAACCCGGCGGTCGGAGCAGTCATTCCACGACCGGGCGGTTCGGATCCCCTGTTCAGTATCTCGCTCGCCCAGTGGTCACTCCACCGGGCGCTGGACGCCGGTGAGCTGGAGAACCTGGATTTCCCACGCGCTGCGCGACGTGACTTCGGGATCGACGCCGTCGAGTACGTCAACGTGTTCTTCCAGGACAGGGCACGAGACCAGGGCTATCTGCTCACCCTGAAGGACCGGTGCGACGCGGAGGGGGTGAAAAGCCTGCTGATCATGTGTGACGGCGAAGGTCGGATCGGCGATCCGGATGACAACGCGCGTACGACGGCGATCGCGAACCACTACCCGTGGGTCGAGGCCGCACGTCTGCTCGGATGCCACTCAATCCGCGTCAACGCCGCCAGCGAGGGAAGCTGGGACGAGCAGCGCGACCTGGCGTCTGACGGATTGCACCGCCTCGCGGAGTTCGCGGACGGATTCGGCGTGAACGTCATCGTGGAAAACCACGGCGGGCTCTCCAGCAACGGTCGGTGGCTCTCTTCGGTGATCGAGGCCGGCGATCATCCGCGTCTCGGCACCCTGCCGGACTTCGGCAAAGACCAACGACTTCGACGAGTCGGGCCAGGAAGCGAACCTGGACTACGAGGAGCTGATCCGCATCGTCCTCGACTCGGGCTACCGGGGGTGGATAGGGATCGAGTACGAGGGCGCGCGACTGTCCGAGCCCGACGGGATTCGTCTGACGAAAGCCCTGCTCGAGCGGGTGCGGGAGAAGCTGACGCCTGAATACTCCTGAGTCCGGGCGGCTCTCGAACCGCTACATCTTCCGATTCTGGACACCGCTCGCCGCGACGTGGCTGATGATGGCGGCCGAAGGGCCGTTTCTCGCCGCCGTGATCGCCCGGCTTCCGGACCCGAAGTACAACCTCGCGGCACACGGGGTGGCGTTCGCCTTCGCCATCCTGATCGAGGCGCCCGTCATCATGCTGATGAGCGCCTCGACCGCCCTCGTCGAGGACGCCGTCAGCTACCGGAAGCTGAGAAACTTCGCCAACGCCCTGAACATCGGCTCGACCGCCGTGCTTCTGGCGGTGCTGATCCCGCCGGTGTTCGACTTCCTGATGCGTACCCTGATCGGACTGCCGACCGAGGTCGCGGATCTGACCTACGGAGCGCTGTGGCTCTTCCTGCCGTGGCCGGCCGCGATCGGAGTGCGGAGGTTCATACAGGGCGTCCTGATCCGAAGCGGGCGCACCCGCCTCGTCGCGACCGGCACCGTCATCCGCCTCACGGCCATGGCGGCGACGGCGGTTCTCCTGTTTCTGTTTACCGACCTGCCCGGCGCCTGGTTGGGTGCCGCATCGCTCTCCGCCGCCGTGATCACCGAGGCGATCGCCGCCCGCTGGATGGCCTCCGGGGCGATCAGACAGCTACTGGCGGGCCCGAAGCGCCCGGCTGCGGATGGAGCGCCGCTGGGGTATCGGCGCATCTCGCACTTCTACTTCCCGCTGCTCCTCACCTCGGTCATCGGACTGACGGTGCATCCGATGCTGACGTTCTTCATGGTCCGGGCGCCCTCTCCCGTGGAGTCGCTGGCGGTGTTCCCGGTGGTGCACGCGCTGTCGTTCATATTCCGGGCCCTCGGGCTCAGCTTTCAGGATGCGGCGATCGCTCTCCTCGGCCGCGACAACGAGCACTTCCGTGAGCTGGCCCTGTTCGGCGCGGGTCTGGGGCTGGCCGCGACGGCAGGGCTGGCCGCCGTGGCGTTCACCCCGCTGGCCGACGTGTGGTTCGTCGGGATCTCGGGGCTGAGTCAGGAACTGGCGGACTTCGCCCTCACACCGACTCGCATCATGGTGGTCCTTCCGGCGCTGTCCGTCCTGCTCTCGTTCCAGCGGGCCATCCTGATGCAGGCGCGGGTTACACGGCCGATTACCGTGGCCACCGTGATCGAGATCATCGGGATCGCGATCCTGTTCGCGATCGGCGGCTGGGGTATTGGCCTGGTGGGGGTCACGGCCGCCTTTCTGTCGTACGTCGGCGGAAGGACGTTGAGCACGGCGTACCTGGCGTCGCGCGTACGACGGCTGCTACGAACGAATTGACATCCGATCGAATCCACGGCATGTTATTAGCAGTAAATTAACTGTTATCTCTCCGGAAGGTTGATAGCATGTTCAAGGTGGCCGACATCTTCTCGCTCAGCGATTTCCAGCGAAGAACGCGCGAGCACATCCGACGGCTGCGTGAGACCGGTCGACCGGAGGTGCTCACCGTCAACGGCAGGGCGGAGCTGGTGGTCTACGACGCCGAGACGTACCAGGAGATCGCTGACGATCTCGAGCGAAGAACCGGTCATCCACTTGAGGTGGCTGACACACCGGAGGATCTCGCGGCAGACGCCGTCGCCGAGGTGTACATGAAGGCCGTGGATCGGACCCTCCTGCGAGAGAATCTGCGACGCACGGTGCAGGAGAGAGTGGACGGCCTGGTGGCCCTCCAGCAGCTGGCCTCCGAGGCGAGGGCAGCCGGAGAAGCCGCCCGATGACCGACTTCAGAACTCTGCTGAAGATCCTGGTAGACGGCGAAGTGGAATTCGTGATCGTCGGAGGCCTGGCCGCTACGGTTCACGGCTCGGCCCGTCTCACGCAGGATATCGATGTGGTATACGCCCGGAGCGAGACCAACATGGAGCGACTCGCGAACTCGCTGGAACCGCTCGAGCCGTACCCGCGCGGGGCTCCTCCCGGTCTTCCCTTCGAGTGGTCCGCGGCGACGCTGCGTCGCGGTCTCAACTTCACGTTGAGGACCGCCGCTGGCTACATGGATCTGCTGGGCGAGATCACGGGCGGAGGGAGCTACGAGGACCTGCTCCCGCACACGCTGGAGATCGAGCTGTTCGGACACCGGTGCCTGTGTCTCGACCTCGACTGGCTCATCCGCACCAAGCGCGCCGCGGGGCGTCCGAGAGACTTCGAGACGGTGGCCGAGCTTCAGGTGCTGCGGGAGGAGAGAGACTCCTCCGGCACGCACTGAGGCACCTTTCGACTAGTCCAGCTTCTTCACGCGGATGTTCC
>JBDGXI010000150.1:0-5066 GCA_039584685.1 Gemmatimonadota bacterium | reverse complement strand
CTCCCGGCGTATCTCCTCGATTGCGTCGAGGAAGATCTCGAGGTCCTCACGCCGCGTGCGGTGATTCGTGATCGCCACCCGGATGCACAGCCTTCCGTCGATCTCCGCCGTGCTCGGAACGGCGATCCCGCGCTCCTGCACGCGCATCACGATCTCGCGGTTGAGTTCGTCACTGTCGATGCTGCCGTCGCCCGGCACCTCGGCCTGGAAGCAGATGATGTTGAGGGAGGTCGGCGCCGCCAGGTGAAATGACTCGCTCTCCTTGATGCGAGCCGCCAGCCATGCCGCCTGCTCGCAGTTCTTTTCCACCATCTCGCCCAGGCGGTCCAGGCCGTGCGTTCGCAGGGTCACCCACACCTTGAGGGCCCGGAAGCTGCGGGAAAGTTCGGGCCCGAAGTCCGTGAACCACGGATCGCCCGCTCCCGTGCCTCGCTCGAACCGGCTCAGGTAGTTCCGGTCCGCCGAGAACGTAGACCGGTGCGCCCCAGCGTCACGCACCAGCACGCACCCGGCGTCGTAGGGGACATGCAGCCACTTGTGGAGATCGAAGGCCAGGCTGTCCGCCCGTTCGATTCCGGCCAGGCGTGTCCGCAGGCGAGAGCTAAGTGCCAGCGCGCCTCCGAATGCGGCGTCAACGTGGAACCAGAGGCCGTTTCGCGCCGCCGCGTCCGCCAGGACGGTAAGGTCGTCGATCGCGCCTGTCGTGACCGATCCGGCCGTGCCAACCACGCAGAACGGGTGCAGGCCCGCCTTTCGATCGGCGTCGATCATCTTCTGGAGGACGCTCGGGTCCATACCCGATACCGGGTCCGCCGGGACCCGTCGAAGGGAGTCCGAGCCGAGTCCCAGCAGCTCGAGCGCCTTTCGAATCGAGACGTGGGCGCCGTCGGCCGCGTAGGTGATCAGCGGGACTGGGGCGGCGGTGACACCACCGCTTCGCACCTCTCCCGGAGCCACGCTCTCGCGGGCTACGGCGAGTCCGATGATCGTCGCCATCGACGTGCCGCTCACCAGCAGGCCGGAGCTGCTTTCCGGGAACCCGAACAGGTCCGTAAGCCACCTGATGACCTGCCGCTCCACGTAGACGGCCGCGTGCTCCCGGCCGCCGACGTTGCAGTTCATGAACCCGGCCACGAGCTCGGCCAGCGCACCCTCCACGGTGCCCGTGCCGTGCACCCAGCCGAACCATCGCGGGTGCCGGTTGCCCGTGGCATAGGGCAGGATGTAGCGCTTCAGGTCGTCCAGAACGTCCGAGAAATCTGCTGGAAGCGGCGCGGCCGGCCCCTCCAGCCACGCCTTCACTTCATCGGGAATTGGGGTCCACGCCGGCCCGTCGCCCACGGCCGAGAGCTGGTCGATCAGGTCGTCGAGCAACTCATGCCCGAGACGCCGAACGTCGGACCAGTCCTCGGGATCCAGCGTGGTTTCGTGAGGGTCGCCTTCCGGACGTGTCACGCCGGGATCAGTTGTACGGGCAGCAGCCGGAAGTTCCGCAGGCCGGGGCGGAATCGGACTCTGTCGAACCCGTCATCGGCACGGGAGCGCCCATCAGCTTGCGCAGAGGCGCGTCGAGCGGGGTGTCCCCCGCGTCGATTCCCGCCAGCTCGCACAGGTCGCCCCAGTTCTTCACCGACTCGGACATGCCGTGCCGCACCTCCACGGTGCGATCGTTCGCTTCACAGTAGTAGTCGTACAGCGCCATGTTCAGTTCTCCTTCGTATCTCGTGCAGCGGGCCGGAATCACCCGGCCCGCGTGTGTCTCGTCATTATTATACGCTGCGGGTTCCCGTTCGCGAGAACCCGTTAAACAGCCGCCAACTTCTCTCTACCTGCTTGCAGCGATGTCGCTCAGTCTATGCGCGTGTGCCGGACGGCGTACACGTAGGTGCGCGAGAGCGCCCACTCTGCAAAGACTTGGACTTCCCGGTTCACCCACATGGCAGCGGCATCCCAGGCGTGGGCCCACGCCAGAAACAGGGGCCGGAATACGGCCAGGCTGAACAGAAAGGCCAGGGTGAGTACGAACAGGATGGGAATCGCCCACGCGGCGACGATCAGGGGGATGCCTATGAGTTGGAGCATTCCTACCTCCTTGGGCGGGTCATCCCTATGCAGGTTCCTACACCGGAGGTGCGCGATCGTTCGTCGCGCACCTCCCGGTACACGTACGGTCAGTGATCGCCTCCGAACTGGTCGACCACGCTCGGGTCCAGGGCTTCCGGGTGCACCATGTAGGCCAGCACGCGCATGGCCATCCAGTCACCCCGCATCCACACGTAGCCGCGTCGGCCGGAGGCCGGGCCATGCGAGTTCTTGATCAGGTACCAGTCTTCACCGTCCACGACCCGGTGGTCCACCGCCAGGACCAGGTGGTCGTCCGTGGTCCGTCCTTCAGCGAAGTCGAGCTGCCGCGACTCCTGGCCGATCGCGTCGGCGGTGACCAGGTCCGGGTGGACAACCGAGATTCCAGCGCCGTTCCACGAGGCGCCCTTGTCGCCCCAGTCAGTGTCGATCACGACCGGGTAGCCCGCGTCGAGAGCCCGGTTGATCGTCCCGATCCAATCATCCAGGGGGACGTTGTAGTAACCGTCGTAGTCCCACCAGTTGTCCGGGACGTCGAGCTCCCCGCGCTCGTAGAACGGGAAGTTGGTGTAGGAGGTGATCTCCCAGTACGCATCAGGATCCAGCGCCAGGTACTCCGTCGCGTACTCCACCGGCGTCATGGTCTGGCCGGCTACCGTGATGGTCTCCGGCGGGGGTGCGAGATGGCGATCCAGAACCTCGCGGATCTCGGCTACCACTACTTCCTCCGACCAGTCGCCGCTCTCCTCGTGGGCCTTCAGCACCGCGTCCAGCTCGGTTCGCATGGCGCCGTAGTCCTCGACCACCACGAAGTCGGACTCGGGGACGATTCCGTACTCCTCGACGAGCCAGGTCACGTCGTGGCTCAGGCCGCCGTCCGTAAACCGGGCCTCCTCCCCCTGCCGCCTCGCGTACTCGCGGGCCTTCTCCACGTACGCCCAGTAGACCACGTAGTACTCGGACAGGTCGAGCTCCTGCTTCGCCTCCTTCAGGGCCTCCACGACCTCGTCGTTGGTCCGCAGGACCTCGGACTCGAGGAACGCCACGGTCGAGAAGCTCCAGCAGCTGCCGCCTTTCTGCTTCTTGATCGACGTGTGCTCGATGTCGGCGCCAAGCCAGTTCGGCGCCTGGATGCCGTCGAAGAACGCCTCCCGCTCCGCCGCAGCAGTTTCCGACTGCGCGGACAGGAAGGAAGGTGTGGCCAATAGCGCGACCGCGGCGGCCGCGAGGAATCGCCATTGGATACGCATGAATTCGCTCCCGCTGACTGGACGTCGCGCCACCGGAACGAGGCGCCGTAACCTCTTCTGCAGAGGCAAGAGTCGTGCGGGCGGCGCCGAGCCGCTCCGCGTCGAGCAGTTACCCGACGGGAGGCGCTTGCAGTGGGTTGTCGATAAACGGCTTGCGAGCCGGCGGCGGGCGAGTTCGTGAGCGGAGGCGGAGCGTCGCGCGACCAGTCGCCGGGCCGCCGCGGCGTCATGTTGTCGGCTGGTAGCGGCCCGGGCGTGACAGGGTGTCACATCGACGATTGGCGCGAGTCCGGTCCTACTTCGAGTCGTCGAGCCTGATTCTGGTGCGCGAGTCCGAGGTCACGATCTCGATCTCGCGTCCGGGCTCGATCACGTTTACGACTACCGACCCCGTTCCCCTGACCTCTACGCTGGCTTCCCCGACGAGACCCGAATACCGGAGCTTGTGGGTCCCGGCGGGCGAATAGGAGCGAGCACGGCTGTACCCCGCCGGCGCTGCGTCAGGAGCCGGCAGCGGAGCGGCCGTGTCGAGTCTGCGGCCGGCGATGGCGGTAGTCGTCCGTGTCTCATTGTTTCGCACATATGTCCACTGCACCTCTTCGCCGGGTTCCACGGAGCCGAAGCGCCTCCCACCTTCGCGGCTCACAAGCGGCTCACCATCGATCTGCAGCAGCACGTCGCCGCGCCGCAGGCCGGCTGCCGCCGCGGGACTCCCGTCCTCGACCGAGCTGATCTCCGGTGGGGCGCTGAATCTCCACTCCGACTTGCCGGTGTCCTCCTCCACGCTCCATCGGCAGTTCGTGCACTGGATCCCGAACCCGAACCACCCGGATGGCAGCAGCGTGTAGGGGGAGCGTGGAACGGGTCCGGCCGAGACGCCCGCATGTCTGGACGGAGGTGGGACGGGTCTCGGGGCCACTGCCGCGCGCGGGACCACCGCGACGCCCACGCTTACCGTCGGCTCCGCCGGCGGGGCTTCCGGAGCGGGAACGGCCGCAGCTGCCGGGGCCGCCGCGTACGCGCCCGGACTCGGGCACTCGCTCCCGGGCGTGATATCGACCGTCTTTTCACGATTGCCCCTGCGCACCACGACCGAGACCGCCTGACCGGGCTGCAGGTTGCCGAGTCTTCGTCCCCCTTCGCCGGTGGTGATGAGATGGCCATCGATCGCCACGATCGCGTCACCTTCGTGGATCTTCCCGTCGGCAGGAGAGCCGGGCTTCACGGCCCGGACGATCGGTTCCGAGCTGAAGTTCCACACGCGTTCGTCCACCGTTGTGTACAGCCGGCAGTTCGTGCACTCGAGACTCGAGATCCCGACCGTCCCGATCGGCTCGAGACCTCCCGGACACGCTTGGCTCGCCACGCCCACCTGTCCCTGGAGCTGCGCCGGCCCGGCCAGCAGCAGCCCGCCGGCCAGCAGCGCGGCGCCGAGGGCCCGAATCGTCCTGTTCCTGGTGCTGCCGTTCATCCCGTCCACCTCGTCCTCCCCTCTTCTAGAACTCGACCAGGAGCTGGCTGTCCGCCCCGTAGTCGCTTGATTCCTGTGCCTGCGCCTCGAAGCCCTGCAGGATGCGCGCAGTGAGAGGATCGTCCGGCACGAGCCGCACGATCTCGTTGGCCGCTGCCCACAGCGCTGTGAGCGCCACCTCGAGAGCCTGCCCCGTATCCGCCGCGGCACCCTCCTCGGACTCCGCCAGGGCCGCCAGGGCCGCGACGTAGTCCGATCCGGCT
>JBDGXI010000149.1:0-7184 GCA_039584685.1 Gemmatimonadota bacterium | reverse complement strand
GGCGTCCTGTCCCGTCCCGTCCACCCACAGCGACCAGTGCAGGTGGGGCCCCGTGACCCGCCCCGTGGCTCCGGCCCGCCCGATCAAGTCCCCCTTCTCGACCATGTCACCTTCAGAGACGAGGATCTCGGACAGGTGGAAATACCCGGTGTGCACGCCGAGTCCGTGATCGAGGAAGATGCCGTTGCCCGAGAAATAGAAGTCCCCGGCCAGGGCCACCCGTCCCCTGCCGGCGGCGAGAACGGGCGCTCCGACCTGGCCCCTGAGATCGAGACCCGTGTGACGGCTCTGCATCTCTCCGTTGAACACCCGCTTCTGGCCGTACTCGGCCGTCACGTCGTACGGGCGGGGCGCCTCGAACGGTCCGTCGATCAGCCACTCCGGCGACGCGTGGTTGAGAACGGCCCGGATCTCTCTCCTGTCGCGGGCGATGCGATCCTGGACTTCGGGAGGCGGCGAAGAGTACTTCGGGGCCACCGAGAGAGAGGTCTCGTCCCACTGCCGGGCGGCCGCATCCAGATGGACCGTCTGTTCATAGACCGAGCCGTCGCCGAACCGGAACTCGAGCTCCAGCTCCAGGGGACCGTAGGTGTCGATGGGGACGGCGGCGATTCCGAGCCACGTCCCGTGCATGCGCCCGAACCTCACCACTTTGCCCGCAAATCGGCCGGCCACCGCCTCGGGCACGAGGCCTCCGCGTGGCTGCAACACCCGGAACGCGATCGCCGATCCCTCGATCGGTGCGGTGGGCGTCCAGGCGATTCCAAACGGAAGTATCGATCGAGTTCTGGGCTCGGCGGCCTCGGCACGGATGGCGGCGACCAGGGAATCCAGATCGAGCTCGGCTGCCGGTTCGGGGTCAGCGGGACCGCCTGCCTCGACCTCCGCCTCTGCCGTCGGCTCCGGCGCCTCGGCTTCCGCCGCCGAATCGTCGGCCGGAACGACCGCTACCGGGACCACGGTGCCACCGACGTCATCGGCCACCGTCTGACTGGAAGTAGCGCAACTGCCGATCGCGAGGACGAACAGGGCCGTCAGGAAGACCGTGACCGGGAGGTCGGCCCGCCAATGCCGCATCGTGGAGGTCATGGAGGGGAGAATGTGCCGCCATCGCCTCCGGGGCAAGACGTGCCGGCGCACCCCTCCTGAACGCCGGGGAGCCCCGCCAGAAGCGGCAACTTGCTTGCTCGGCCGGGTTCTCTCAGGTACCTTTTTTCACTTGGTCAGGGCTGCGATTCCGCAGCGCGCGTCTCCGTTACCCGATCAGGGGTCGCCATAGCATGCACGTGTTCGAGAAGTGCGCGAACTTCACCATCGCCCGTGATCTGAGGGTGGCGGGGCTGTATCCGTACTTCCAGCGGATCGAGTCCTCGGCCGATACCGAGGTCGTCATCGACGGCCACAAGAAGGTCATGGTGGGTTCCAACAACTACATGGGACTCACTCACGATCCCAGGATTCTCGAGGCCGCCAAGGCGGCTCTCGACAAGTACGGCAGCGGCTGCACGGGAAGCCGGTTCCTCAACGGAAACCTCGACCTGCACGACCAGCTGGAAGAGGATCTGGCCGATTTCATAGGCAAGGAGGCGGCCCTCGTATTCAGCACGGGCTACCAGACGAACCTCGGTACCATAGGGGCCCTGCTCGGGCGCAACGACACGGTGTTCCTGGACAAGCTCGACCACGCGTGCATCCAGGACGGGGCGCGACTGGGCTTTGGCGAGATCCAGCGATTCCGGCACGCCGACCTGGACCATCTCGAACGACTGCTCGAGGCGGCCGACCCGGGCCGGGGCAAGATGGTCATCGTGGACGGCGTGTACAGCATGGAAGGCGACATCGCCGACCTTCCCAACCTCGTCCCGCTGGCGAAGAAGCACTCGGCAGCCGTCATGGTGGATGACGCCCACTCGCTGGGCGTCCTCGGGCCTCATGGCGCGGGCACTGCTGCGCACTTCGGCCTCACCGACGAGGTGGACCTGATCACCGGCACGTTCAGCAAGTCGCTGGCCTCGATTGGAGGCTTCGTGGCGGCGAGCGCCCTGGTGATCGACTTCCTGCGCAACAACGCTCGGGCGCTGATGTTCAGCGCCAGCAATCAAGGCGGTCGAGATCATTCGGACCGAACCGGAGCGCCAGGAACGCCTGTGGGCCAACACCCGCCGGATGATGAAGGAGCTCACGATCCTGGGATTCGATATAGGGGCTACCGAAACGCCCGTGGTTCCGATCCTCATCGGCACGATGGAGAAGACGTTCCTGGTGTGGCGGGAGCTGTTCGACTCCGGAGTGTTCACGAATCCGGTGGTACCGCCGGCGGTCCCCGATGGCAGGTGCCTGCTTCGCACCAGCTACATGGCGACGCATACAGACGAGCAGCTCGACTTCGTGCTCGAGCAGCTGGCACGGGTCGGCAAGAAGTACGGGGTCCTCGGGCACGGGATCGAGGTGGCGTGACGGCCTCGCGGGACGTACAGGTCATACCGGCGGACGGCCAGAAGGAATTCAACCGGTTTCTCGACCTGCCGTATCGAATCTACAAGGGTGACCCGAACTGGGTGGCTCCGCTCCTCCGGGACATGAAGGTGATGTTCGACCGGGAGAAACACCCCTTCCACAAGCACTCCGAAGTCCAGCCCTTCATCGCCGTGCGCGGCGGTGAGACGGTCGGGCGGATCGTGGCCATCCACAATCGGAATCACGTCGCCTACCACGACGAGCCGGTCGGGTTCTTCGGGTTCTTCGAGTGCGTGGACGAGCAGAAGGTGGCGAACGCGCTGCTGGCCACCGCATCCGACTGGCTTCGGGATCGCGGGCTCGAGGTGATCAGAGGCCCGGCCAACTTCTCCACGAACGAGAGTGCCGCACTGCTGGTCGAAGGATTCGATCGCCCGGCGACCATCATGATGCCGTACAACCCCGAGTACTACGAAGACCTGATTCTGAACGCGGGATTCCACGCCGCCATGGACATGGTGAGCTACTACCTGGACAACAACATCCCGCCGGAATTCCTGCTCAAGCGCGAGCAACGGCTCGCCAAGAGACTGGAAGTGTCCGTCCGGACGCTGCGCAAGGAAGACTTCGCGGCCGAGCTCGACCGCGTTCTGCTCGTGTACAACAAGGCGTGGGAGAAGAACTGGGGCTTCGTTCCGATGACGGACGACGAAATCCGGTTCATGGCCCAAGAGCTCAAGATGGCCGTGATGAAGGACCCCGAGCAGGTCATCTTCGCCGAGAACGAGGCCGGAGAGCCCATCGGCTTCGCCCTGTGGCTGAAGGACTACAACCAGGCCCTGGTCAAGGCGAACGGTCGCCTGTTCCCGTTCGGTCTTCTCAAGGTGCTGCGACGGGCGAAGTCCATCGACATGTGCCGGGTGCTGACTCTGGGCCTGGTCGAGGAATACAGGCACAAGGGGATCGATTCCCTCCTCATCCTGCGTATCTTCCGCGAAGGGGTGGCGAAGGGGATGACCGCCGGGGAGTTCGGCTGGATCCTCGAGCACAATTACGCGATGCGGAAGCCGATCGAGAAGCTGGGTTCGAACGTGTACAAGCGCTACCGCATGTACGATCGGGATCTCGAGTCTGGTGTCTGACACCTCCCACACCGTTCTCATCACCGGGGCCACGGGCTTTCTGGGCAGCCACGTGGCCGACGCCCTGGTCGCCGAGGGTTGGACCGTTCGGTGCACCGTCCGCAAGACGAGCAATCTCAGGTGGCTGGAATCCCTCCCCGTGAAGCGGGTCACGGCGGACGTGCGCTCGCCGCAGGAGCTGGCGGCGGCGCTCGAAGGGGTGGAGGTGGTGGTGCACTCGGCAGGCCTCACCCGGGCCAGGTCCGACGCCGAGTACCACAGGGTCAACGCCGAGGGGACGCAGGATCTCGCGCGGGCGGCAGTCGATGCCGGAGTGCGACGTTTCGTCCTCGTGAGCAGCCTCGCGGCGCGCGGCCCCGACCGGGACGACCCGCGTGGCGGGACGGAGGCCGATCGACCGACCAGCGCCTACGGCGAGAGCAAGCTGGCCGCAGAGCGGCGCCTGTTCCAGGTGCTTTCCGATTCCGGCGGGGCGATGCAGGGCGTGATCCTGCGGCCCGGCGGGATCTACGGCCCGAGGGACGAGGACTCGCTCAACCTGTTCAAGGTGGCGAAGACGGGCGTGTTGCCGGTGCCGACGGGCACGGGCCGCCTGCAACCCGTGTACGTGAAGGACGTGGCGGAGGCCGTCATTCGGGCAGTGGCCCGACCCGGTGTGGACACGAAGCCCATCCCGATCGTAGGCCCGGAGATCGTAACGTGGGCCGCCATGGGCGAAGCCCTGGGCGCTGCCGTTGGAAAACAGGTCCGCCTGGTCAGAGTTCCGAGCCCTGTCTGGCAGGTGAGCGGAGCGGTGGCCGAGGCCGCGGCACGCCTCGTCGGGTTGCCTCCCCAGTTCGATCGACGGACGGCCGACGACCTGTCCCGACTCGACTGGACCGCCGATCCGCGGGAAGCGGAAATGGCACTCGGCTGGCGCGCCAGCACGTATGTGCGGGATGCGATCGCCGAGACGGGTCGGTGGTACCGCGAGCACGGGTGGCTCAAGTGATCAACGAATTCCGAGCCGAGAAGGAGATGAGCAGCCAGGGGCCGCTCGCGGTCGACTACCTGACGCTCGCCTACCTGGCGGCTACCGGAATGGTGGCCCTGACCAGCCTCAGCGGGATGGGCCTGGGGATCGCGTTAGTGCACGCCGTGGTGATGGGCCTCATCTGGTGGGCGGCGGCGCTTCCCCTCCCCGCGCACAGGCTGGTCCTGTTCTTTCGCCTGTTCTATCCGGTTGCCCTTACCCCTCTTCTGTACCTGGAGCTGGCGCCCCTGAACCAGGTGCACGTGACGGGCTACTTCGACGCCACCGTGATGGAGTGGGAGCAATCGCTGTTCGGCGCGCAGCTCGCGATGGACTTCGGCGAGTGGTATAACCGCCTGTGGTTCTCCGAAGTCCTGCACCTGGGATACTTCTCTTACTACTTCATCGTACCGGGCGCTGCCGCGACGGCCTTTCTGCTCAAGGGTCCGCGAGCGCTGGAGCGAGCCTCTTTCACCATCGCGCTGGCCTTCTTCGTGTGTTACGTGTGCTTTTCCGTCTTTCCCGTGGCCGGTCCGCGCTACGACTTCCCGAAGCTCGTCGGCGACGCGGCGAACGGGAAGATGTTCTGGCTCGTGCACTCGATCCTCGAGTCCGGATCCTCCAAGGGCACTGCGTTCCCCTCCTCGCACGTGGCGGCCACCCTGGCTGCCTGGTTCGCCACGGGCCGGGAAAGCAAGCGCGTGTTCTGGATCATGGCGCCCTTCGCGGTGTCTCTAACCCTGGCAACGGTATACGGACGGTTCCACTACGGGATCGACGCGACCGCGGGACTCGTGGTGGCGATCTCGGCCTATCTGGGGACGCCGTGGCTGATGCGGCGCCTGGAAGGCGACCGGCCCGGAAGCTAGCGGACACCCCGAAGGTCTCGTAGAGACCGCAGGGAGGCCGAACGAGGTGAGGCAACTCAGGGCCCCTCCTACCCGTCCAAATACCGGCGACACGAGAAACGAGGCGCATGTCTGACGCTCAACTGATCGCGGCGGCCCGACGGGGCGATCGCCGCGCGATGGCGGACCTCTACGCGACGCACAGCGGCCGCGTGTACTCCGTGGTGCGGCGGATGGTCGGAGACGATCACCTGGCGGAGGACGTGTCCCAGGACGCCTGGGTGCGGGCGTTCGAGAAGCTTCACCTGTTTCGGGGCGAGTCGTCGTTCGGCACCTGGATGCATCGGCTCGCGGTGAATTCGGCCCTGAACCGGCTGCGCAGACAGAGCAAACGGCCCGATGTGGAGGCGGCGGCCGAGAGACGGTCCGGACCCCCGCCCACCGACGAGACGGTGCTGAACCAGAAGGTCCTGAGCCAGGCGCTGGATCAGCTGTCACCCGGCTACCGGATGGTGCTCGTCATGCACGACGTGGAGGGCCTGACACACGACGAGATCGCGGACCGAATGGGGATCGCGGTGGGAACATCGAAGTCACAGTTGCACAAGGCCCGGGCCCGCATGCGCGACATGCTGTCACCGGTCCGAGAGAGAAACGAAGCGGGTAATCATGCCTGATCACTTGAACAGAGAGCGGATCTCGGCCCTGCTGGATAGCCCGGAGGGCGTTCCCGGCGGCCTCGAGCATATCGCGGCTTGCCCGGAGTGCGCCCGCGAATACGAGCAGATGAGCCGGATGCGAATGGCGCTGTCAGGCCTCACCGACCTGGAGCCGCCGGTCGGTGAATGGGACGCTGTCCAGGACGCGTTGGGGCTGCCGCCCGTCGGAGAGCCAGCGGTGCGGCCGTTGGCGAAGCCCGCGTGGCGCAGAGCGCTGGGCTGGCCCCTGCAGGCGGCGGCCGTCGTCGCCCTGTTCGCCGCGGGGCTCATGGTGGGTCAGCGGATCAACGTGACTTCCGACGAGCCGCAGCCCGTCCCGGCCGTGGCGGCGGCCATCGAGCCAGCCGACGCCTACCTGCGAACGGTGGCGGACTTGCAGCACCTGCGCGAGGGCCCCGGCGAGTTGAGCGAGCGGCAGGCAGACCCCGAGGCGGTCGCCGAGCGAATCACGCACCTGGACGCGATGATCGAAGCGTCGCGGGACGCATTGCGTGAAGCTCCGGCGGACCCCGTGGTCAACAACTTCCTGTTTCAGCTGGTGGACGAGCGCGACGACCTCGCGGGCCAGCTGGACCAGACGCTGCGCATGACCGCGGCGGAGTATTGAGACACGAAACACGGTCGTTGACGACCGGCGTGGGGATATGAGATGAAGACGTTCGACACTGTTTCGGGACTCGAGACCGGCTGGCGGGGCCTCGGGCTGCTGGCCCTGTCGCTTGCGCTGACGAGCAGCGCGTTGCCGGGCCAGGAGACCGAAATGAGCTGGGTTCCGGAGGAGAAGGCCCGCATCGGGGTCCTGCTCGAGGAGCGCTGCGAGGTCCCGCCGACCGCCGAAACCGTATGCGATCGACCTCCCGTGGTCACCTCTGTGATGGTGGATGGCCCGGCGGACGTGGCCGGGGTGCAGGCACGGGACACCCTGCTGTCCGTAGACGGTCTGGACGTCACCCGCGCCGAGGGACGATCGCTGCTTCTCAACCTCGAGGCGGGCGTACCGGTGCAG
>JBDGXI010000148.1:0-5100 GCA_039584685.1 Gemmatimonadota bacterium | reverse complement strand
AACCTTATGGCGGCGTCCTGGTCGACCGGGTCGCCTCTTCATCCGAAGCCGCTGAGTTGCGCGCGGAAGCCGAGGGCCTTCCGGCCGTGCACATATCGCCGTGGACGCTCAGTGACCTCTATCTGATTGCCGTGGGCGGCCTGTCCCCACTCGACGGCTTCATGGACCGGGATGCGTACGGGAGCGTCGTGAACGAGATGACGCTGCCCGGCGGTTTGCCCTGGTCTATACCGGTGGTGCTGCCGGTGTCCGACGAAGAGGCGGCGAACATCGCCGTGGGACAGACCGTCGCGCTGTACGCGCCGGACGGCAAGTTGGCCGCCGTGGTGGGCGTCACCGACGTCTTCGATCGCGACCGCGACCGTGAGGCCGAGGCCGTGTTCCGCACATCGGACCGGGCCCACCCGGGCGTGGCCGCGATGTACCGGATGGGCGGCCACTGTGTAGCGGGTCCGATCCGATACGTGTATGAAGAGGACATCACGGGGTTTCCGGAAGACAACCTCGCGCCGGCACAGACCAGGGCCGCGTTCGCCGAGCGCGGGTGGGAGACGGCCGTAGCGTTCCAGACCCGGAACCCGATCCACCGGGCCCACGAGTACATCCAGAAATGTGCCCTCGAAGTGGTGGATGGACTGCTGGTGCATCCCCTGGTGGGGGAGACCAAGTCCGACGACATACCGGCCGACGTGCGCATGGAGTGCTACCGAGTCCTCCTCGACGGTTATTATCCCGCGGACCGGGTGATGCTGTCGGTGCTGCCCGCCGCCATGCGCTACGCGGGCCCCCGGGAAGCCATTTTCCACTCCATCATGCGGCGCAACTACGGGTGCTCCCACTTCATCGTGGGCCGGGACCACGCCGGGGTCGGCGACTACTACGGCACGTACGACGCGCAGAAGATCTTCGACGAGATCGATCTGGATGCGCTCGGAATCGAACCATTGAAGTTCGAGCATTCCTTCTACTGTCTGCGCACGAAGCAGATGGCGACTCCCAAGACATCGCCGGCGTCGATGGAGGAGCGCGTCTTTCTCTCGGGAACCAAAGTTCGTGAAATGCTCTCACGCGGCGAGTCGCCGCCCGAGGAGTTCACCCGGCCCGAAATCGCCGCGATCCTGATGAAGTCGTATCAGGCGCGTCAGCCAGCCGGATAGCCCACGGAGCTCGGAGGCCCCGGTGACACCGGCCGCGATTTTCACACTGGCGGTTATCGCCCTGGCGGTCTTGCTGATCGTAAAGGATGTGGCGCCGCCGGACGCGATGCTGTTCTCGGCTCTCGTAGTCTTCATGGCCGCGGGGGTCGTCACGCCCGAGCAGGGCCTGGCGGGTTTTGGCAATCCTGCCGTGGCGACGGTGGGCGCCCTGTTCATCGTCGCTGCGGGGATGCGGTCGACGGGCGTGCTGGAGAATGCCTCACGTGCGGTCCTCGGGAGCGGAAATCGGATCGGGCGGGCCCTCCTTCGCCTGACTGCGTCCTCCGCCTTTCTCTCAGCCTTTCTCGCCAACACACCCGTCGTGGCGATGGGCGTTCCCACGGTCACCGCATGGGCAAAGCGCAACCACGTATCCCCGTCTCGGTTGCTGATCCCGCTCTCGTACGCCTCGCTCCTGGGAGGCATCTGCACGCTGATCGGGACTTCGACCAACCTTGTGAGCCATGGACTCCTGCAGCGGGCCGGGATGCCCGGCTTCGGCTTCTTCGAACTCGCGGCCATCGGTGTGCCGTGCGCGCTCATCGGTATCGCGTACCTGACGCGGGTCGCTCCCCGTCTTCTCACGGATCGCATTCCGATTCGCACGGTTGGAGAGGACGTTCGTCGGTACCTTGTCGAGATGCGCCTCACCGACCCTTCTCCTCTTATCGGCAAGACTATCGTCGAGGCGGGACTGCGCCACCTTCCCGGGTTGTTCCTGGTGCGTGTGGAGCGTTCGACGGGCATCATATCCCCGGTGGGACCCGACGTGCGGCTGCTCTCGGGAGACCTGCTGACTTTCGCGGGGGTCGTCGAGAGCATCGTCGATCTGCGGAGCTTTGACGGACTCACTCCCACGGCGTCGAGCCGACCGCCAGACACGAGTCACTGGCACCTCCACGAGGCCGTCATTTCACCGGGATCGCCGCTTGTGGGCTCGAACATTCGCGACGCCGCCTTCCGTGGGCGATACAATGCGGCGGTGCTCGCCGTACACAGGCACGGCGAGCGGATCGAGGGTCGGATTGGCGACATCGTCCTGCGCCCGGGCGACACCCTTCTCATCGAGGCGGCCGAGGCCTTCTCGCGAACGTTCCGCTATTCGCCTGACTTCTACCTCGTGAGCCGGGTCGGGGACAGCAGTGCCCCCAGGCGAAGCCGAGCCATGGTGGGGGTGCTCATACTCATCGCCATGGTTGCGCTGGCAGCCCTGGATGTCGTCCCGATCGTAGTGAGCGCGATCGGAGCGGCGATGGCTATGGTCGTCGTCGGTTGCCTCAGCCTCGGTGAGGCCAAGCGCTCCATCGACTGGTCGGTGCTCATCACGATCGGATCGGCTCTCGGAATCGCCATGGCGCTGGATGCCAGTGGCGCAGCGGCGATACTCGCGAAAGGTGTCGCGGGAGCGGGGGCCAGCCTGGGTCCGGTCGGCGTCCTGGGCGCCGCGATCGCGGCGGCCATGTTGCTCAACGCCCTGGTGGCGAACGCGGCGGCCGTGGCGATCATGTTTCCCGTGGCCGTGTCTGCCGCCGCCGGCCTCGGACTCGATCCGAGGCCGTTCGTGGTCGGTGTGACGGTCGGTGCGTCGCTGTCGATGTCCACCCCGATCTATCAGACCAACCTCATAGTGTATGGTCCTGGCGGGTATCGTTTCACGGACTTCACGAGAGTCGGAGTTCCTCTGCAGATCCTTCTGGCGATCGTCTGTCTGCTGCTGATCCCCATCGTCTGGCCAATGACCGGCTGATCCGTGCCGACCGGCCCACGGCCAGCGTCGACCGAGATCGCCTCTTTCGTGTGGCGTACCTGCCACACCTCCCTCCGATCGGTCCTCCGATCACGGACCGCCCGCTTCTGAGCCCTCGTCGTAACTACTTACATCATAAGACGTTCAGTGAGACGCGGCCTGCAGAGACATCAACACCCGGCGACTGGCGCGCGTCTTGTACCGGAGTCCCATGTCGGCGGGATCAACCGCCAGATCCGCGGAGCGCCGGAGCTGGACATGGCTTCGCGGGGAGTCCGTATTCAAGAGGATCACAGCCCATGTGCGGAATCGTCGCGTTTGCCGGAAGAGAAGAGGCGACACCCATTCTCCTCGAGGCACTCAGTCGGCTCGAATACCGGGGATACGACTCGGCGGGTCTGGCGGTGCAGAACGGAACCGGACTCGAGACCCGCCGCGCCGCCGGCCGGCTCGAGGCCCTCGGGGCTCTGCTCGACCGGGAGCCGGTCGAGGGCGAGTCCGGTATCGCGCACACCAGGTGGGCCACGCACGGGGCGCCGACCGTCGGCAACGCACACCCCCACCAGGACTGCTCCGGCGAGATCGCGGTGTGTCACAACGGCATCATCGAAAACGCCGATGTGCTCCGGGCCATGTTGAGGCGGAGAGGTCACGAATTTCAGTCGGATACGGACACCGAGGTGCTGGCACACCTGATAGAGGAGCAATGGCTGCCACCCCTGCACCTCAGCGTTGCCCGCGCCCTGAGCCTGGTCGAGGGCACGTACGGCCTGGCCGTGATGAGCTCCCGTGAGCCCGGCAGGATCGTGTGTGCGCGTCGGGGGTCGCCGCTCCTGATCGGCCTTGGCGACGGCATGTTCTTCGCCGCGTCGGACGCCGCGGCCGTCCTGCCGTACACCCGGCGGGTCGTCTACCTGGACGATGGAGAGCTGGCCGTGCTCGACTCGTCAGGGTGTGACATCCTGTCAACGGACGCGATGTCCCGGATCGTGAAGCCGGTCGAAGAACTCGACTGGGATCTCGAGGCCGCGGAGCGTGGGGGCCACTCTCATTTCATGCTGAAAGAAATACACGAGCAGCCGACCAGCCTCGAGGCGACGATGCGCGGCAGAATCCAGCGCTCACCCGCGGCGGTGAAGCTCGGCGGGCTGTCCGATGTTGCGGGGATCCTGTCGGAGGCCCGGCGGATCGTCTTGACGGCTTGCGGCACGTCCTGGCATGCCGGTCTCATCGGGAAGTTCATGATCGAGGAGTTCGCACGCGTGCAGGCAGACGTGGAGTATGCGTCTGAATGGCGGTACAGGAACCCCGTGCTCGAGCCCGGAACGGTCGTCGTGGGAATCTCGCAGTCGGGCGAGACCGCCGATACCCTGGCAGCGCTCACTCTGGCCCAGGAGAAGGGCGCGACCACACTCGGCATCGTCAACGTGGTGGGAAGCTCCATCGCCCGCGCGACGGACGCAGGAATCTACCTTCATGCCGGCCCGGAGATCGGGGTCGCCTCGACCAAGGCGTTCACCTCCCAGGTCGTGGCAATGGCGCTGTTCTCCCTGTACCTCGGTCGGCAGAGGGGACTCGATCCGGATGTGACCGGTCGTGTGCTGTCCGAGATGCAGTCGCTCCCCGACAAGGTACGAAGAGTCCTCGCTCGCGCTGACGAGTTCGAGGGACTGGCCCAACGTCTGGTCGAGCGTGGAAGCAGCAACTTCCTGTATCTGGGTCGAGGGTACAGCTTCCCCGCTTCCCTCGAAGGAGCTCTGAAGCTCAAGGAAATCAGCTACATACACGCGGAGGGCTTCTCAGCCGCCGAGATGAAGCACGGTCCGATCGCCCTCATCGACGAGAACATGCCCGTTGTGGTGATTGCCCCTCGCGATGCCGTGTATCCGAAGGTCCTTTCCAACATGAGAGAAGTGAAAGCGCGAGGAGGCTACCTGGTCGCGCTGACCACCGAGCCGAACGGTCTCGCGGAGCTCGCGGACGAAGTGGTCATCGTTCCCAGCACTGAGGACTGTCTGCAGCCGGTCATCACGAGCATACCGCTTCAACTGCTGGCCTATCACATGGGCACTTTGCGAGGCTGCGACGTGGACAAGCCACGCAATCTGGCCAAGAGCGTCACGGTGGAGTAGAGGACCTCCGATGAAGGTTCTTCAC